>JAFGFY010000268.1 GCA_016930795.1 Deltaproteobacteria bacterium
AGGTTTCTTCGTTTGGTAGATAGTAAATGATTTTTTTCTGTGATACCCTTGGGAGTATATAATCCATCTATCTTGTTATATAACGTCTATGATTTTATGCCATTCTAAAATTTTAATGCAAATTCAGCCCCCAAAAATAATAATGATGATTGGATGAAAAGCATGAAATCATAGACGTCCCCATTGTGGTTTCCTGATTAGTCCTTTATCGCCATTTCTAGATTATTCTATGTTGCCTTTCTCAAGAGTACAAACTAAAAAGTAAAGATGAGTTAAGGTTAGTCTATACTTTGGCAAAAATGAAGGGTTGTCGTCCTGACCCTGTTGGGGTTCCTGTCATCCAATCTTTTCTAGTAATCCTAGAAAAATCATGATTTCCATGTATTGACTTGTTGAGAAGAAGATAGTAAAAGCCTGAGATTTGTATCTACTTGGCTATTGAGCCAGAGTTTATTGGCTAATATCAGATAGATACATAGAGATACCCTAAGTGCAGGACTACTTAAAGCTTGAGGTAGTTATTGTCTGTAGCCATGACTGCTCCATCCTGTTGTGGGCAGAATATTACACCTTGACTTTCATCGAGTACCTGAGACCTAGTTAATGAAGTGCGTAGTACACGACCAGCAATGGAGAAAAATGCTATGAAAAAATTATTGCTCTTTCTGATGTTGTTTCTTTTCGTTTCAGCTTTTAAGGTCGGGCTTGCCGACGCCGTCCCGGACATTCGTGGAGATTATTCGGGTTCGTATACGACCGTTGTATCAAACTGCACTGATTCGGAAAGCAATGGAACCTACAATGCTACTTTAGCAATGAGTATTTCGACTCAAACCGGAAACGCGTTCAGTGGATCAGCCATGGGAACCTTTGAAGTTGATGGGCTAACTGCAGTGGAATATATCCAGCTTTCCGGAACCATCACGGAATCAGGACAAATCAGCGGGAACACCTCGCATACTTTTTTAGAGACCGGCGGCGAAGGGACTTTCACCGGTCAGCTAACAGGAAATACGCTTACCATAGAGAATCCTGGGCAGGATACATACGGAGAGACATGTAGTTATATAAGATCCATGTCTGCAAGTCGTGTTTCTGCTTCTGGCGCCTTTACAACAAACGACATGGAAGGGATATGGGAAGTCAACGGCCTGGCCTCCGGACCGGGGGCACCCTGGTGGATAAGAGGTCCTTTAACCGTAACTTCGAATGGTGCTTTTTCAGGAAGTTTAGAAGAGTATGCCAGTGATCCTGATAGCGTTTCCGGCACATTCAGTATCTCCGGTGACGGTATCATTACTTCCGACGATTTAAGTACTGATTTCAGGGCTGCCATGGATTTAGGTAAAACCGTCATTATAGGTACAAATACTTGGGATTATGGATCACCAGGGACTACTGAGATTACAACCCTATTAAAAAAAGCTGAATCATACTCTATGAGTGATATGGAAGGGACATGGAAAGCCAACAGCCTGGCCTCCGGACCGGGCGCGCCCTGGTGGGAAAGAGGTGAAATGAATGTCAGTGCTGATGGTTCATTTACGGGTTCAAAAACTGAAAGTGATGGCACTACAGGAAGTCTATCAGGCACTCTTAATATCTCTGCGGATGGAATTATTACGATAGCAGGTAGTTCTACTCTTAGAGGGAGTATGGATTCCGGTAAGACGGTTATGATATTTACAAATACATGGTCAACTGGAAGCCCTGGAACGACTGAAATAAAAGTCATGACCAAAAAAGAAGGATCATATTCCCAAGCCGATTTAGCAGGGACATGGGAAGTCAACATCCTGGCCTCCGGACCGGGTGCGCCCTGGTGGGAAAGGGGTGAAATGAATATCAGTGCTGATGGTTCATTTTTGGGCACATTCGAGGAATATCAAGGTCATCCTGATACCTTGTCCGGAACCTTAAACATCTCAACTGATGGTAAAGTAACCATTGTCGGCAAGGACAATGGGCATTGTTCTATGGATTCAGGGAAGACCATTATAACCTGCACGGCTACGTGGTCTTGGGATTCTGTAACAACTGAAATGAGTGTTTGGACCAAAAAATCTGGTATAAACCCATCATGGGTAGAAGGCCACGGGAGTATTTATTATGGGACTACTCCCCTGTGTGCCATGGTCCTTGCTAATGGACAATACATGTTCACTTGCGGTGACAACCTCGGTGTCTGGGACCTTGAAGTTCCTTTGGATTCAAGCGGAGAGATTACCTTGCAGGCGTATTGTTCCGGGTTTTCCCCTTTCAAGACGGTGCTGACACCATCGGAGGCTTTGGATTTCGATATTGTTATGATCCGTGCCGCTGAGGATAGCAGGGAGATTGATATAACAGTGCAGACAGCACCAGGCACTGATAATCCAAACTGGGAAAGGATTTGGGGCACCGTGACCCATGATGGGCAAGACCTCTGTGCAATGGTGCTGGCAAATGGTCAGACCATGTTCAGTTGCGGTGTCAATCCTGGAGTATTTGATTTGGAAGTCCCTCTGGATCCGAATACTGGAGAGATCACATTGCAGGTGTTTGCTTTCGGGTTTGCTCCATACAAAGAAGTCTTCATGCAATGAGACAAAGATTATATTCTCTAATCCTAACAAAATCCGGTCACACAAAAGAAGTAAAGGAGGACATTCGTACAGGGCGTGCATAAAATAGTTTCTTTATTGTGTTCATTATAGATATGCAATTCATGCACGAGCGACCCTCTTAGTACAACCTCTCCGCCAAACTAAATCATAGGGCTATCGACCAAATCGACAGCCCTTTCTCACTCACTCGAATCTTCTCGCCCTCGTCCCCTGTGTCTCTGACTTCTGTTCTCAGCCTTTCCCCTTTTGCATGATTTGCATGCTATAATACTCTTTTCAACCCCCAAAAGGTCGATATAGGCCGGAAATTAAGCCCTATTTTGGCCAGACATCTAAATTTATCAACAACTTACTATGGCCCGACCCTCCGCCACTCCGCCACCGACCCTCCGCCAACACAATATGAGCAATATAGAATGGCAGCTTAACCCTGTGTCCACTTTTTCGGGGTAAGATCAGTAGACGCCTTCCTCAAATAGGTATAATTAGGTACTTTTAGGTATGATACGGTACTGATGACAAATTGCTTAACTTTTTGGAATCATTAGTTTTTGTAGTGTTTTCCTGCTCTTGCTCGATTTTGTTTTATGGCTTCTCACGCCGGAGACACGGGTTCGACCCTCTTTGGGACTGCCAAAAAAATCAAGTGGCACCGCACATTTAAATATCAATTATTTACGTTGATTTGAAAATCGAGAACGGGGATCAATTTGTTGATCCCCGTTTTAAATGTCACATCTTCCGACTTTCAGATGACATCACTCCGATTAAGCCACAATTGAAAATATAAAACCATCAACCATGAGCTCGTGTCGAATGGCAAACGTACCCTTCGCTCCGATGAGGCCATGGGAAGCATCAATTTAATGACTGTGTAAAACGGGGCCTCAAGTCCTTTGCACTTTACTATTTTGTCCCTCTTATGGTAATTTAAACTGGATTAAATCAAAATACTTTAGGAGAGGGTCAAAGGACTGAAATGGAAATCAAGATCAGTAAAAAGCATGAGATTTTCAACACACTTCACCAGAGCCAACCTCGACTGAAAGCACTGGGGGTAAAAAGGATCGGGTTATTCGGATCTTTTGTTCGTGGAGAGCAGCGCGTTGACAGTGATATCGACCTGCTGGTGGAGTTCGAGCCGGATCGTAAGTCATTCGACACTTTTATGGAGCTATCTTTCTTCCTGGAGGATGCTTTACATCATCAGATTGAACTTGTCACCCTGGAATCGCTCAGCCCCTATCTTGGCCCCCATATTCTTAAAGAGGTCGAATATGCAGCCCTCCCCACATGAGTATCTTCGCCATATTCTCGATGAGATCAAATATCTCTTATCTGAATGAAAAGATTTGATCAAAGAGCAGTTTATCCAGGATGGAACCATCAAGCGTGCCTTTGTGAGAAGTATCGAGATCATCGGTGAAGCATCGAAGAAGGTATCTTCGAACTTAAGGATCAATACCCAGAAGTAGAATGGAGGGTCATATCCGGCATGAGAGACCGGTTGGTTCATGACTACCTGGGTGTGGACTATGATATCGTTTGGGATGTGGTCCAAAATAAAATCCCGGTTCTTCATGATCAGATTGCTGAGATAATAAGACTAGAGTGTGGTCTGAATACAGAATGACTTTAAAAGAAGATCCTCGACGCCCGGCCTCCTGCATCATGTGATAATAAGGGGAATAGAGCGCAGGAAGATTTTTGATGAAAATAAAGACCGTGAGGACTTTGTCAAAAGGTTATGCGTTCGGCACAGACGTCATGGGCAGCTTTTCCAGAACAGATACAAATCCATCATATGCCAGGAAGATGCCTATTTGCAGGAGCTGGTGTCCGGTATATCCATTTAAATCCTCTAAGGGCAAAGATCGTGGATGATTTGAAGGGATTGGATCGTTATCCGTACAGTGGGCACAGCGCACTGATGGGGGAAAGGAAGAGAGAGTGGCAGGACACGGAATATGTTTTGGGCTTTTTTGGAAAAAGGGTTTCTGAAGCTCGGAGGAACTATCGAGCCTGTGTCAATAAGGGTGTTGAGATGGGAAGATGTCTCGAGCTTGTTGGAGGTGGCTTGATCAGGAGTCTGGGTGGTTGAGATGAGATCAAGAAGATCCGATTAAATGGGCAGAATCGAATTAAGAGTGATCAATGGATACTGGGTGAAAGCGGTTTTGTTTTGGGTCTTCTTTCTGAATCGGAGGAGACATTCGATCGGAAACATAGGCTCAGAATTCTGGGGTATGATTTTAACAAGATACTTGATAGAGTATCTTCATTGTTTAATCTTGAAAAGGATTACATAACCAAAAGAGGGAGAGATAAGGGCAGGATGGAGGCCAGGGATTTGCTCTGTTACTGGTGTGTGAGGGAAATCGGTATTACTATGGCGGATCTGGCTAAGATGCTTGACATGACCATTTCGGCAGTGAGCTACGCTGTTCAAAGAGGTGAAAAAACAACAAAAGAAGGGTGTTATAACTTAGAAATTTGAGTTATTGGATTATTTAAGGACGTTCCCTCTTTATCTATGACCGCACATGGAGGACTAAAATCATGCGAATAAAACGTGAGATAATTCCGGTACTGTTTGCTCTGATGTTTTTAACCTGTTTTCTCCCGAGATGCAGTAACGATGTGAGTAAGGCCCAGGAATTTATGGATGCAGGCATGTATCCACAAGCCATTGAATTGCTAAATAAGAGGACCTCCGAAAGGCCTTATGATGCGGAAGCGCACTTCAAGTTGGGTGTTTGTTATATCAACACTGGAAATTACAGCGGCGCTAATGAGAGGTTCATCAGCGCCGTTCGGCTTGACTCGGATTACGGATTTCAGATTGGAGGGGTCTATAAAAATGCAGGATATGCTGCCTTTGATGAAGGTCGTGTGAGTCTAGCACAAAACCTTTTTCAGGCAGCAGTAGAGTATCAGCCCAGCCTCAAGGATGGCATTATTGAGGAATGTTTTCAAAAAGGGGAATCGACCTTTGGCTTGATTCTTGGACTAGATCCCGACCAGAAATCGAGAATTGCTGATTACTATAAGTCGGCTAGCGACAAGGCTGAAAACGAAGAGGAAAAGGTGGGCTACCTCAAAAAGGCAGCGCGGATGGATCATGATCGATACGGGGATGATGATCAAAAAAAGTCCCAGAGCTTAGGAAATTAATACTTGGAACCGTCTCATTATAAATGATCAGGTGATTAAGCAGACTACTCCTTCTATTGGGACCTGAAAGATGATCTGAGAATTGTACTATCTGGCAAAGGCGACATCCTCTCTCCAATCGAGTTTCTAAGCTTTCCGTAGAATATTGCATCTCGTCGCTTTTCATTCTCAACGCCACTCTAAACTGAAGGCTACTATGCTTAGCGAAGAGTCACCGCTCCACCAATCCCATATTGCAATATCAGCATTTACGCCGTAAAAATAAGGGTTTCTACGGATAGACTGACCGAGAATACTCCTTTAAAATACAAAAGGATATCGTACTATGTGTACGAAGACCCCTGAGCATTCCCTTTATGGTCGCGGATGGTGATATGACAGTAGAAACAATCGATAAACGCTTCTGTACTGTCGCTGTGGGAAAAGGATTCATTACGTCACACCAACTTCTGGAAGCCTTGGAGATTCAGGCAGCAGAAGACCTGGTGGGGAAAAAGCACCGACTCATCGGCAGGATATTATTTGATCTAGGGTTCGTGACGACCCTACAGATCAAGGAGGTGCTTGCCTCTATGAACTCAACTAGCTGAAGGGAAATCGATAAGACCCACTACTGACCATAGGATTGAAAATCTTCTGCTTATTA
>JAFGFY010000269.1 GCA_016930795.1 Deltaproteobacteria bacterium
TCGAAGAGCCCATTCTCACACAGGAGCCCTCCCCGCTACCTGGTCGCAAATCGACAATTTTCTATTGAGAAACCCGGACAGACCCAAAAAGAGGAGGACGCAAAACAAAACCCTCAAGCCCAGGAAGCCTGAACAGGAGGGCCAAAAACGGAGTCTGCATATGCCTGGCAAAAGATATCCCCCTGTGAAGGGCGTCTCTCAAACACAACAAGTCGGCATGGTGAGAGAGATTTTCTCCACCATCACGTCAAAGTATGATGTGCTGAATCATTTGCTCAGTCTGAGGCGGGATGTCGCATGGCGTCGCTTTTGCGTGAGACGGATGTCCTTCTTCAAGACAAACCGCTTATTGGATGTGGCCACGGGTACAGGCGACCTGGCCATAGAGGCGGCCCGGAGATATCCCCGGATCCACGTCTCAGGATTGGACTTTGTCCGGGAAATGCTGGACCAAGGTAAAAAGAAGCTCAGGGAACGGCATCTCTCCGGGCGGATAACGTTCCTGAAGGGCGATGCCCTGCACTTGCCTTTCCCTGCCGAGTCCTTTGACACGATCGCCATTGCCTTTGGTATTCGAAATATCCCCGAAAAGGCTCGGGCGCTTCGAGAAATGGCAAGGGTCGTCGCTCCCGGGGGGCAGGTGATGGTGCTGGAATTCAATTTTCCCCGAACCCCGCTCTTTCGTCCTGCGTACTATGTCTACCTGAATATCCTCCTGCCGCTTTTGGCCCGAGTCCTTTCCCCAAATCCCGAGGCCTATGCCTATCTTGCCGATTCGATCATGAATTTCCCTTCGCCGGAGGCGTTCAAAACAATGATGGAGCAAGCGGGAATCGTGGAGGTGGAGGTCTACCGCTTGACCCTGGGCATCACCTGTCTCTATGTGGGGAAGATTCCTGCTGATTGACCTTGAAAAAAGATCTTACCCGCACTGGGTGTACCCGCAGAAATGACAGGTCATACAGCCTTCCTCGAAACTGACGGTTTGGCCGCATTCCGGGCACGTGGTCCCCAGGAGGCTGTTTTCACGCTTACCGTGCTTCTTGGCCCGGCCGTTGTTGAGATACCTTCTCTCGAGGACCCGACTGATCGCATCGGGAATGGAAAGGACCATGCCGTCTTTCTGAAAAACGGGATATTCTCCGCAGATCCCCTTCAACTGATCCACGATCTTCTCCACGGGCACACCCGAGCGGAGTGCCAGAGAAACCAGGCGCCCGATAGCCTCGGTCTTCGCCATGGTCGATTTGCCCGATTTTCCTATGGTGGCGAAGACTTCGAAGGGTCTACCGTCGTATTCCGTAATGGTCACATAGAGATTGCCCATACCCGTGGCGATTTTAGTCGTAAATCCTTCCAGGGTCTCCGGCCGCTCTTTGACGTCCGTCATGGAGGTTAGGGCTTCTCCGGTTTGCTTCTCGACACTCAGCACCTGGTGCGCTTTGCTCCCGTCCCGGTAGATCGTCACCCCCTTGCATCCCAGTCGATAGGCCAGATCATAGACCTTCAGAACATCTTCAGGCGTGGCCTCGCGAGGCAGGTTGACGGTCTTTGACACAGCATTGTCCGTATATTTCTGAAAGGCCGCCTGCATCTTCACGTGCCACTCCGGCGTCACATCATGCGCTGTCGCAAAGACGGCCTTTACATCATCCGGAATCCCTTCCATGTGGCGGATGCTCCCCTCTCCGGCCACGGCCTCCATGAACTCAGGGGAATAGAAACCTCGCGCCTTGGAAACGCTTTCAAAGTAGGGGTTGGTCTCCGGCAGTTCATCATCGTCCATCACACGCCTTATAAAGCTCAGGGCGAAGAGGGGTTCGATGCCGCTGGAACATCCGGCGATAATGCTCAGGGTGCCGGTCGGCGCTATGGTTGTGGTAGTGGCATTTCGAAAGCGACACTCGTCACGGTCCTTGTAGATGCTCCGGTCAAAATTCGGAAAGACCCCGCGCTCCAGGGCCAGGCTCTTTGAGCCCTCATGGGATTGTTCCTGAATAAAGGCCATCACCTTTTCCGCCGTCTCAAGGGCCGCTTCTGAATCATAGGGAATCATGAGCTGGAAGAGCATGTCGGCAAAGCCCATGACCCCAAGACCGATTTTACGGTTTCCCCGGGCCATGGTTTCTATTTCAGGAAGGGGGTATCGGGACATGTCCACGACGTTGTCCAGGAATCGGACGGCGAGCCTGACGGTCTCTTTAAGGCCGTTAAAATCAATCGCCGGTTCGCCTCCGATCTCCTTGACGAATTGGGCCAGATTAATCGATCCGAGATTACACGCCTCCATGGGAAGCAGGGGTTGCTCTCCGCAGGGGTTGGTGCTCTCAATGGTCCCGAGATCCGGGGTGGGGTTATCCCGGTTGACTCTGTCCATAAAAACCACCCCGGGATCGCCATTCTCCCAGGCATGACGCACAAGGGTTTGATAGACCTCCAGGGCCTTGAGATCACCCTTCTTGCAATGATCCCTCGGATCTACGAGGTCATAATTTCCACCCTTTTTCAGGGCATCCATAAAAATATCCGTTATGGCCACGGAGATGTTGAAATTGTTGAGTTCCTTGTTGTCTTCCTTGCATGTAATGAATTCCATGACGTCCGGGTGGTCCACGCTCAAGATGGCCATGTTGGCCCCTCGTCGGGTTCCTCCCTGTTTGACCTGTTCGGTAGCCGTATTAAATATTTTCATGAACGAGACGGGTCCCGAGGCGACGCCCCCCGTGGTCCCCACATTGCTGTTCTTGGGGCGAAGGCGGGAGAAAGAAAAACCCGTTCCTCCCCCTGATTTGTGGATCAGGGCGGCGTTTTTCAGGGCGTCAAAAATGCCTTCCATGCTGTCTTCGACCGGGAGGACGAAACAAGCGGCCAGCTGCCCGAGCGTTCGACCCGCATTCATCAGGGTCGGAGAGTTGGGCAGGAACTTGGCTTCCGTCATCATTTTGTAGAACAGAACTTCCGTTTCCTTCACACGTTTCTCGTCCCCATAGGCCGCCTCCGCTTCGGCCACATGCCTTGCAACACGCTCGAACATCTGTTCCGGCGTCTCCTGGATCCTCCCCTTGGGATCTTTTTTCAAGTACCGCCTTTCCAGGACCGTTCGGGCGTTCTTCGAAAGAACGAGTCCTTCTTTTTTCAGGAAGGCCGCACTTTGCAGTTTGACGGGTTTTGACTTGGTCAGACCGTATTCTTTGAGCTTGTCTTCGATGATCTTCTCCAGGAGCGGAATGGTGATGACCTGCAGTTCTCTCTTTCTGATTTCAGCTTGCAGGGATCGACTGATGCTCAGGGCCTGATCACTGTCAAGAAGGTTCTCTCTGGTGAGGAGATCGGAAAAGAGACGGTCATCCCACCTGTAAGTCGCGAGGTCGAATGTCTCCTCTTCTCCGGCCTTTCGATTGGTCATCTGAGCCATGAATGAATCCTCCGGAAATAACAAAGCAGAAAAGCCCAATGGGCGAACGATATGCGGCCCTTGACTTTGCAGGTATGTTTTCAACCGTAATCACTAGGATTTCTTGTCGCCCCTGTGTTCAACGATGCGTGCCTGACACCCGGCAACATGAGACCAAAGAGGAATCACCGCGTTGCGTGATAAGGAGAAAAGGTCATGGAGGACAATCGCGTTCGAAGCGCCTTCCGTCGAACCCTTTGGGGCGTCGCTGTGCAATATGTGTCAGGCCTGCCCTTGATCTTCTTATAATGATATGTGGGCAAGGATTCATATTAAACCACCATATATGGTAGGTCAACAGAAAATCTTCGACTCTGATTGTCTTTTGCGTGGCGACTGACTGGCAGCACCAACCGCCCGCTTGTCCCGTTTGCGGGACTGCGCTCAAGACGCCAAGATCGCGAAGAGGTATTTTTTATCGAATCGGAACGAACGATTCGATAAAGACTTTGCGTTCCAGGCTTTACTGACAATAGAAAACATCCTTCGCGTTCTTAGCGCCTTAGCGGTTTATTTAACCTTTTACCAACCAAACTACCTTAAAATTGGCCATTGCAATTAATCTTTTTTTAGGTTATTTATTTCTCTGTTGCCTACTGCGAGGTCTCTCAAGTGAACTTTAACGCGGTTTATACAGTCTATATCAACCGGAACGCCCAGGAGATGTATTGATCGTATTTCCTTGATACTATTGATAACCCCTTATGGATCAAGGAAAAATTAGACTTTCTCAAGACGTTCGGCGTCCGTCTTTAATATGGAGGCTCAACCATAGCTATAATAAACCCAGCCTTTAATATAGATTGAAAGTTCAGTTTTATGAAAGGCACAAGCGACTATGGCGGAATTAAGTAACCGAACAAGAGCCGGTCGATACGCAAAGCAGCCCACTGGCTACCGGGCATTTATCCCCTCCCCGTTGCCACCAGAACCACCGATCAAGATGGAAGGTGACCTCCAAACTCTGCTCTCGCAGGCTGACCGCGCCCTTGGGCGTCTTGATGGTTCTATCCAGACACTGCCTCATCCTGATCTTTTTGTTGCCATGTATGTTCGCAAGGAAGCCGTGCTTTCGAGTCAGATCGAAGGCACCCAAAGTTCCTTGCAGGATGTGCTTGCCGCCGAAGCCCGGATCTTATCCTCCAAACGACCAAGCGACGTTGGTGAAGTCTTCAATTACGTTGGTGCCATGAACTACGGGCTTGAGCGTCTGCGGGACCTGCCGGTCTCCATACGTCTCATCCGTGAAATCCACGCAAAACTGCTCACCGGAGTTCGTGGACAACACCTGACCCCAGGCGAGCTGCGGAACAGCCAAAATTGGATAGGCCCCAACGGCTGTACCTTGACAGAGGCCACTTTCGTTCCGCCACCACCACATGAAATACCCAACGCCCTTAGCAATCTGGAGCGTTTCCTACATGCCGAAACTCCGCTTCCTCTGCTGATCAAGATTGGTCTTGCCCACGCCCAGTTCGAAACCATTCATCCATTTCTCGACGGCAACGGCCGTATGGGGCGATTACTCATCACCTTTCTGCTTTGTGAAAAAGAAGTGCTGCTCAAGCCCGTACTTTATCTTTCCTATTTTTTCAAACGCTATCGGCCGCAATATTACGAACACCTTCAGGCCGTTCGCGATGAAGGCACCTGGGAGCGCTGGCTTACTTTCTTCCTCAAAGGTGTTTTCGAGGTCAGTCAGCAGGCTACCAATACGGCCCGACGGATCCTCTCACTGCGTGAGGAACACCGCCAGCTCATCATCGACCAGCTCGGCCGCGCTGCAGGCAATGGACACCGCGTACTCGAGCTTCTTTATCAGAATCCCATCGTCTCCATCGCAGACGTTCGGCACCTGATTGGAACCACCTATCCCGCCGCCAACAACCTTGTGGCCCGGCTCGTCAAGCACGGCATTCTCCAAGAGTTAACTGCGCAGAAGCGGAACCGCCGCTTTATCTACATGGACTACATTCGCCTCTTTCATGACGAACCATAGGAGGCCGACGATGGGCAATAGAAAACAGGAGGGGCTTTGGGGCTATCCTACCTGTGTTCAGTAAAAAAATAGTGTTTGTATAACAATGGCCTACACTGGAAAGCCTGTGGGACCGGCACGTCCATAAGAAACCAAGCAAATATCACTTCGTAGAGTTATTTTAGTTCTTATGGACGCACCCAATGTCCAGATTTCTCGGGATTAGAACTTCGGCGGTTAATCGGTTGGCCGTTTCTGCAGAGCTACCGGGAATAGTGAAACATCTTTAAATTGTTTTGGAACCAGCGTCCACTTCTACAAACAGAAGATTCCACAACTTATCAAGTAAAACGGCATTTCGATCAAAAAATCCATCGATCATTTAAGGGGGCAGGGATATGGCGATTCTTCGTACTGTAAATAATGCCTTTTGGAAGATAGCCAATATCGGGGTAACGACCGATTTGAGGCCTGAAGATAAAAAGCATATTCTCTATCTGAACCTCGGAGCGCTCCTGCTGTGTATCATCACCCTATACTCCTTCTTTCAAGTTCTGGTTTATATTCCTTCAACTTCCGTCGTGATTCCCGTAGCACTGATTTCAACTTCCGTCCTGAGTTTGCTGGTCTATGTCTTTCAGCGATCGGGAAGATACACGACAGCCGGGGTTTATTTTTTCTTGCTTTATTATGCGATGGCTTTGGTCCACTATCCTTTGAACGGAAAGGAAGTCGGGGCTCACTATTTTCTCTTTCCGGTCATCACCTTTGCCTTTTTTGTCTTCCCCGTTAAAAAGAAAAAATGGATGTTCTCAGTGATCGCTCTTGGTCTCATCACTTATGCGACGATTATCATCCTCTATGCCTGCCTGGAACCGATTGCGCAGGTCGACCCCTTCGCAATTCAATTACATTATCAAATCAACATACACGGCATTTTTGCCACCTTTATCCTCATGATGTTTACGGGAAGGAATTTGACGGAAAAGACGGAAAACAGCCTTATGGAGGAGCGAGAGAAAGTGGCCGAGATGACCGCCCTTCTCAAAAAAATGTTCGGCCGCTACCTGTCCACCGAGGTGATGAATACGATTATCGATGATCCTACGGCCCTGGAACTGGGAGGCGAGAGGCGCAGTGTGACCATCATGATGACGGATCTGAGGGGCTTTACATACCTGGCAGAACGTTTTGAACCTGAACAGGTGGTCGAGATGCTCAACGCCTACTTCGAAGTGATGGTCGAAGTGGTCCTCAAATACAACGGCACGATCAACGAAATTATCGGAGATGCCCTGCTGGTCCTATTCGGCGCCCCTCAGGAGATGCATGACCGGGCCCAAAGAGCCATCGCCTGCGCCATCGAGATGCAGAACGCCATGGCCGCTGTCAATCGGCAGAATCGTGCACAGGGACTGCCCGAGTTGGAGATGGGAATCGGTCTCAATGAATCGGAAGTGGTCGTCGGGAACATCGGATCCAGCAAACGCAGCAAATACGCCGTTGTGGGGAGCGGCGTGAACATGGCCAGCCGAATCGAGTCCTATACCGTGGGGGGGCAGATCCTCATTTCGGAGTCCGTACGCCGTGCGGTGGGGGGAATCTTACGGATCGACTATCAGCGGGAAGTCCTTCCCAAGGGCGCCGAAACGCCTCTGAAAATTTTCGAGGTCGGCGGCATCGGTGGTGAATACAATCTCACTCTTGAGGGTAAAGAGCCTGATCTGGCCACTCTGGCAAGGTCTCTTCCCCTGGAATACGCAATACTCGAAGGAAAAGATGTGGGTGGAGAGGGCCAGGGCGGTCGGATCGTCAGGCTTTCCAAAAACTGCGCCGAGATTGCATTGAACGTATCTTTTAAACCGATGACCAACTTGAAAATGAATCTGAGAGGAGTGGATGCGCAATTGTCGTTAACCGATTTTTACGGGAAAATTGTCGCGCAATCTGAAGAAGATGGGCACCATTATATTGTCCGTTTCACGTCGATTCCGTCTGAAATCGGTGCTTATTTTCAGGCAGTTCTTCAATTTGCCGTTATCCCAAAAAGGAACGGTGCCACATCTTGAATTGTGCATTGCTGCAAATTCATCCTAAAGGCACAGTTTCGGGAACAAGATATGGAAAGAGTCCTGTGAAAGGAGACGTTGGTTCCATAACAACTTGATGATATGTGAAAATGAAGGCAATTCATTCTTAAGAATTCGTTTTTTTTATAATTGACTCAATGAAAGGGAAATATTTTGATAAAAAAATTACTTCTCAAAGTTGGTCTTTTTTGGGTAATAGCTTTATCAATAATGTCCTGCACTGAATTATATCAGACCAAACCGAACACACCGCACTCCGAACCATTTCCGATTGAATGCAATGATCTGGTAAATAGCAATCTGTTATTGGCTAAAGAATTGGCTAAACTCCCTGAAGTTCAGGATGGAATTTCCGACACAGATGCAATGGCATTTTCAAGAATTTGCCGATTTTACAATCACAATCAAAATGCTTTTAATGCAGCATTTGAGAAGATGTATGACGAGGGACATCCAGATGTTAGAAAATTTTGCACCCCCTTACAGGCTTTGTATTGGCTGGCTTTAGAAGATAAATTAGAACAAATAGACATCTCAAATTATAGTCTTATCGCTCAATTAAATGAGGCATGGTACAAATCGGGGTTTGAGTATGATGGTAGGGGGCGTTGGGATAATTTTGGTGATGTTACAGAACGCTTAAGCAGCCCTAAACTATTGGATTATTATGAGAGCAGAAATTTCAGCTATAAAAAGATCAGATTGCGTTCGCTTGAAGAATATAAAAATCCATACCATATATTCAGAATGAAGCAGGGAGAATGTTGGTTGTATACCGCCTTTACTGTCCACTGTCTAAGAAAGGCGGGCTATCAAGCTCATGCAATCACTGTTTATCATGGCAAATCTGGATATCCCAATCATGTAACCTGTGCTTTTATTGATCAAGATGGGAAAGAATACATTTTGGATAATAGCCTTCCTGCATATATCCATCCAACTGGAATATATGATAAAAAGGTTTATTTGGAAACTTATCCCTATTATGGGGAAGGTTATTTGACTCATTAGTGGAAGGAGGGACGGTGTTAAAGTACGTATGAAAGGGTGAAAGGGCACATTGATTCCAAAACAAAACAATTTTCACGATATTGTAAAATTATAATAAGTAGGCTGAAGACACAACCATATGCTGACAGGGGTGCGACTTAGCTTCGTCGCACCCCTAGCTTTCGCATAGCTCATTCCGCACAATCCCTTTGGGCAACAACCGGGCAAGATTTAACTCCCCGGTTTCGCAATGGCAAACCCCATATATTCGATCCCAGTAAACCCGAGGTTTGTCTCATTGAAATCAGGTCTCGTCCGTTTCGGGAAGACCAAACTTCTCCCTAAAGGCACTGAGGATGATATCCGCAACCGATCGAGGCTCTTTAAAGTGATCATAGTTAATGACCAGATCAAATTCGTACGGGGAGGCATCCTTTTTATTATAGACCTC
The DNA here is from genome assembly GCA_016930795.1 of Deltaproteobacteria bacterium. GTDB lineage: Bacteria > Desulfobacterota > DSM-4660 > Desulfatiglandales > HGW-15 > JAFGFY01. The sequence continues at coordinate 8,964 of JAFGFY010000269.1, forward strand.
ATTGAAAAAGGCCGCTTGTTGTGCATCCAGTTCTCTGATCTGCTTGGCCGCCTCTTCCCCAGAGATATTCATGAGAGAAACAAGTCTCTGGATACGAAAATCAACGGAGCAAATGATCCTTACAACGAGAACCTTTTCACGAGACAGAAGGAGGTGGACCCCTCTTCCTACAAAAATAGTAGGCTCCAAAGCTGCGATAGCATACACGGAACTGAAGAGTTGCTTCGTATAATCGCTCATGATGAAAGACTTTTCACCAAAGGCGAGGTTAACCAGCTCCCTTAATTTCCCTGGATAGCGCTCATCAAATATAGCGACTGTCTTTTTGCTCAACCTCGAACTGATAGCTATATGCTGCAGTATCTGCTGATCAACTACACGGTATCCGATTTTTTCAGCCACGATATCGGCTATCTCCACCGCACCTGCCGCTAGCTTGCGGGAGATGCAGATGGTGGCAGGGAACTCCACGAGCCCAAAATCTTTTCCTTTTTTTTCAACACGGGCCTCATCCCATTCACGGACATACCCGCTTGCAATCTCAGCCGCACTCCGCTTCCGCTTAGGATATGTCCCAGGGATATACTTTGAATCGCCTGGATGTGCAGCCATGGGAGCCTCCTTTCTCTATAGGTGTTATTCAAACCTGGTTAATTATTTTGTCCAGTTTGACGTGATGACAATCCATCCCGTGCCCGGTTAATGACACACAGGAATCCAGGAAAAAGGGCACTCTCTTTTGCAAAACAAATAAAAAAACACTGGAAACGGCCTTATGCGGGTATCCGATTCGGTGGAGACGAATGATAGAACGGAAAGTGAAGAATTGCTTTTAGAAGATCGAGAAAGGACCGCTCGTCTAATTAGTACGATAAAACATGAAAAAATGCGTGTCAATAAGCATCCAGAAAACAACCACCTAGGTCAAATCTTGATGAGTTCCCTTATCGATAGAAAACAATATCATATGCAGATCTGGCCATGTGATTAAGAATAAAGATGTTGAAATTTATCGGAATTTCAACCAAGGGTATGCGACTGAAGAAACGATTGTATGAGGCTTAACGCTATGTTAAGCTGAGCAAACATCTTGCCTGGGGAAAGGGTCATTTTCTTCAAAACAACTTACCGATCTATTCGAGCAAAGAGGATTATGCTGCATCCTCGGACAATAAATACTTGATACTTCCGGAGCCTTGACAACCATTGCTCTAAGGAATGGCAAGATATAAGCTGATGTCTTTCAGGAGCAAAAACTGAAATAAAATACCATTTGGAAACGTGCCCAACCTTAATCCGATCAGGCATGACACAAACAGTGGTAATTTTCTCACCCATAACTGAACCTCAATTCATCTTATCTTTTTCAATCTCAATCAACATAATTGCAACTGAAATAAATTGACACTAATTTGTAATCAATTACATACAAAATGGTATTTTTTACATTGTTCTTTGCCAGTCTTTTTAAATCGATATAACCTCCTGATATTTCATGGAATAATAGCGGGCCGATTCTTTGATAATTGGCATTGGTCATGCAATTGGAGGTTATAGGTGTAAACGGTTTTCTGCCAGCAATTAATCCAAATAACTCATGACGCAGGAAAGATTATTACTCTATCGCCGGGGAGAGTTGCCCCTATTGTTTAAAATTCTCCTCAAAGATTCCAAGGTTCTTTTCCGGCTTAAAAACAGCTTAGAAACAAAATAGATTCTCAGCATTCGAAGGAGAAGAATAATGAGACTGAAATTTTGATCGGTAGCCAAGCATTTGTACGTATCTCGAAGGGGTTTCCTGCTGGTCTTGCCATGGCGGTATTGATGATGCTCAGCAGCGGGGCGATTGCGGGCACAATCACATACAGTCCCGCACTAACTGACGATGCCAGCACCGGCATCAGTACTGCGAAGACTTACACGCACACCGTCAGTGGAGGAACGGCCGCATGGGTCAACGGCGTCTACTTCGACAGATTGAACGCCAGCTACACACCGGCCAACTTCGATTGGGACACGAACGGATATTCCAAGAACTCCATTGATTTCAATTATGGTCTTTGGGATCCTGCCAGTGGCGGAGTCACCGGACCAGACCTCATCAATCTACTCTGGTCTTTCACCTTTTCCAGTGATGGGCAAGAATACCCGGCATTTCAGACTTTTACGTTGTCAGGCCTGACGCCTGGAGAAACTTATGATGCCCGGATTTACATTCGGGTCTGGGATATCGAAGGCACCGGCAGGCAGATCTCCATTAAGTATATCAACGGGCCTGCAGGGGATGCAACTGGCACCTTAGGCTTATATGAAGACAGTCCGTCGTCCATGGGTTATGATAGTGACCATATGGCGTACTATGTGAACTACCAGTATACGGCTCAAACTTCTTATTTAGCAATCGAAGCCCATGTTCCTCAATCATCAATATCCCAATCGGGAAGTTTTTTCATGTACGCATTGTCGAACGAAGTGGTGTCTGCGGTGCCTTTGCCGAGTTCGCTCCTGTTAGGCGCCTCTGGGCTGGTCGGAATTTTGTTAATTCGTCGGCAACGCCGTTCCGGCTGAGGTGCAAGATGAATCAACTCAATGTATTAACCAGGCGCTCCACTCGAACTCCTCAAAGCTGACGCTACAATAAGGATGGCTGAATAGGAGATTAAAGGGAATGGCGATTTATGAGCTGATGTCTTTCAGGAGCAAAAACTGAAATAAAATAGTGAGGAGAGCCAATGGAGAGAGTAAGGGTTTCATTGCTGATTTTGGTTGTGGTCCTTGGTTTCTCGGGTGTACTAAACGCAGACCTCTGGGATCGAGGAGGCGGTCTGATATACGATGATGTCCTGGACATCACCTGGCTTCAGGATGCCAACTTCGCTCAGACCAGTGGATATGACGATTCCGTGCATGGCAACGACACGGATGGCCTTATGTATTGGTGGTTTCGTGCAGTGGACTGGGCTGATCAATGAGTCTATGGCGGCTATGATGACTGGCGTCTTCCTACAACAGTCGATGGGGAGTCTGAATGGGGGTTTAATGGCGATACCACGGCAGGTTATAATATCACCAGTAGTGAGATGGGGTATATGTGCTAGGGGACGTTGGTTCTAAAACAACTTGACAACATGTTTAAACGAAGGTAAACATACTGCATGCCCAGACAACCAAGACTAGATACACCCGGAGCCTTGCATCATGTTATGGGCCGGGGAATTAATGGAATACAGATATTCGGTGAAAGAGATGATTGCACTGATTTTCTCGACCGACTGAAGAATCTCTGTGAATCGAAAGCTATGAGCGTTTATGCATGGGCCCTTATGAGCAATCACTTTCATTTACTTGTAAGGACGGGAAACGTTCAACTATCCGGCAGCATGAGGAAGCTTTTGACCGGATATGTGGTTAATTATAACCGGAGGCATAAGCGGTATGGTCACCTGTTTCAGAACCGTTATAAATCCATCTTATGCGAAGATGATCCCTACCTGTTGGAATTGGCACGTTATATTCATCTTAATCCCTTGAGAGCCGGAATCGTAAAAAGCGTTAAGGAATTAGACAGGTACCAGTGTTGTGGTCATAGCGTAATCATGGGAAATGTAAAGCATGAATGGCAGGACAGGGACACAATCCTTGCCTATTTTGGAAAAAAACGAAAAAGAGCAATAGAAAAATACGAGGAATTCATCACTGACGGCATTGTGGAAGGAAGTCGACCGGATCTGGTTGGTGGAGGACTCATCCGGAGTCTCGGTGACTGGTCTCAGGTTCTTTCATTAAGGAGAAGCGGCAGCAAGGTATTTTCGGATGAACGCATATTAGGAAGCAGTGAATTCGTAGAAGAGGCTATTAAGGATGCTGATGAAAAGGCAAAAGAGACCTTGAGACTTACATTAAAGATCACTGATTTATCGACTCTGGCAAAGAAAATATGTCTCGGCGAGGAGGTTGAAGAACGGGAATTACGTTCAGGGCTAAGGAAGAGGAGTGTGGTTAAATCCCGAAAGTTTTTTTGTCAGATATCGGTAAAGCATATGGGATATTCCGGAGCGGATGTTGCTCGATTTCTAGGGATAACGACTTCGGCGGTAAATCGTCTGGCCGTTTCTGAAGGGCTACCGGGAATAGAGAAATACCTTTAAGTTGCTTTGGAACCAGCGTCCCTCTTTTCTAAAACCAATAAACACCGGGCTAATCATGACTGAAAAACCAACCTACGAGGAGCTTGAGCAGCGGGTTCGGGAATTGGAGCAAGCTGAATCCGAACGCAAGCA
>JAFGFY010000270.1 GCA_016930795.1 Deltaproteobacteria bacterium
CCAAAGGCAATCCCACCTTAAACTCTCTCCAGAGCACCCGAAGGATATCCCTTGGGGAAATCTCCCTGACCGCAAGGGCACGGACCACGAGCGTCGCGGACTGGCTCCCCGTGTTCCCACCCGTATCAGCCAGCATGGGCATGAACGTGGCCAGGATCGCGAATTGGAGCAGCAGGCCCTCGAAACTCTGCACAATGTAGCCTGAGATGAGGCCCAGGGCGGCGAGGAGCACGAGCCAGACGCAACGGTTTTTAAAATGTTGCCAGGAGGAGATCCGCATATAGACTCCTGTCTCGTGCTTCCCGGCGATGGCCATGAATTTTTCCATGTCCTCGGTGTGTTCCTGGTTGATGATGTCGATGGCGTCGTCATGGGTGATAATGCCGACAAGAACATTGTTGCCATTGACCACCGGCAAGGCGATCAGGTCGTATTTCGCGATCTTGCGGGCCGCATCCTCCTGGTCATCCGTCACGTGGGCAAAGATAAGATCCCGGTGCATGATTTCTTCCACACGTTTTTCGGGGCGTGCGAGAATCAGATCTTTGAGGGAAAGGAATCCTATGAGTTTTCGATCCGAATCCACAACATAGGAGTAATAGATTGTCTCCTTGTCCGGGGCCTCCCGTCTCAATTTCGCAATGGCCTCGGCAGCGGACTGATCGGGGGAAAGGGTGGCATAGTCCGACGTCATAACCGCACCGGCTGTTCCCTCCGGATGGGAGGCGAGACGCCGGATATCCTCCCTTTCGACTTGGGCGAGGGCGGGAAGAATGGCCTCCTGTTTGTTCTCCGGTAATTGCTTGAGGAAATCGACGCGTTCGTCTCCGGACATATGCGTCAAGATTCCGGCCAGATCCTGGCGGTGGAGGGATTCGGCCAAGCGCCCCTGCAGGTCCTCATCAAGATGACTGAAAATTTCTGCTCGGAGCCTTGGTTCCAGAACGGATAGAACTTGCCACACTTCCTTGGAGTTCAGGCCGCCAAGAATTTCCGCTGTCGCGCCCGGGTGGACGGAAGTGCAAAAGCTCTGAATCCCTTTGGTGTCCTTTTTGTCGAGGAGTTCCTGAAGTTCAGAAAAAAGGAGAGGGTTCTTCATGTTTCACCTCCAGGAGCCGCGTAGCCCGCAGCCCCTTCAGGTGAACATGGGCTATCTCACTTGCTCCAGAGGATAGCGAAGTTCACAGAAAAGAAAACCCCTGCGGGCATCTCCAGCACCATAGTGTCTTCTGTTTTCACGTTTCCGGCAGCCCCCACCTGTGGGGGGCAACTTCCACCTTCATCGTCCATTGCGATATTCCTTGTAGCGGAAAACACCAAGGACTTTGGTGTCCATCGATTCCATATCTGATCCTTGAGCTTTGTAGATCCCCAAAAGGAGCAAGTCAAGCTGAAATCTTTCTGAAGATGATGGGCACGCTTTGGGCGTTTCATAGGCATTTTGGCTCGCCCTCCAGCTTCTGATTACAGATCCAAGTGTTGTAAAGGAAAGCGCGATGACCGATTCAAGATTTCCCTACGTTGTGTTTACCACAGGAGCGACTGACAACGTATCGTAAAGTTAACTGGAATGCGAGTTCTTACCGTTTCTGTGTACTGGCACAAATCTTAATCTCGCCAGACGCAGAAAAGGCGGAGAGATTACTCAACTCCGCCTTCAAATTGGTTACCCTGTTTCAGAAGAATTAGTTTTTGAACTTCCTCCGCAACGCTGCAAACGCAAGAAGACCCGATGCCATAAGAAGCATGCAGGCGGGTTCGGGGATAGGGGCTGTGCCGACTTCACCGGGGCGCACCGCCAACGCCTGGTAAAATTCGTACTTACCCATGCTGAACAGGAAGCCGCCGACGAACTGGTCGCCGTCGCTGAAATCGAAGGCCCAAGCGAAGTATGTATTCGCCGAATACTCCGTACCCGACCAGTACTCTTTGGCCGGCAGGTTCTCGAATGGGTCTGGATCATCCAATGGCCCACCAGCAGGTTTCAACAGAGAACTGTAATACAGATGCCCCATCTCGCTGGAAGTAACATCATACCCATCCACCTCAACCGGGGTTATGGGCAAGCGCCAGTCGCCTCCCCAAGAAACGCTTATCCCCGGATTCAGGGTATAAGCCAGCACCCCTGGAGCGTTCAATCCAGCGGCTCAGTTCACCTGATCGTTCCAGTTATCGTATCTTGTATAGTCCAGCCAGACCAACCCCTGATCGTTTTCATAGATGAGTTTGTAGTCTGCGCCGTTATACGTGGCCGTGCCGATGGTGCTCAAGGTTGCGCTCGACACCCCTGAAAAACCCAGTACGACAACAAGAACCAACAATAACGTCCATTTTCCCTTCATTGCACTCGTCCCTCCTTTCAGTTTGAAGATTTAGAGCATTATCTCAATGTGCTTCATCACCATGCCGTGCTTAGTGAAGCTCTTCTGTAGCCGTCGGATAGCTCAAAAGGCACGGATACAAAGAATACTTCCGAAATGCAGGAAAAATTTCAGAGGGTACTCCATAAGGCAACCCATAAAAGGTTATTGGTGAGAGGTTATTGGTGAAAGAGAATAAAAAAAGCTATGATTATAATTGAGCAAAATCCATGCCGAGATTTGGCTGGGTTTTGTGTTTCAATATTTTCAGATAGTTAAACTGAGTCAAGAAGGCATTGCCCTTCATATGTGTAATTGTTTACCACTAAAGCAGGTAACATATTGCCACTTTGAGGGAAAAGGTTACACACTCAGGCTTCACAGGTTGTACCCCACTGAGGTGTACGCCGTAGGAAAGATATTCCGAAAAGAACTTCCGAGGGAGACTGCGATGGTTATGACTGATGGTTGTAAAGTATCAAAAATCGGGGTTGATGGTGAGTAAAGTATTCCTACGGCAGGGTTAATGGATCTTGGTCGGGATCTGATCGCCTGGGCGGCCATTTCTGGCCCAAGAAATCTTTAATGATTACAATTGCTAAAGTTTATCGAGGTGGGCACCAGGTCGCTTGGTTTTGATTCGCCTAATCTGTTGAGACGATCCGGTCTCTTATTCTAAATCAGGCAGGTTCTTGCGAGAGATTGTGAGGGAAATTGAACGCCCTTGACCGGGGACCTTCTTTATAAACTCCTTTTTTTCCAGAGCAACTATCATCTGGTGTACAGAAGGCGGAGACACCTTAAAATATCGCTGCATATCTGCCTCCGAGGGGGCATATCCATGGATTTTTGTGTAGTAATAAATGAAAGCCAAGTATTGACCTTGCTGGCTGGTGTACTTTTCCTTCACTTTATTCTTTTTGCTTACTGCGTGAAGCTTCCTTGTGATGGTTCCCTTGACTTTCCCCTTATCCTGTAAATGGATTTTATGGAGGGGCGTTATCTTCAGGTTTTTTGATGACAATAACGCCATTGACTCCCCCAAAACCCGCTGAAATGGAAACACCGATTCTTACTTGCTTTTTTACCGGTTGATTAGGAACATAATCAAGATCGCATTCAGGGTCCGGAAATTCATAATTAATGGTAGAATGAATAATCCCCCTTTCAACTGCCAACAGAACAGCCATGGCTTCCACACCCCCAGCTGCGCCCATCATATGACCTGTAATCGATTTTGTAGAGCTGATGGGGATGGAGTATGCATATTTTCCAAATGCTTTCTTTATTGCTTTGGTCTCAATTGTGTCGTTCATGAAAGTAGAGGTTCCATGAGGATTAATATAGTCTATTTCTTCCGGGCGACATTCCCCCTTTTCTAAAGCATCACTGATCGCTTTACTTAGAGCGTCCCCACTGGGATCGGGTTCCGTAAGATGCTATGCATCAGCCGTCATCCCGAACCCAATTATTTCACCATAGACATGAGCGCCTCTCTTCCTCGCGTGCTCTAATTCTTCAAAAACGAGTATCCCCGCTCCTTCCCCCATTACAAAGCCATCTCTTTGTCGGTCAAAGGGCCTGCATGCCTTTTCCGGCTCATCGTTCCGGGTCGACATTGCTCTCATAACATCGAATGCTCCGAAAACATAGGGTGTTATACAAGCGTCTGCCCCTCCCGTTATAATAAGATCCTCTCCTCCTCTTTGGATTTGTAAAAAACTGTTAATCATTGCATGCGTGGCAGACGCGCATGCCGTACACAGTGCATAAGATGTTCCACCCATTGAAAAGCGTTTAGCGATTAGTGAGGGAGTGGAACTGAGGTACACATTTGGAAGAGCGAAAGGGGAAACTCCCCTGGGCCCTTTCGATAGAAACCGCTCGTGGTAATACTCCATTAGATCCATTGCTTCTGCGCCAATACCAAGGATGACGCCTACCCGGAATGGATCGATCCCTTGTAATTTGCACTCTGCCCCATCCACGCAGGGATCATCTGTCAACCCTTTTTTTTCTAGTAGAATTCCGGCATCTTGCAAAGCAAGCATTGTGCCTACAATAGCGAACTGACTTGTCCTCCCCAAGTGTTTTGAGTGTTTTGATTTTCCGACATAATATGAGAGGTCGAATCCGCCTATGGGTGCCGCGACGCGGCTTCGGTATTGGCTCATGTCCCTATTCTCAAACTCGACGTTTCTAAAGGATGCTTTCCCCTGAATCAGGCTATTCCAATACGTTTCCCGCCCTATACCAACAGGGGTTACCGGGCCAAGTCCCGTTATAACGACGCGATTCATATGGATTCTCCTTTCTAAGAATGAAAAATCCAAAAATGGTGCAATGTCGTCACTCTATTCATTGTGCAAAACGCTACAGTTTCACTTCGGGCCATTGTGCGACAATTAACGACCGAGGTCACTCTTGTCCAAAAACGGTTTTAGAAAATGATTGAAAATTTGTCCTCCTCATGGGAAATCGTTGTTGCGCGAACAGCAGCGAAATCCCAAAGCAAGAGGAGGACAGAAAGCCATGGTACGTTGTGCAAGCCTGTTTAGTCAACTGGTTGGTCTTTTTAACCGTGTTCAGTTCTATCAGTTGGTCATGAAGCATGGTGCTGAGCGTTATTCTAAGGGGTGTAGCTCCTGGGACCATTTTGTAGCGATGCTGTTCTGCCAACTGGCCCAAGCCAAAAGCCTGCGGGAGATCTGTGGAGGATTGGCATGCACCATGGGAAAGCTTAGACATCTGGGGATGAAGGATGCCCCAAAGAAATCTACTCTCTCCTATGCCAATACGCACAGGCCGTGGCAGGTCTTTCGGGATCCATTCTATGAGACGGCAAACATGTGCAAGTTGACCGCCCCGAAAAACCGCAAATTCCGATTCAAGAACAAGTTGCTTTCCCTGGACTCCTCCACCATATCTCTTTGCCTGAATTTTTTTCCTTGGGCTGAGTTCCGTAGGACCAAAGGTGCGGTCAAACTCCATCTCCTCCTGGATCATGACGGGTACTTCCCCTCCTATGGCTACATTTCCAACGGCAAGAAGCACGATGTGACCATTGCCAGAAAGATCCCACTGCCCCCTGGATCTATTGTCACGATGGATCGAGGATACAATGAGTACAAACTGTTCGGTTCCTGGACCGAGCAAGGCATCTTCTTTGTCACTCGGCTGAAGGAGAATGCAGTCTATACCGTCTTGGAAGAAAAATTCATTCCCGCCACCGGCAACGTGCTCCGAGATCAACTAATCCGATTCAACGGTTTCTATGCTAAAAAAGACTGCCCCCATATCCTTCGCAGAGTGGTGGTTTGGGACGCTGAAAACGAACGGGAGATCGTTTTGCTTACCAACCATCTCAAATTTGCAGCCAACACCATATCGGCCATCTACAAGGACCGCTGGCAAATAGAACTGTTCTTTAAGGCCTTGAAGCAGAACTTGAAAATCAAGACCTTTGTCGGGACCAGTGAAAACGCTCTTTACACTCAGATTTGGACAGCATTAATTGCCATGCTGCTGATCAAGTACCTTCAGTTCAAATCCAAGTTCGGATGGTCGCTCTCGAATCTGGTAGCATTCCTGCGCTGGAACCTCTTTACCTACAGGGATCTATGGGAATGGATCGACCGCCCATTCGATGTACAACCCTTATTGCCTGAGCCTGTCCAAGATGTGTTTTCAATGCCCGGCCTTGGACAGCACCTTTCGAGGAGGACAACCTAAACCGTGAATGAGGCATTTCCGCACCCTAACGTATTGAAAACTCAAGACCCAAATGGGAGATTTTCATTTATTTAGGACAGCAATGGGTTATCTCTTGAAATGATTTGAAGTCATCTATGTTTTTTGTAAGAATATCAGTTATTCCGTTTGTTAGCATAACGGATGCGATTGCTGCATCATGAATCCTTTTCCCTTTTATCTGGTACTTGAGAATCAATTCCATGAGCTTATCCAGAGAATTCCGATCAGGAAAGAGTAAGGTAAATTCTTTGGTTATCCTTTTGGCATCTTCGATGGCAGACTCAGAAGAGATCGGTTTTTCAACAAAACCCGGCCTTGTCATAATAACAAGGTATTCCCGAATAACCTGATTGCTAACAAATAGAGCGTTACCGCTTAGGGCAAGCTCGTCGAGCTTTCCCCTGGCCACTTCACATAGAGGAGATTCCCTGTTGTTGGCATAGATGAGAACATTGGTATCAATAAATATGCTTTTAGCGTCCATCGTCGGAATATATATCTTCTCTTCTCAGGGACTCAACCAAGATTCTGCCACAACGATGATCCGAGTAAGATAGTGTTTTGACTCTCTCCTTGTTATCATCAAGAGGCCTTATGATGACTTCCACTTTCCCTTTTTTAAGTGCAAGTCCCTCGGGAATATGGAGCTTCCCCTCTTCATCTACGTTCGATATAACCCTAATTGGTTCCATGGCTTTTTACCTCTTTCCTAACGATTGAATGGATTATAACACATAGACCTGCAACAATAAATAGAATTTCAGATCATTTACCTTCTCTTTTTTCTTTAGGCTAAATGTGGACTCATATGGAGGGCCGCCTCCTGGACGGGGTCGGCTTTGCCCCTGGCGTGGTTGGTGGGTAGTGCAAGACCCTGGACGGGTCTTGCTGAACAAGCTATGGGGAGTCGGGCCTGGACGGCCCTCCTTGGGGTAGTGCATGGCTTCGGGGGTGCAGGTCCGGTCTGGACGACCGGCCCTGTGAAACATTGCCGGTTGTTCGATCGCCCGTATCCGCCTTCGGCTTCGCTGCTGGACGCCGGCTCGCCTCCGGCGGCTGGCTTGCTGGACGCCGCCAGTAAGGAACGCTTCGCTGTTTTCCTCTCCTTCGCACCTTTTGCTGGGGTCGGACCGAGACAACTGATTGAAACCATGAACTAAGGCACAAGAATTTGCGCCTACTCGGAGCTTAGAGCGAGGTTTTTGTCATCGAAAAGGGCCTTCTAAGAACGGATACA
>JAFGFY010000271.1 GCA_016930795.1 Deltaproteobacteria bacterium
GGAGACTAGACATCACGCCTTCAGCGGTGAGTTATTCGGTTCAACGGGGAGAAAAGACGGCAAAAGAAGAGGATTTTCAACTGGAATGGTCGAAACTTTAAATCTTAAGGTCGTCCCCCTTTTATTTTAAAAGCTCAAATTACCGGGGGTTCGGGGGAAAGGGATGGCATCGCGGATATTGCTCATGCCGGTGACGAATTGGATAAGGCGCTCAAACCCCAGTCCAAATCCGGCGTGGGGCGCTGTTCCGAATCTTCTCAGATCCAGGTACCAGCCATAGTCTTCGGGGTTTATACCGGTCTCTTTCATCCTTTTAAGAAGGGTATCGTAATCATCCTCACGCTGACTCCCCCCGATGATCTCTCCAAACTTGGGCACGAGTACATCCATGGCCCGAACCGTCTTTTCATCGTCATTCAACTTCATATAAAAGGGTTTGATGGTCCTGGGATAGTCTGTGACCACCACCGGGCTCTTAAAGACCTCTTCACAGAGATACCTTTCATGCTCAGATTGAAGATCACTCCCCCAGCTCACAGGAAACTCAAATCCCTGTTCAGCTGTTGAGAGTAAATCAATAGCCTCTGTGTAGGTCAGCCTTTGGAATTTCTCAGATACGACTCTTTCCAAAGTCTCTATTACAGTCTTATCAATAAAACGATTAAAAAACTCCATGTCCTCCGGGCATTTTTCCAGGACATAGGTGATGACATACTTGACAAAGGCTTCTGCCAATTCAATATCCCCATCCAAATCGCAAAAGGCCATCTCCGGTTCAATCATCCAGAATTCCGCCAAGTGACGGGAGGTGTTGGAATTCTCGGCCCTGAAAGTCGGGCCGAACGTGTAGACATCACCCATGGCCAGGGCGTAGACCTCGGCGTTGAGCTGACCACTCACGGTCAGATAGGCCGGGGAAGAAAAAAAGTCCTTGGCAAAATCGGGTTGGCCATCCCTTTGAGGGATATCCAGGAGATCAAAGGTGGTCACCCTGAAGGTCTCCCCGGCCCCTTCACAGTCACTCCCGGTAATAATCGGAGTATGAAGATAGATAAAGTCTCTTTCCTGGAAGAAGGTATGAACGGCCCGGCTCATGATATTTCTGACCCTGGCCACGGCCCCGAAGGTGTTGGTTCTAGGCCTAAGGTGGGCAATGGTCCGCAAAAACTCAAAGGAGTGGCGTTTCTTCTGCAACGGATACTGATCAGGATCCGCCCAACCCAGCACTTCCAACTCCTCTGCCTGAAGTTCCATGTTCTGGCCTTTTCCCGGAGATTCCTTCAAGACCCCCTGGACCCGTACGGAGCATCCCGTCTGCAGCTTGAGAATCTCCTCTTCATAGTTGGAGAGTTTTTGGTCCGCTATAACCTGAAGGTTATTGAGACAGGAGCCGTCATTCAGTTCAAGGAACGAAAACCCTCCCTTTGAATCTCTCTTCGTCCTGATCCAACCCATGACGGTTATTCCGGCCCCGGCCTCTTCAGAACCCAGAGCCCGGGCGATCCTGGTTCTCTTCAAGTCAATTCCTCCTTCATCACCCCTCTTTGTTTTCGAACGCCTTCATAAAATCCACAAGGGCCTTGACCCCATCTATCCCCATGGCATTATAGACGGAGGCCCTGCATCCGCCTACGGAACGGTGCCCCTTGAGCCCGCCCAGATCCTGTTTCAAGGCTTCGGCCACAAACCTTGCCTCCAACTCTTCACTGGAGAGCCGGAAAGTCACGTTCATCAGGGACCGGCTCTCTCTCTCCGCGGTTCCACGGTAAAAATCCGACCGATCAATATAATCGTAGAGGATCCCGGCTTTCTCCTTATTGATCCGCTCCATGTTTTCCAATCCGCCGATCGTCTCCTCCAACCACTGAAGAACCAGGCCGATGGTATAGACTACAAAGCAGGAAGGGGTGTTGTACAAGGAATTCTTCTCCGCGTAGGTGGAGTACTTCAACATGCTCGGCAGGCCGTCCGGCACCCTGTCCAGCATGTCTTTTCTGAGGATCGCGAGGGCTGTTCCAGACGGGCCGATATTCTTTTGGGCCCCGGCGTAGACGAGACCAAAGGGTTTGACGTCAAAAGGGCGGCTCATGATATCTGATGACATATCAGATATCAAAGGCACATTCCCGGCCTCGGGAAACTTGGCCCACTGGGTCCCCTTAATGGTGTTATTGGATGTAAAATGAAGATAGGCTATATTCGGGTCGACCTTAAAACCCTTTGGGATATAGGAGAAGTCCTTGTCCTCGGAAGAGGCGATCACATGGACCTCCTTTCCCTGAACCCGGGCCTCTTTGATGGCCTTGGTCGACCAGGACCCTGTATTGAGATACCCCACAGGCCTGCCCTCAAGGGCAAGGTTCATGGGGACCATGCAAAACTGAAGACTGGCGCCCCCCTGGATGAACAGGACATCAAACTGATCATCCAAATTCAAGAGTCTTTTTGTCCTCTCCACGGCCTCATTGATGATATCGTCGAACCATTTGGAGCGATGGCTCAACTCGGTCACGGACATGCCCGAGCCCTTGTAATCAAGAAACTCGGCCTGAATTCTTTCCAGCACGGGGAGCGGCAACGCTGCCGGACCCGCGTTAAAGTTATAAATCCTCTTTCCCATTCAAAATCTCCTCTAATATGTTTTTTCTTGATTCAATCCCAGTGTTGCTCAGTGACTCTACGCTTCCAACTTGTCAATCATAGCTCTTACCGCCTCCAGCCCCTCCTGATCCTTCTCAAAGGGAGGAACCCCTTCCAGATCCGCCTCAATGATATTTCCCCTGAATGGGATAAACCCGAGAAATTGAAAATCAGGCATTGATGACTCCAAATATTCCCTGTCCTTCTCAGATCGAATCTTATTCCCCAAAAAATTCAGTTTTTTAAGGCCGATATCAGCCGCCATTCGCCGAATCTGACGAGCTGTTTCGATACTGCGTCTTCCAGGCTCCACCACCACAATCAGCCTATCGACGGCCATGGCCGTACCGCGGCCCAGGTGTTCCAACCCGGCCTCCATGTCCAGGACGACGACCTCGTCACGGGCCAGGACCAGGTGTCTCACAAGATTTTTGAGAAGGGTGCTTTCAGGGCATATGCATCCAGCCCCCCCTTTTTTGACACCGCCCAGGACCATGACTTTCACTCCATCAGCATCGATTGAAAGTTTTTCAGGGAGATCATCCACCTTGGGATTCAACCTGAAAAAGCCGCCCATAGTCCCCGTTTTGGACCCCGTCCTTTCCTCGATGAGGCCCTTCATTTCTGAGATAGGGACGATTTCCGCGCCTCCCGGAATCCCAAGGGCCTGTGCCAGGTTCGCATCGGGATCCGCATCAATGGCAAGCACCTTTTTCCCCTGATCCGCTAAAGCCCTGATCAGAAACGAGGCAAAGGTGGTCTTCCCCACACCCCCCTTTCCACTTATCGCGATCTTCATATGTCCGCCTCTCAGGAAGTGTCAGACTCTCCCTGATCCACCATCAAGGTGTCATCTGCGGCGTTGTCTTCGATCGCTTCTCCTTGCGGCGTATTACTTATACGCCTCAGTCGGCACTC
This sequence comes from Deltaproteobacteria bacterium, assembly GCA_016930795.1. Classification (GTDB taxonomy): domain Bacteria; phylum Desulfobacterota; class DSM-4660; order Desulfatiglandales; family HGW-15; genus JAFGFY01. Next base: position 3,559 of record JAFGFY010000271.1, read on the forward strand.
TTCGACGCCTTACATCTAACACCTTGCTGGTGCCCAGGGATTCCCAAAAATCCTTAATTATCATTGCCCATCAATAAATTTGATGGTGGATTTTGGCCTCCTCATACTGGTTCAGAAACTTCTAGCCTATCAGGACCGTTTTTTCAATACCTTTCTGGGAGGATATAAGGGATAAGATTCACAAAAATGTGGAAGGGAGTAATACATGTGGAAAAGACGAGAGTTAGATCATATCCACGGCCTTTTTGATCTTCCTCTTCAACTCTTGGTCAATCCTCTTGAATTTGACCCCAATTCCTTCTTCCTCGATTCGTACGACTTCACCCGCGACGGTGATATGCTCTTGGGAAACAGGAAGGGGAAAGGATAAAGAGACCTCCTTTCCATAGGAAAAAGGCTTGGATGTTGAGATAAAGATACCTTCCGCGGCTATGTTCTCGATGAAATCGGCAAAGGTATACTCTTGAGCGTTGTAATCGACGACTGAAAAATAGGGTTTCCTATGGTGTCGCCTCTTA
>JAFGFY010000007.1 GCA_016930795.1 Deltaproteobacteria bacterium
AACGTGCCATGAATCCGCGAACTTCAGCTCCTGTGATAGCGACTACCGTGAGTGTTATCAGCAATGTGGAGGGTTGGTCGAGGTGATGGAATAATAGGGGCGTAAGTGGGAACAACAACATCTTTGGTTAATATAGTCAAAACATTGATCATTAGGCTAGCATGAGTTGGGTTGGCAAAGGCCTAAATACAGACTCAGAAAGACATCTCTCCTTCTTAGCGCCATCTTTTTGGATTGTATACGCCGGACGTTAGTACTTTGCCAGTTTGGGATCGTGCATTCTATAATGGGCGATGCGAATACGATTTATTTTGTCGTTTTCCAGATCGTAGAGCACCCAGTTTGTCATAATTTTGACTTCGCCCTTTTTCATTGGCCGGCCCAGGACTGATGGATGGTCCTTAAAGCAGTGGAATTCAACATATAAGTCGGCAAAGATCTCATTACCTTGTGCCATAAAGACTCCTAACTCCAGGACCTCTCTCACGTGTTGGTGCAACTCCCTGTAGGCATCAATGAATTCCTGGCGGCCTTGCATTGTGGCGGCCGGCGCCCCCGGCAATCCCCAGTCGCTGAAGAACTCCACGGTAAGGTCTGGAGAAAAGTAGCTTGCCAGGGCATCGTATCTTCTGTTGTTGAAGTGGTCGATGTATTCCAAATATTGCTCTTTATTCATTACGCTACCTCCCAGTTTTTTATAGTGTGATATGATTTAGGGTAACAGAGTCCTCCTTGCAGCATTATGGGCATGAGGGGTTAGGGTAATGGTCATGACGCAGTGATAAGAACATACTTTTCAAAACAAGGAGTATAGGGATTGAATCCTTTTGTGTCAAGCCAATTAGGTCTAATCGCTTATGCTATGGACCATTCTTTTAAAAACGAGGAATGAACTCTTTTTTTAGCTCGGTTCTTTGATCCTGTTTCATGAGAGGGGGTAATTGAAATGGCAATGACTCTAGAAGAACTGGAAATCACGGTAAAGCATCTTGAGGCCGAAACAAAACAGCTTAGAGAACAGGTGGCTGAGAATGCTTTTGCTAAGGATTATGTCCAGATATGGAAGCTGATGTCCATATATTCACATCTGTATTATCTCGGCAGGTATTCTGAAGTCCCCGGCCTCTTTGCCCAGAAGACAGAAGGCGTAACCATGGAGATAGAAGACAGCGGTGTCTATGAGGGTGTGAATAGCATTAAAAGATTCTGGACCGAGGTCTTTGACGTGGAAAGGATGCAAAGAACACCCGGATGGCTCGCGGTTCACATGACGGTCAACCCCGTTATTGAGATCAATAAGAAAGGCACCGAGGCCAGGGGGATATGGCATTCCCATGGATTCGTATCCATGGTGAGGGATGATGGGTATTTGCAGACTCTCTGTATGGGCAAATATATCGTTGATTATATCAAAGAAGATGGTCAATGGAAATTTTATCATTTTTCATATCGGATCGCTTTCATGTGCCCGTATGAGAAAGGCTGGGTGGAAGAGCCTATAACCGCCGCCATAGGGGATAATCCTGCCAACAGGCCGGATAAACCGACTACTTATCATGTTCCATACAGCCGTTACCGGATCAACACATTCGAGCCAGGACCCTTTGAACCCTATGATAACTAGAATGGCGATGATTCCAGATCCGACTCTCACTATGCTGCACTCGGTATGCCCATTCTCGATGGTCTTTAAGGCTTATTCCCATCTTACTGCCGTTGGCTTTCTGTCGACAGTGCGGAGGAATTTAAACTTGGGGTAACCCAAAACAATTACACTATACACTCCATGTCCTTTAGGAAGGTTCAGTTCCTCCATGACGCGGGGGGACTCATTGGCAGCGGCTTCAAAGATCCCAATATAGGTATACTCCAATCCAATTGTTCGAGCCAGTAATCCCATGGTCGTGGATGCTATCACGCAGTTATCCTTTTGACTTCTTCCTTCTTTGCTGGAATGAAAGACCATCACAGCCGGAGCTCGGTAAAATACAGGATCATTCCCCATTTCTCTGCTTTGTTTCATTATCTCTCCGTATCGTTCTATCATTTCCATCACTGCCAGCTCTTCCGGTGTTCCCTTGCCTTCCGACTTTAGTTCCTGGAGTCTTCTCGCGGACTCTTCGCCGTCGTCAGCCATAAAGTCAACAGCGAGGTTGGAAAGTTTTTCCATTTTTTTGACATCTTGTATGACAACAACTTCCACACTCTGACTGTTGCTGCCGGTGGGTGAGTAGCGAACAATATCGATCAGTCTATCCATATCTTCTTTGGGGATGCCCTGCTCCTTGAAATGCCTGTGGGATCTCCGCTGTCTGAGGAATTCAAAAAAATCGTCGGGAGTAATCAGTTTATCTCTGCTGATGTCAATGAAGTTATTCATATCCATCATGTGATGTTCAATGGCTCCTGAAGAGCAGATAGATACACAATGTCCGCATAAAGAGCAGCAATTTTCATCGGCACGGACCACGACAGTCTCGTCCTCCAAAAAGAAACACCTTCGGCACACTTCAAGACATTTACGGCAGTTGTTACACTTATCGTAATCAATAGAAACCCAACTCATCATATCCTCCTTCAAACCTCCAGTAGTTTTCTTAGCCCATGCCCCCTTTGAATCTGTGCAGTAGGTACTTCTTATTCAAGATAATTCTGAGACACAACGCTAGTCTGACATAGCATTTGGAAAAGTCAATCCCCATAATCCCCTCCGCCGGGTGTTTCAATCCTCAGAATATCTCCCTTTCGAAGCAGCTCGTTAATCTTTCCAGGAAATTCTAGCTTTTTCCCAACAGCAGGCGTCCTCACATTATCGGGAAGAAACTGCATCACCTTTTTGTCTGTCTTACCTGATCATCATCACTTCTCCTTGCATACCAGTCGTTTTTCTTTCTGCCGAACCGGCTGGTTGAAATAACCCAGTCTCAAATTCGGGAACTCTTGTTTCAGCATTTCTGCCATCTTCTTCATGCCTACAGTCGGTGAATCGGTTTTCGGCATACGATCCAGGTAGAGGGAAGGGTCTATGTTGAGGTTCTTTAGATGGAGAAAGTTGACGCCTGTCTTTTCTATCAGGTTCCTGAGGGCATCGATTTCATCCATCTGATCCGTTATCCCGGGAAAGACCAGGTAGTTCAGCATGGTATAGAGCCCCGAATCCGTTGATAGGGAGATAGAGGAGACCACGTCTTGAAAATCATAATTTTTGGGGCGGTAATAGGCTCGATAGAAATCCGGGCGGGCACTATTGAGACTGATACGTATAGAATCCAACCCATTCTCGATGATCTGGCGTACCCTCTCCGGCCAACTCCCGTTGGTGTTGAGATTGATGGTCCCCATACAGGTCTGTCTTCGAATTTCTTTGATGCTTTGGGCGATCAGCTTGAATTCAGTCAGGGGCTCGCCCTCGCATCCTTGCCCGAAACTGACGATGGTCTCCGGGCCCCGAGTGAGGTGGTCCACAGCCAACTGAACGATTTCATCTTGGGAAGGCCTGAAATCGATTCTATGATGAGATGCCGCGCGGGAGAACTCGTTTTCCAAGGAAAGGCATCCGAGACAGTCGGCATTGCATTGCCGGCTGACGGGTAAGGGGGCCTCCCATCGCCTGAGGAACAGGTTTTTTGCGGCAAAGCAATGATTATGGGTCGCGCAAAGGATAAGGTGTTTAACAAGTTTACCGGCGGATTGGTTTTTTTGATAGGAGTCTATAGCTGGAATCAGATCTCTGTCATCGTAATTTCTGGGGTCCCACCGGTGATTGTACTCGATACTGAATCCGGCAGCCCAATACCCATCATCTCTAAAACCCACGGCGGTATAGGCCCATGTGGGGAGGGTGTAGGTTTTGGGCCCATAATCCACCGCCGGTAACAGGCTTCTCACCAAACCTGGTTCAAGAAAGGCCGCCACCGCATTACACGAAACGGTCTCACCCTGAACGTCGATTTGCCTTACAACGCTGTGTTCCCCGGTTGAAGGATCAACCCCAATGGGCGGGCAATCAGGAATAAAGAAGAGCTTGCTGAATTCAGGTACTTTAATGAGGTCCTCATCTTTAACCCTAATGGGCTTTGTCCCTGAGAAGCCCGCCATTCTGAAGTAGGGGTGCTCAAAGATCCGGCCATCGCCGTCAGCATAGAGCATAAATGGAATGTTTTCCATTTCCAGATAGGTCATTGATTAACCAATCAACAAATCATATAAGACTTCCGAACCTTATCAAATTCATCGGTGGGGATCAAAAGGTTTTGTTTTTTTGGGAGGAGTTGTCAGAGTCGTGTTTCGATAGGTGACATTAATGAATCGAGTGAGGAATTGTGGTTCATCCGGATAATGAGTACGATAAAATAGTAAAACCTTATAACCAGGGAAGGATCATGGTGTCTTTTCAGAGTGACTGGCGGAAGGCCTTCGTCATTTTAAGATGTTAGAGAATGGGGGACCCCCTGGCCCCGAGCGAATGCGAGGGGAACAGTGGAGGGAGGAGGCTTCACCTGTCTCTAACATCCTGAAATGACCAGGCCGTGAGACTTGAAATCGATGAAAAGATACCATGATCCTTTCTGGCTTTAAGAACAAATACTGAATATACTCGCTCTATCAATCGGACTCATTATCCGGATGAGCCAGAGTTGTCTACCTTTTATTCTTTATGATATATAGTCTATAGTCTAATGGAGTTGACACTTTCATCTCCGCTTGAAGTCAAAATCCTCTCTGTTAAGAGGTCCGTCTTCGAATATGGTGCTTTCAAACGAAAATATGGGGCCGAAAGCAAGACCCTTCCAGCTGCTGAAACACTTTGCCTGGGCCAGCTTCATTGTTTTGGCTGTCTTCAGCTTCCTGTTTTCATTGGTCATCTCCGAAAATGCTATACAGATCCTCAAAGCAAGCTATGAAAACAATGTGATCCTTGTGGGTGAAAACCTATGCCGTCAAGTCTATCGGAATTTTGTCTATCCAAAGGTCGTGTTGAGTGGGAGTAGTGTTTCGTTGAATGACCCGAGTCAAGCTGAATTGATGGATAGAATCGTCCGGAACGCGATCTACGGCTTCAATGTAGATCTGGTCAATGCCTATGATATCACAAAAACTCAAATAGTCTACAGCACGGATCCGCAACAAATACGTCTGGAAATGCCGCAAAGTCTTGAATACAAAAAGGCTCTTGAGGGGGAGAACTCCTCAATGACTTTTACTGAAGAAGGTTCTTGGGGGTTTGGTATGGGGGCAAAGGTGGCACTTCGGGTCTATATCCCCTTTAAAAGACCGGCAGATCCAAATCCGACAGAGAGAGATCCTTTTCAGGATGTTTTTCAGCTCAACCAGGGTCGAATCTATGTCCCGTTCGGAGAATTGGTGGGACCGGACACCAATGAGGAAGCTCCTATTCTAGGTGTTTTCGAGTTAAATCAGGATATGAGCGAACAGAATGATTCCATTGTAAGGTTTCAAGTCTTTGTGTTCGGCCTGTCCGTCTTGATTATGGGTCTTATATTTCTATCGCTTCTCTTGATCGTTCATAAGGCCCAGGGCATGATTGAGCGGAGAGCCAAAGAGCGATATGAACTTGTGGCTCAAATACATCAGGCCGAGCGTTTGGCTGCCCTGGGAGAGATGGTCGCGTCCGTATCTCACGAGATCAAGAATCCCTTGGGGATCATTCGGAGCACCTCTGAATTATTGGGTGAAATGCCGGAGGCAGACGAACACCACAAGCGTCTTGCGAGGGTGATCACAGAAGAGTCGACCCGATTGAATCAAATCGTTACGGAATTCCTTGATTTCGCACGTCCCGAAATCCCAAGCCCACACGACTGTTATTTAGAGGAGATTATCGGGGGGCTCATCTCTTTCATGCGACCTGAACTTGACAAGAGGGGCATCGAGGTAAATCATGATCTGAATGGCAGATCCTTGAAACTCCTCGCGGATCAGGGACTTCTCTATCGCGCCTTCCTAAACATCTTGATAAACGCCATGGAGTCCATGGAGGATGGGGGCGGAATAGCCATTAGAGTTGAAAAAGAAAGGGAGTCTTATTGCATAGTATTCGAGGATACCGGCTGTGGTATCAGTGAAGAAAATGCGGACAACGTGTTAAAGCCTTTTTTTACAACTAAGAACAAGGGAAGCGGGCTTGGTCTTTCCATTGTGAAGAAGATTGTCGAGGCACATAGCGGGACGGTCGATATACAAAGCAGAGAGGGAGAGGGGACGAAGATCATGGTCCGCTTACCGCACACGGAAGGTCGGGCCTTCGGCAGCTAGCGAACGATTCAGTCATTCCTACTAGAAAATGGCACTGCAAAGTCACGATATGATCCGAGAGGGTAAACAATTCCGGCTGGTCAAGTTCTTTGCCTTGGCCAGTTTTGTTGTGCTGGTGATCTTCAGTTTCCCTTTCTCAATAGTTATCTCCCAGAAGGGCAAGGACATTCTTCTTAAGAGTTATGAAGATTATGCTCTATGGCTTGGTAGGAACCTGAATTATCAGGTTCTTGAGTATGTTACGCAACCTCTCTATTCTATTTATGGAGAAGACATCAGGCTGGGAGAGCCAAAAGCCAGAGAATTAATGGATCGCGTTGTTAGGGATACAATACGAGGTCTGAAGGTAGACGTAGTCAACCTCTACAAGACTACAGAAGGAGAAATCATTTACAGTACTGATCCTAAGCGGATAAGAAGCAAACCCATAGAGACTCCGGAATATTGGAAAGCGGTTCAGGGAGAACAATCCTCGAGGCTAAGACCCGAAACGGAGGAGTTTTGGGGATTTTTGGGGATACAAAGAATAGGGGCCGTCATGAAGATCAGTACCTATATTCCGCATATTTCAGGCTACGATACACTGACCAAAGAAAAACATGTCGCAGGTGTCTTTGAAATCATCCTGGATATAACCGAGCAATACAAATCTACTGTAAGGCTTCAGTACAGCATATTCGGTCTCTCCACCCTGATCATGGCGTTTATCTTCGTGGCGCTTCTTTTCATCGTTAAGAAAGCAGAGGACATTATAGAACAGAGGGCCAGTGAACAACATGAGCTTTCGGAGCAATTGAGCCAGACTGAGCGTCTGGCCGCCTTGGGGGAGATGGTGGCGGCCGTATCCCATGAGATCAAGAATCCCCTGGGGATTATTCAGAGCACCTCCGAATTGTTGGGTGGGACGCCGGGGGCCAATGACACCCGGAAACGCCTTTCAAAAGTCATTTTAGAAGAATCCGTGCGTTTGAACCAGATCGTCACGGAATTCCTTGATTTTTCGCGCCCACAGGCGTTAAATCTTCGTGAATGTGATTTGAAAGAGATTATCCGTAAGAACCTCTCTTTCATGAAGCCTGAAATGGATAAAAAGGGCATCACAGTAAAGGACAATTTGAACGGACGGTCAATAAGACTCATAGCGGACAAGGAGCTTCTCTATTTGGCCATTCTCAATATCCTGCTGAATGCCACGCAGTCCATGGAGGATGGAGGTGCCATAGACATCAGAGTGAGCGAGGAAAGGGGACATTATCGAATAGAGATTGAAGACATGGGTTCTGGAATCAGTGGAGAAAATATGAAAAGGGTATTCGATCCTTTCTTTACTACGAAGGAAAAGGGAAGCGGCCTTGGTCTTCCCATTGTGAAGAAGATTATTGAGGGGCATAGGGGGACGATCGGCATTCAAAGCAGGGAAAGGGAAGGAACCAAGGTGGAGATTCGGCTGCCGCGCATGAAATAGTGACTTCGATGTCTCACAGGAATAGAGACATAGGATTATTATGGAAACGATTTTAATTGTTGATGATGAAAAGAACTACCTTGTGGTCTTAAAGGCCCTTTTAGAGCCGGAGGGCTATGAGATTCTCACGGCGGTTAATGCACGGGAAGCGATCCGCTTGATTCGGGAGTCGGAATTGGACCTGGTGATTACGGATATGAAGATGCCCGGAATCACCGGGATGGAACTCCTGGAAGAATCCAAGAAAGTGGCACCTGATCTCCCGGTTATTATGATGACGGCCTTCGGCACCATTGAGATGGCTGTAGAGGCCATGAAGAAAAGGGCCTATGACTATATCACCAAGCCTTTCCAGAATGAAGAATTGAAGTTGACCATCAAAAAGGCATTGGAAAATTACCGGCTTATTAAAGAAAACCGTTTTCTCAGCGAGGCCCTTTCAGACCGTTACAGATACGGCAATATTATCGGCAAGAGCAAACCCATGCTTGAGATCTACGATCTGATTCAAAAGGTGGCTCAATCCAAGGTTTTCGTGCTGATTGCCGGAGCTTCGGGTACGGGAAAGGAGCTTATTGCCAAGGCCATCCATTACAACAGCCCTAGGAAAGACCGCCCATTTATCTCTGTGAATTGTGGAGCACTCACAGAAACCCTTTTGGAGAGCGAGCTTTTCGGTCATGAGAAAGGGGCGTTTACAGGGGCGGTGGCCATGAAGAAGGGCCGTTTTGAACTCGCTGACGGAGGGACCCTTTTTCTAGATGAAGTGGGTGAAATGCCTGCGTCCTTGCAGGTTAAACTTCTGAGAATCCTTCAGGAAATGGAATTCGAGCGTGTAGGGGGGACACAGACCATTCATACAGATGTGAGGGTCATATCGGCCTCCAATAAAAACCTGAAAGAGGAGGTGGCCAAGGGAGCGTTCAGAGAAGATCTTTTCTATAGGCTCAATGTCATCAATATCGAGGTCCCGCCCCTGAGGGAACGGGTTGAAGACATCCGGTTGCTGGTTAACCATTTCGCTCAGAAATACGGGCAGGATGAAGGCAAAGATAAGATCGAATTGAGCGGACAGGTCTGGAAGGCCTTTTACCGTTACAGCTGGCCGGGCAACGTAAGGGAGTTGGAGAATACCATTGAAAGAGCGGTGGTTTTGAGTTCCAACGGTAAAATAGACCTTGAAGACTTGCCGGACGAATTCTCAGAGAAGCGAGAAGATCTGGATGTGGACAGATTTATACCCCTAGGCGCACCCCTGCAGAAGACCCTCGAGGAAATCGAGGAAAGACTTGTTCGAAGAGCCCTGAAGGAGTGCGATAATATTCAGTCCCATGCGGCGGAGATGCTTGGGATCACCAAAAGCCTGATTCAGCACAAATTGAAGAAGTACAATATCACTATCTGAGGGTCAAATTATTTGAACTAAGATTTTGTTAATGAAATCAATTAATTAAGTGTTTTATAAGCTCGTCTGGGTTTTGATCGTGCAAAAAATTGTACTTTTCAAGGGTGAGAGGAAATCGGGCAGGAAATCGATATCTGATGAAAGTCCAGCGAAAACGATTAGTTGCGACAGATGCTTTTGCCTGTGCTGTTTTGGCAGGAATTTTGCAGGATAAATGAAACAAGAAAGGCAAAATGCTCTTTCCTCCTTTTTGAAGAAGCCAACCCATGAATAGGGGTTGGCTTCTTCGCTCTTAGTACCCCAATCTCCGCAACGCCCGAGTATCCCTACTCCAATTCTTCTCTACATGTACTGTTAGGTCTAGAAAGATGCGAGCCTCGAATATCTTTTCCAGTTCACGTCGCGCTGATTGGCCGATAGCCTTAATCATCCGCCCCTTCTGCCCAATGAGCATCCCCTTCTGAGAATCGGACTCCACATGAATCCGTGCCGTAACGGTGAGGAGGTTCTTTTCCGGTTTGTCTTCCATCCTATCCACAGTCACGGCCGAGGAGTAGGGCAGTTCTTGTCTGGTGTGCAGGAATATCTTCTCCCGTATCATCTCGGAGACAAGAAATGAATCTGATTGGTCTGTTTTCATGTCTTTAGGGAAAAACGCCGGACCGGGTTTGAGTCTTGAATGGAGTTGCTTCATGACTTGCTCAATGCCTTTCCCTTTTAAGGCAGATATGGGAATGACGGCATCAAAGAGGTTAAGTCTGCTGAAGGATTCAATGATCGGTAAGAGTTCCTTCTTAGAGCCTGTGTCTATCTTGTTGATGATAAGGAAAGAGGGTTTCCTTGTCTGTTCAAGATTTTTCAATATCAAGGGAATATCTGGGTCGTCCGGGCGTGGCATCTCTATTATCATGATGATGATATCCACCTCGTGTAAGGCCTCTTGGGCGGAAGCTACCATGCTTTTATGGAGAAGGGTCCGAGTTTTGTGTATACCGGGGGTATCCATAAATGCGACCTGATAGCCATCCCCATGATAGATCCCGAGGATTCGCTTTCGGGTCGTTTGAGGCTTTGGAGAGACGATGGCTACTTTCGTACCGAGGAGTCGATTCAGGAGGGTTGATTTGCCCACATTGGGAGGTCCCACAATAGCGACAAAGCCGGACAGAAACTTTTGTTTATCAGAATTCATCGTCCCTCTGTTTCAGGCCTAGGAAAGCATTTCTTTTTGGAGTTTCTCCAAATGAAATGATTTGTGTCAGAACGAGAGGCACTGAGGCCTAATGATATTCATACGTTCAGGGTTCGACGATACAAGGATACCAGGCTTCCCATCACCGACTGCCTTGGAAAACCATTCTTCACAGCGAATTCACAACGACTTGTCCTGGAGGGACCGTGTCGTCCCCGGTGACCTTTATCACCTTAGCACCGGTCTTTTCTTCGATTGAACGAAGCCCTCGGTTCTTGTATCCCCTCACAAGAGGGAGTTCTTTGTGAGGAACTCTCAAACCTATTTCGGCAGCCGCTCCCCATTCCGGCAGATAGGATTCAATCCTTTGTTGATAGATCTCCGAACGGACGAGAAACCCAAAGGCCTTGTGCCAAGGACCCGCTACAATCTGGTTATCTTCCAGTAACGTTTTTGAGGACATCAATCCTATCCTGATTACAGGGATACCATTATCTTCCAGACGGATACAGCTCTCTTGACAGATTTTGACAGCCCCTGCAAGTGGCATAGGATGGTACCTTTTCTCTTGGAACCATTTTTCCAATACCGTTCCTTTTAGCACAATCGTCGGATAGAGCCGAACCATATCGGGGCGAAGCCTAATCACCTTTTGAACAGTCTGCATGAACCTTTCTTGAGTGTCTCCTGGTAGTCCGGGCATGAGTTGAACGCCCACTTTGAATCCGAATTCCTTTAGCAATTGAACGGATTCCACGGTGTCCTGGGACGTATGTCCTCTCCGGGATTGTTTCAGGACCTCATCAACCATTGACTGTGCGCCTAATTCGACAGTGGAGACCCCCATGTTTCTCAGCATATCAAGTGGCTTATTGTGGATGGAGTCAGGGCGCGTGGAAAACCTAATGGAGTTAAAGAGACCCTTCTGGAGGTAGGGCCTTACGGCCCCCAGTAATTCCTTCATCCGGGCCGTCGTCAGATTCGTGAAAGTCCCCCCGTAAAAGGCAACCTCAGGCTTTCTGATAGGATCAAACCGATGGGATTGTACGGCCTGATCAAGAGTCCTTGCTATGGTTGATGCGTTGACATCTTGAAGCGATTGGGATGTGATCTTCTCTTGCTGGCAATAGATGCATCGATAGGGACATCCCTCATTGGGAATGAATATAGGGACGATCAAAGGTCTATTTTTTATTCCGGTTTCAGACACTCAAATGCCTTTTTGGCTGCCTTTTGCTCAGCCTCTTTCTTGCTTTTTCCCTCATCCACGGCCATGGTCTTCCCTTGGAGTTGTATGGCTACCCTAAAGGTCTTATCGTGTGGAGGGCCACTTTCCGCTACCAGGACATACTCAGGTCGGGTCTTGTATGCCTCCTGGGTGTATTCTTGAAGCCGGCTTTTATAGTCATTAACAGCTTTTTCCGTTTCTATCTCTCCCAGTAAGGGCAGGAACAATCTCCGTATAATCTCTTTTGTCTTTTCGAATCCTGCGTCCAGGTACAAAGCTCCCAGAACGGCTTCCATGGTGTTGGCAAGGATGGAAGGTCTTTTTCTCCCGCCCGTCGCTTCTTCACCCTTACCCAGCGTGAGATAATCGCCCAACGCCAGCGATTGGGCTACTTGACAGAGTCCTTTTTCATTGACCACGGTAGCCCTGTATTTTGAAAGGTCTCCTTCTTTGGAATCATGAAAGAGTTCCATCAAGACATGGCTGATAGCAAGATCAAGCACTGCATCACCTAGAAACTCAAGACGTTCATTATCTCTTAGATCAGAATCAGTCTGTTCGTTCACATAAGAAGAATGCCGAAACGCCTGCATGAGAATATCCGGTTTCTTGAAAGTGTAACACAGTCTTTCGCTCAACTCGTTGAAATCCCCGCTCATGAATATAAGCCTCGTTCCACTCTATTGCTGGGACCTTTGAAAAACGCCCCCTTTTGCCCAATTTCGGTGTCAGACTCAAATTCTAACCCTCGAAATACTATACGGGTATTCGTGCCTGTCCCGATGGTGATCGGGAGGGTTAGAATTCTCGCCTTCCTTGAACTTGAACAAAATTGAGCATTTTTCAAAGGTCTCTCGCTTTCAATTCAACGTAATCTGTCTACCCTCTCAATAAGATGTCTACTGCAAAATCGAGGTTTAAGTCAAGAGAGTCCATGAGTCCCTGATCACCATCAAGGCATCATCTGCTTCGTTACCTTCGATCGCTCAGTCGTCCCTTCTTGGCGCCTTACATTTAATACCTTGTTGGTGACCAGGGATAATCATAAACCATTTGATCTGAAAGAATATATCCATAATAGATGACGGATTTTTGTGGAATGCCTCTTTGTCATTCGGTTCAAGAGAACCGAATGGAGGTCATGTTCAAAGCACAGCCCGGATTTTTACTTGATATCTATCGGGTGTTACGCTAAAAATACAGTCCTTTCACATGCCTTGATGGTATCTTGAACCTTTATGAATGCCTCCCTTTCCAGCCAGGCCGGAACCACACGAGAGAATGTCAGGAGGTTCAGGAATTGGAAGAGTCTAGCTTTGAGTGATGACGTCGATTCCGAAGGGGAATGGCATCAGCCATCTTAATGGCCGAGTACTATTGACAAACTTCTTTAAATTTACTATACTTTTTGTCAAAAAAACAGGCACTTATAATAAAGAAGCCATTTCAAATACTCAAATAACCCTAGGCATACACAAATAGGAGCGACAATTTGACCTGGCTGCAAAAGACATCTCACAACACCACCTGACATGAAACTTAGCTACCCCGTTCATGATATTGATAATCGACTGCTTCTTCCCGCTGGCACTGAACTCTCGGGAGATGTTCTGGAAGATCTGATCTCATCAAATCACACCACTCCTTCTCAGACCTTACCACTCTTGGAACATGGTTCAGTGAGAAAGGATATTGTCAAGTTTATCAGTCAACCCCCTTACCAACTTATCTTTCCGGAAAAGCAGGACATCAGCAAGCTCCTAAAACAGATGGAGAAAGTACAGTTTGTTCTCCCCTTTTTACGGTCTCTTGACTATTTCAAGCAATATGACTTCACCACCTACAACCATTTGCTCAATGTCTTTGCCCTATCTACTCTATTAGCAGGCGACCTCATCCCCGACTATGAGGAACGCATCAGAGAGTCCGCAGCAGGCCCCGCGCACGATTTTGGAAAAATAACTGTCCCCTTGAAAATCCTGAAAAAGAGGACCCCATTGACACGGGCTGAGCGGGATATCTTGGATCATCACACACTTGCAGGGTATGTATTGCTTAGCTATTACAAAAAGGATCCATACAGTCTTACGGCCAGAGTGGCCAGAGATCATCATGAAAGAAATGACGGCTCAGGATACCCCCGAGGCATCAATCTCAATGACCGTATGGTGGAGATCGTGGCTGTCAGTGATGTCTATGACGCTCTTGTCTCCCTGAGACCCTATCGACCTATTTCTTACGACAAACGTTCGGCTTTAGAAGAAATCGTAGGACTAGCGGAGCAGAACAAAGTCAGCTGGGACGTGGTCAAGGCATTAATCGCTCATAGCCGTACGGACAAGCCTCATTACCAAGAGGTCGAGATTCCTTCGGAGAAAAGGGGTGCCCCCCCTCCTGGGAATGTATATGGCATTATTGCTGAGGAGACTGATGCCGATGCCAGCGGGACATCAGAATAGGCTCATCTGGATAGACCTGGAAATGACCGGACTAAATCCTGAGGAGCATGTTATCCTTGAGATTGCCAGTGTCGTCACCGACGACCAACTGGAAATCGTGGCCGAAGGTCCGAACATCGCCGTCAATGTGCGGGAAGATGCCCTCGATCGTATGGAGGATTGGAGTCGTGTACAGCATGAGAAATCAGGCCTTTTGGATCGGGTGAGAAACTCCCCTGATGTCTGCCGGAGCGCCGAGGAGAAGACGCTGGAATTTCTCTCAAAGCATTGCGACAAAGAAGAGTCTCCTTTGTGCGGAAATTCCGTTTGGCAGGATCGGAGGTTTCTCCACAAACATATGCCCCGGCTCGAAGCCTTCCTCCATTACCGAGTCATTGACGTCAGTTCAATCAAAGAGCTGGTCAGAAGATGGTATCCTCAACTACCCATTTTTGAAAAACGGAAGTCACACCTGGCATTGGATGATATCAAGGAGTCCATAGAAGAACTGAAGTACTACCGTCAGCAGGTTTTCAGGCTCTTCTGATCTCACCAACCCCATGTGAGGTAGTCATGTATGGAATCGGAGGCTCCTCGACCCGCCCCCATGGCGAGGATCACCGTGGCCTGACCTGTGACGATATCTCCACCGGCCCAAACTCCCTTTTTGGAGGTTTTTCCCGTTTTTGGATCTGCGATGATATTTCCCCACTTATTCAGCTTGATGTCCTTTGTGGACTTGGTCAACAAAGGATTAGCCCCCGCTCCCACCGCGATCACACCCAGATCACATTCCAGTTGAAACTCAGAGCCTTTAACCGGTATCGGCCGGCGTCTGCCTGAATCATCAGGTTCACCCAGTTCCATTTTGAGGCATTCTACACCGGTGATACGACCCTTCTCATTTCCCAGGAATTTCGTGGGTGTGGTCAGAAGAAAGAATTCGATTCCCTCTTCTTCAGCGTGATGGATCTCTTCCACCCGGGCAGGCATCTCTTCTCTGGAACGCCGGTAGATTA
This sequence comes from Deltaproteobacteria bacterium, assembly GCA_016930795.1. GTDB lineage: Bacteria > Desulfobacterota > DSM-4660 > Desulfatiglandales > HGW-15 > JAFGFY01. The sequence continues at coordinate 15,024 of JAFGFY010000007.1, forward strand.
TCCGGACCCGGTCTGCCCCCAAGCGCATAGCCGTCCTCGCAGAATCCATGGCCACATTTCCGGCACCAAAAACGGCTACGTCTTTTCCTAAGGCAATGGGGGTATCGTATTCAGGAAACAGGTAGGCCTTCATCAGGTTGGCTCTCGTCAAATACTCGTTGGCCGAGTATATCCCAATAAGGTTTTCACCCGGGATGTTCAGAAATCTAGGCAGGCCCGCACCCACGCCAATGTACACGGCATCATAGCCTTCCTCGAACAGTTCATCCACGGAGACGGTCCTTCCTACGACCATATTACATTCCAATTTCACGCCCAAACGCTCCAGGAAGTTCACCTCAGAATAGACGATCTCTTTTGGGAGTCTGAATTCAGGGATGCCATAGACCAGAACACCACCCGGTTTGTGGAAGGCCTCAAAGACCGTCACGTCATGACCCTTGAGAATGAGATCGCCGGCGACAGTCAGACCGGACGGGCCGGAGCCGATGACAGCCACCTTTTTCCCGGTAGGTTCAGCCTTGGGGGGTAACTCGCCTTGTCCATTCTCCCGTTCGTGGTCCGCCGCGAAACGCTCCAAATTGCCGATGGCGACAGGATCCCCTTTTTTCCCCAGGATACATTTCCCCTCACACTGTATCTCTTGGGGACAGACTCGCCCGCATACCGCGGGAAGAGAGTTTCTTTGCCATATTTTTCGAATGGCTTTGGTATAATCTCCTTCCTTGATGTGCCGAATGAATCCTGGAATATCTACACCCACTGGACATCCATCAACACAGGAGGGCTTTTTACACTGCAGGCATCTCTCTGCCTCTTTCATCGCACCTTCTGGAGACAATCCGAGGGGGACCTCATTAAAATTTCTCTTTCGGATCTCTGGTTTCTGTTCAGGCATGGGTTGCCTGGGAATTTTTTCCATTTCTCCGGCTTTTTCCGGCATAGTCAAATCCTCCACAAGTGATTTTCTAATAACCTGTTGAAAAATCAGCAGAATATTGTCGCGCTAGGCTTCCTGGGAGAGCTTGCATTCGTGTGTATACTTTTCATGGGCTCGCTTTTCTTCATTCTTATAGGCATCGAGCCGTTGGGCCAGTTCGTCAAAGTCCACCTGATGACCATCAAATTCGGGGCCGTCCACACAGGCAAATCGGGTCTTTCCTCCTACGCTCACGCGACAGCACCCACACATACCTGTCCCATCCACCATAATGGCGTTCAGGCTCACCAGAGTCTTGACGTGGTAATCAGCCGTTAATTTGGTCACAAATTTCATCATAGGCACTGGACCGATTCCCACAACCAGGTCCACATTGTCTCTTTCCAGGATATCTTTTAGCACATCCGTCACAAAACCATGGTGGCCGTAGGATCCATCATCCGTGCACACATGGAGTTCATGGGATGCAGCCTTCATCTTGTCCTCCAAAATGAGAAGATCCTTGGTTCTCGCTCCAATGATGGCTGCGACATTGTTCCCGAGTTCCTTCAAACCACGGGTTATGGGATATAAAACGGCGACCCCTGTGCCTCCACCCACGCAGACAACATTCCCCAGTTTTTCAAGGTGAGTCGGTTGGCCCAAAGGGCCAATGACGTCTTGGTAGTGATCTCCCACCTGCAGGCTTTTAAAGAGAGCCGTGGACTTGCCGACAACCTGATAGATAACCGTAACAGTTCCCTTTTTGACGTTGGTGTCGGCCATTGTCAGTGGGATGCGCTCTCCCTGTTCATTCGCTTTGAGGATAACAAATTGGCCTGGTTTTGCCTTCTTGGCGATTTGGGGGGCATTTATTTCGTTCATCACTACTGTCCCATCCGCCATTTCTTCCCGCTTTAGAATTTCAAACATTGCGAACCTCCGTGATGTGGTATTGACTGACTCAAAAAAGATCCCGCCTCACGTTTAAGTCTTCTTGATGTGCCTTCCCATTGCTGACTTTTTTTGTGGGTATGTCAGTCCAGGTGATTTGAAGGGAGAACTTACCAGAAGAGAATCGCCCCTGTCAAAAGAATTTTTTCACAAATGGCAGTGAAATCTCAGGCAACCAGAGTTTCACCTATTACTCTTTCCGCGTACGAATCCTGGATGGCCTGTACCAGTGAAGTAAGGGTGAAGTTTACAGGTGTAGGAATGTTCATCGCTTTACCCTCCCGCACAATGGCGCCATTTATTGCGTCGATTTCAGTCTGTCTCCGTTTCAGGACATCCTGAAGCATAGAGGCGACATTTACCGCCGTAGCGTGACATACTTCAATGACACGGGCCAAGGGGTCTGGATAAGGGAGATCTACCCCTTTGGCTCGGGCCACGGCGACGGCCTCCTTGACGGCCTCTTCCATGACCATGCGGGTGCCGGGCAAATCGGGAAGACGGCCATTTTTCAACCTCGTGATGGCAGTCAGCGGGTTGATACCGACATTAACGATCAGTTTTCCCCAGATCAGATCGTTTACGTGATCTGCGGATTTGCTATTGAATCCGGCCCGATTAAAGGCGGAAACAAGCTTTTCTGCCGGACCATTCGGGTCCCTGCCGGGGCCGACAATAGTCTCTCCCTGACCCGCGTGTCTAATCTCTCCTGTACCCAGAAGAGTCGATCCTTCGGCCGTCACACCACCCAATACTCTCTCTTCCCCGAAGATCTCCTGTAAGATCTCCACGTTGCCGAGGCCGTTTTGGAGTGTTACCAACACCGTCTGGGGGCCTATCCCTTGCTTGATAGCCTGGGCGGCATCCCGTGTCTTATAGGATTTGACGCATATAAGAACCAGATCAGGTTCCGAAGGAAAAGTGCCTGACACCGTAGGCACCTTGATTCTATATTTCTCACTCAACCCATGGATGAGTATACCCTGATCGTTGATTCGTCTCGCCCTTTCCTCAATATAGTCCAGTAAGGTCACATCATAACCCGCTTTTTTCAAACGGGCGGCAAATAGGCAGCCCATGGCCCCCGGGCCGACAACCAAGAAATGCATGAAGTTTTCCCTCCGTCTCTACAAAAACGTTAGACTTATATCTTCTCTGCTTCTTCCGGTTTCATGGTGAAAATATGCTCCGGCCCCGGAAAAGCGCCTTTTTCCACGTCGCTCTTAAATTGAACAAGGGCCTCTTTAATCTGTGGTGAGAGATTGATGTACTGCTTGACGAACTTCGGAGTGAACCTCTCAAAGAGTCCCACCAGGTCATGGTAAACGAGGACTTGACCGTCGCAGTCCTTGCCCGCGCCGATCCCAATGGTTGGGATATTCAATTCCCTTGTAATACGAGCCGCTACAAGATCCGGAATACATTCCATCACGATCATAAAGGCGCCCGCCTCTTCAAGATCCTTGGCCGATTTCTCGAGTTGCTGAGCGCTTTTCGCATCTTTGGCCTGGACCTTGAAGCCGCTCAATTTGGTCGCAGTCTGAGGTGTGAGTCCTATGTGTCCACAGACCGGGATCCCCGCTGTGACAATAGCCTTTACAACAGAGGCCATTTCACTTCCCCCTTCAAGCTTGACACTATCACAGGCCCCTTCTTTCATAAATCGCCCAGCGTTTTCTATGGCCTGCTCTACGCTGACTTGGTACGACATGAAAGGCATATCACCGATAATAAAGCTGCAATGGACCCCTCTGCTGACTGCTTTACAGTGGTGGATCATCTCATCCATGGTCACGGGAACCGTTGAATCATATCCCAGCATCACCATACCGAGAGAATCCCCCACAAGAATCGTGTCGATCTCGGCCTGGTCCACGAGACTCCCTGTCGGGTAGTCATAGGCCGTCATCATGGTAATCTTCTCTCCTGCCATTTTTTTCTGCTGTAACTCCGCGATCGTGACTTTCTTTCTCTCCATTTCAAACCTCCTTTTAGTCCGGGGCTTCCCTTAGATTATACCCCTATCCCCTATAGACTCAAAGATAAACAGACATAAGGCTATAGAACCACGCCCCTGAGGTGCAGCACCGTAAGGCTTTTCTCCTCAATATACTCACTTGTGAGATAACGTAAGAAAAGCGTAGGGAGAAAGATGTGCTCGACTCTTTTCCCGTCCCGGTCATCATTTGTTGAAGATCCAGGCGGTGTCACACATATCATTCACATTGGATTTGATCCGAGGAAGGTCTTTGGTTCCATGTCCCTCAACAGGATCATGTTCCATCCTGACCATGGTCCACTTATACAAAATTCGGATAAATATGTCAAGTTGAAGATTATGTTTGATATACTGAGAAAAACATAATATAATTAATAGTTACATTCCTTTTTGTACACATCTACTTGCTGGTGGAAAACCGCCTTGATATAAAATTGGATTCCTAGAGAGAAGAAACTACACATGAAGGATTCATATGGAGATATCTTGCCATTATCATCCCACCAAACCGGCCCAGTGGGTTTGCCCGAACTGTGAGGTCAATTACTGTGGGGATTGTATTGAGACACGAGTTATCAATCAATATGGAAAAAACAAGGTCTATCATTTTTGCCCTTCATGCAATGTTAATGCGGAGAGAATAGCATTTGAAGATACAGTCATCCCTTTTTGGAACAGGCTTCCGCAGTTCTTTGCCTACCCGCTTCATCTTCGCCCCCTTGGGCTGATCATCGTTCTTAACATCGCCTCTCTCATTTTCTCAAAATTTTGGTTGTTCGGCTTTTGGGGCAGTCTATTCGTTACGGTCATCTTTTTTAAATATGCCTTTGCTTCCCTGAGAAACACGGCGAATGGAGATCTTTCTCCACCGAGAATAGACTCCAACCTTGTGTTCGAAGATTTCTCGATTGTCATCAAGCAGGCCTTGATTCTTGTTGTCTTGGCTTTTGTTTTCGTGAAGATCACTCAAATGGGCGGCATCTTTATTGGAGGCGTATTCCTCTGTTTCGTGATCTTATTTTTTCCCGCGATGGTGATCGTACTGGTGGGCACGGAAAGCCTATTACAATCGATTAACCCGTTGCTCTTTGTGGGAATGGCCTGGCGAATAGGGTGGAGCTATCTGTTGATGTATTTCTTTCTTATCCTTTTAGCTGGTGCCCCGGCCGTGATTGGGCGGTATATAACGAGCTTTCTCTCTCCTACCTTCTATGAGTTCTTAACCGATGTGGTGGAGAGCTACTATATGATCATATCCTATCATTTGATGGGGTATGTGATTTTCCAATACCACGAAGAGATCGGTTACCATGTAGATTTTTCATACGAAGAACTATCTTCAAAAGAAGAACCTACGGAAAAAGGTGAGTCGGGCATACTCCTCAGCCAGGTCGACCGACTGATCAAAGAGGGGAAGCTGGATGACGCCATTCTACTGATAAAGAGTGAGACACATGGGGTGATTTCAGACCTGAATCTGGCCGAACGCTATTATAATCTTCTCAAGGTTAGGGAAGAGTTTTCGGATATGCTGGAACAGGGAAAGGTCTATTTGGACTTGCTGGCAAAAGGAAATCAAAAGGAGAAGCTAAACGAAGTCTATTCAGAATGCGTTTCCCGTGATGAGAAGTTTTCACCAGAACCCGCTACCCTCATCAAGGTGGCCAGTAGCCTGAATGAGTCGGGAAGACCCAAAGAATCCATCAAGGCGTACAATCGGTTTGTCAAGGCAAACCCTGAAAACCCTCTGGTTCCGAAGGCCTATTTCCTCGTTTCAAATATCTTTAATGAAAAACTGAACGATCCCGGTAGGGCTGCGCGTATTCTCAAAGGTGTGATTAAGAAGTACCCAAACCATGACCTTATTCCCCACATCGAGAGGTATCTGAGCCAGATCAAGGTGTCTTAGCCTAGAGTCTTTAATAGACGTCTCGCGATCAGAGACTCTGGTGATTGGGGGTATTTTCGAACAATGATTGCCAAACAGTTCTTCCCTTTGTCTTTCATCCCTTTTTTAAGATAGGCTTGTGCCAGCTTCAGTATGCTGGTGGGAAGCTTTTGAAATTCGGGCCGGCTTTTCAGAAGAAGCGCTATGATTCTCTCTGATTCTTCTATATATCCATGTGCTGAGAAGGTAGAGGCCAGCTGGAGCAGGAGGTCAGGGCTGAGCCTCAGTCTCTTTGAAATCGCTTGGTATTCTTTGTACACCATATGGAGTTTTTCGTAGGCTTGATCGTCTTTTATGAGTCGGAGAAACAATCTGGACGCGGTTATATGAAAAATTTCATTTTCCGGATTCAGCTTGTCGATATTGAAAAGATGTGTCAAGGCACTAAGGTTGTTCGGGTCGATCTTGAGGACTTCTTCCAAAAGAGGCCGGGCACTCTGCATATCCAACCGTGAAAGAGACTCCATCGCCTCTTCCAGTAGAGGCGCGATCTTCTCCTTTGGATCCTCCGTGAATACCTCGTTACTCACCAGCCCGAGGAATCTCAGGTCGACATAACCCAGAACGGCGCCGCTTATCAGGCCACCGATATGTGCCACATAAGCGACCTGGCTGACGCTGCCAAACAATAACTGATAGAATTCCTGTCCAATCCAAATGGGCAGGAGAAGGATTGCCGGCACTTTGGTATAATTGAAATAGAAGATCACTATCGAGTAGAAAACTCTTATCTTCTTTTTTCCATACAACACTGTGTAGGCGCCCATGAGCCCGGAGATGGCACCGGAAGCACCCACAAGAGGCATTTGGCTATTCGCATAGACCAAACCAAACAAGAGAGCCGAAAGGAACCCCGTCAAGAGATAAAGTGAAGTATAAAATAACCTTCCACAACCCAATTCAAGCACACACCCAACCAGCCAGAGGAAGATCATGTTTCCAAGAAGATGCGCAAAGCCTCCGTGGAGAAACATGTGGGTGAAGGGGGTTATGAGATTATTTTCCATGGGTCTATGCCCATACTTTTGTATTACCATCTTGGAGATAATCCCCTCATATTCTCTTCGAAGGTTTTTCCATTCAGCATACTGCTGATCTGTTGGTGCGATGATTTCGTCTTTTATCAGTCTATTCATGAAGACGTCGTCTTGCTGCATTCTCGCCCAAAGACGCATCATGGCATCTTTATTTAATTCCCCTTGGGTTAGGGCCGCATCTTTTTCACCAGATGCGGTTTTCAAGTAGGCCTGGTATTTTGAAGTCTCGATTTTTCCAAGTCCCGACTCAAAATAGAAATGTATAGCCCGAGAATACACCTCCCCATCATCTGATTGAAGACCAAAGTAGACAAAGCAGTTGACCAGAATAATGGCAATGGTGATTAAAGGGGGATTTCTTATACTGATTTTACCGGTAAGGGGGATGATGAGCATGACAATCCTATTGTCTCAATATCTGCTTTCAGGGTCGTTTTCTAGATCGTATTTGTTGCATTATATCGATCAGACTAAAAACGGACAACCCTATAAGGGAGGTCCAATAACGTTTTTCATGGGGCACATGGAGCCATTGGGCAATGAGATCCGGCCTCATGAGGATGAGGGTTACACTCTGGCAAGGGGATAAAAACTAACAAAAGCATTGCGATAATCATGGCCCATGAACTGTTATGAGTCGGTTTTTTCACTATAGCCTCTCTTCAGCATCATGTCGACTGTCAACTCGATGGTGTGAAAATCTCTTTTTATTAACGCATTCATTTCCCCAAGAAACGCATTGGTTTCATTGAGTTGTGAACTAAACCCATCGCTTATAACAGACAAGCCTCTGCCCCTTGAGTCCCCTTCAAGGAGGCTTCTAGGACCTCACTCTTGATCATGACTGTCCGAAACGCAGGATACCTTACGTATCTGTCAATGGGAGTTGCTTTCAGGTCGGAAATATGTATACTTTTCCTTATATGATGAAAAATAATCAGGGCGGAAAAGGTTTTTTTAAGGCCTGTTATGAAGAGGATATCCAGAAGAGATTTTATCAAACATAGCCTGATTGCGGGGACAAGTACCATGGCCCTCCCCGCGGTGCTGAAATCAAATGGAGCCTCTCCTCATGACCCTGAAAAACCGGACAAATTTCTTCTCTGTCCTCCCTATTTAGGGTGCCCCACCCGTTCTTCAATCCTCTTGAACCTGGTCTCGGGAGAAAAGGCTATTGAGTGCCATATCCGCTTTGGCGGAACCAAAGACGTTGCAGAAGAGGAATGGCAACAATCCGAAGGAATATCCATGGGGCCCCTTACGGTTCGACAAATCCGTTTGGAGCAATTGAAACCTGACACAGAATACAAATATCAGTTTTTCGCCCGCTTCAAAGGACAATCAGAGTTTCATATGCTTATGGAGAACTGCTTTCGAACCCAGAGAACCACTCCCTCTGCCTTTTCTTTCGCCCTGTTTTCCGATTCCCATATCTATCCTGAGGCCCCGCGTAGATATCGGGTCCTCAGCGAGGTCACCCAGTCCATCTTGGCCCGAAGACCCGATCTATCCCTTATGCTCGGTGATAATATCCAGACATTCACTTCCCATGGCGGGCCCATGATTGAAAAGAGATACGGCCGTATCCTCTATGCCCAACTGCGCCATGCCCTGGGGAGCCTTCCATCGTCAGTCCCCCTTTTCAACACCATCGGCAACTGGGAGGGGGAAAACGGTTGGCACCCTGAACGGGAGCGCGGTTGGGCACGCCAGGCACGGATGACCTGGATTCCCACTCCCGATTCGGAGACTTATCCTGATGGGGGGAGTCAATTCGGGGACTATTACGGCTTTAACTGGGGGGATGTTCTTTTCCTTGTATTGAATGTCACCGGGTATACTTCTTCAGATCATACTATTCAATCCCCCATCGGGCGATCGGATGACTGGACATTGGGAGAGATTCAGAAACAGTGGCTCCACAAGAGGCTCTCAACATCCAGGGCGAAATGGAAATTTCTGTTTCTCCATCACACTGTGGGGGGGAAGGCGGGGGATGACCTCAACTCTCGTTATGGAAGGGGAGGGGGGCGTGCCGCGTATACAGGCGAGCAGGCCCTAATTCATGAATGGATGAAGACATATGGCGTTCAAGCCCTTTTTTATGGACACGATCACGTGTTTACGGATATCCCGATGGAGGGCATCCATTATGTCTGTGTGGGTAGCGCCGGGGCTCCATGGAAGTTTACGGAGGAAGAAACCGGATATAGAACCTTCTGGACGCCCTCAGGATATACATGGGTGGATGTCCGTGAGACGCGGGTGAAAATCTCTTTCATCGGCACGGATATTCCAGGATCCGAGGAGCAGGTCCTTCACAGTTTTGAGATCTCCTAAAACTCAAGGTTTCTAAAAGATTTCGCGAGGACGGGCTTCGCAGGAATGATGGGAAAGCGATTCTTATGAACGCGACATCGTCGCATTGTGATGCTATTCTAAGTCGAGTTGTCCATCTCTACACGATCCAAGAGCTCTAACGAAGCTATCAGACTTTGCTCCTTTAACCTTATTTCCAGGGCGGACCTAAGCATTTCCGGGCTAATAACCCTATGAAGCTTGGCTAAAAGCGATATGGAAGCCAGGGCCCAATCCGAAGACTTGATGCCCTGTCCTTTGAAATTAACTCGACGAACCATCGCATCCGTATCAGGTATCTCAACCCCATCGGCTTGAAGGATAAACGTCTCCTGCTTAAGAGACTCGAAGAGATGGCGGCGACGACCCACACCCTCCTGCCCCAGGGCGGCGATGACCGAAGGCCGCTCAATGCCGGTGAAGCCGATTTCCTCTGAAGAGAGAATCACCTCCGCGTTGGATGCCCCTCTCAATACGGTAATGTCATATTCGTTCTTCTGTGTCGCCTTGAGCCCCGCTGTCAGTCCTGCGAGGCACAGAATCTCTCCCGCGGTGACGATTCTCTGTCCCGCGCTTCCCAGGATGACCACCTCCCGTCTGCCGGGTTCCGGAGGGTCGAATAACTTGCCGATCCTGAGCGGTACCGGAGAAGCCTTTTGTCTGCTCGCCGTTTCTCGATAGGCCTGCCCATACTCTTTCCTCATGTTTTCCTTCACAAGCCCCTCAGCTGGCGGTAGGTTGGCAAGGGCTTCGTCGATGCCTTGCGGTGTCAGCTTGTTCTGTTTCTGGTAGCGCCCCGGACAGATTCCCCAGATATCCATGACTGAGAAACCATCAAAGCGGATGGCCTTTTCCATGTCTTCAGCCAGATTCTTGTCCATTCCTGAGCGACGGATCACAAATGGGGCGCCTGCGCTTGCGGCTACTTGGCAGACATCCAGAGGACGTTCAAGACTATTGAGGAAGCCTGAGCCCACTTGGGCTTCCGGGGGTGTGGTGGAGGAGTATTGTCCTCCTGTCATGCCGAAGTTGAAATTGTTCAAAATGATCAGAGTCAGAGAGAGATTCCGACGGCACACACCGAGCAAATGTGCTCCTCCGATCCCTAGACCGCCGTCACCCATGATAACCACCACTTCCAGTTCAGGCCGGGCCAACTTCAGGCCTGTGGCGTAAGTCAGGGCGCGGCCATGAAGTCCGTGAAAGGCGTGGGTGTGAAAAAAGGTGTCAAATAAACCACCGCATCCTATATCGCTGATGATGGCGATCTGATTGCCATTCAGTCCCATGTTCTCAAAACACTTATCGAGAACCTTGGCGATACGGTCGTGGGCGCACCCTGGACAAAAGGCGGGAGGCCTTGCGGTATTCAGCAGGCTAGACATGATCTATAACCTTCCTAATCTGCCCAGGGGTAATCAGCTTTCCATTCATCTGCCCGAAGAATTCGATATCTTTGTCCGGGAGAGTCCGTTCGACCTCTCTGACATACTGACCCAGATTCATTTCCACCATGACGACACGCTTCACCGCCCTGGCTTTCTCTTGAATTAAACTCTCGGGTACCGGCCAGAGGGTCTTGAGGACCAAGAGGGAAAAGGGCCTTGAGTCAGCCCCCTGGTTATGAAACAGATCCCTTGCCGCCCTGGCCGTGACGCCATAGGTGATCAGGAGGGTATCGGCTGCTTCTTTGCGATACTCTTCGTAGTAAGAATATTGGTCTACATTGGAGATCAGCTTATCCTTCAGTCTTTGCCGGATTCCACCGATTTCATCCGGATCCACCGTAATGTAGCCGTTAGGGCCATGGGTAGAAGAAGTCTGTCTAACGAGGGTCTCCCCGCCGATGGGGAGGAAATCGGGGACCATTCGCCCCGGGGGAGTCCCAAAGGGGAGGAACGACTTCCCTTCCTGTGGGGCCGCGCGTGTGTAGATCGCCGGCCGTTCGACGGTATCCAAGTCGATACTCTCTCTCGTCAATCCAATTTCCTTGTTGGATGCAACAAAGACCGGGCACCTGTACTCCTCAGCAAGATTAAATGCATGCATGGTGAGGACAAAACAGTCCTTGACATCCACCGGCGCCAATACGATGACCGGAAGCCCCCCACTATTTCCCCACTGCATAAACTGAATATCACCATCCGCGCCGCGCGTGGCGGAACCAGTGGACGGTCCCAGCCTTTGTACATCGACGATGACAATGGGAATCTCACTGCCGATAGCAAAGGACACGTTTTCGCTGTACAGGCTCATACCGGGTCCTGATGTCGCTGTCATGACCTTCATTCCGGCCATGGAGGCGCCCAGACAATATCCGATGGAAGCGATCTCATCTTCCCCTTGAATGCATATGCCGCCCAAAGGGGGTAGAAGCTGGAGCATCGTGTTGCTGATGGATGTGGCCGGCGTAATGGGGTAACCGGCAAAGAATCGGCAACCTGAATAGACGGCGCCCCGTGCAATCGCTTCGTTGCCTTCTAAAAGGCATTGAGTCATATCAAATCCTCTAGGAAATGCAAATTTCGTAATCGTTTATTTTAAGAATATAGGACCCAATGTTGGCTTGGCAATCTCTTTACGGAGGCGAAAGGCTCCTTTAAATAGTGCTGTATTTGTTGCCACCCAGGCGGACGGAGGGTGATCCTTCAGAATTCCACAAATCTGTTCATTTGGTATATTTCAGTAATAGTGATCCGCCCGCCAAGCTTTGGAGTGACACAGATCAAGGCTCACTGAATCAAGTTCGCCCCCGCCAAGAGATCCCCGGGCGCCCATTGAACAGGCTTTCAAAAAGCGAACGCGATGCCCAAGTTAAAAGCATCCGCTCATGTCTATTCTCGAAAGGTTAGTGGAGCCGCCTTTTGAAAACGAACATGTCCGGAGGTCAATCTACCTGCATCGGGTTATTGTTTCAAGGGGTTTTTCCGGCGTTTGGAAGCTTTCCAGGTATTTCATTTTGTGACCAGCACTTTCTCCAGGCCTTCCATTAAGAAGTCAATCTCGTGGTCACTGATGTTCAAGGGAGGAGAGATCCTGATGGTGTGACCGTGGCTATCGTTGGCGATGAGACCCAGATCCAAAAGTCTTCTGCAGAAATCCATGGCGTTTTGGTTTTTTACTTCAATGCCGATAAAGAGACCTTTACCCCTGACCTCTTTGATATGGTCTGAGCGTTCTGCCATTTTCATGATTCGGGACATGAGTTTTTCTCCCTGGCGAGCGGCCGATTCGGGGAGTTTTTCTTCTTGTATGACCTCCAGTGCGGCAATTCCCGCGACGCATGCCAAGGGATAACCTCCAAAGGTTGAACCGTCCGAGCCAATCTGAAAGGCTAAATCCATTAAACGCGCGTTGGTGATAAATACGGACAAAGGAATCAATCCACCCGACAAGGCCTTTCCGAGGATGAGGCCGTCGGGCACCACCTGGTCGTGCTCAAAGCAAAAGGTCTTGCCCGTCCTTCCTAGGCCCACTTGAATTTCGTCGAACATGAGAAGCAAATCATGCCGATCCGCCAATTCTCGCAGGCCTTTTAGAAATCCGGGGGGTGGAATCCGCATCCCTCCTTCTCCCTGCATCGGTTCCACCAGGATCCCGCAGGTATTCTTATTAATCGCTTTCTCAACGGCTTTCAATTCACCAAATTCAACTGAAACGAAACCTGGTGTTAGAGGGCCGAAACCATCTCTGTATTTTGGCGAGGAGGAGAATGAAACCACTGTGATCATTCGACCGTGGAAATTGTTGTCAAAGACAATAATCTCCTGTTTACCATCCGGTATCCCCTTTTCCTTGTAGCCATAATAGCGCGACATCTTGATGGCGGTCTCTACGGATTCGACACCCCCATTTTTTGGTAATACTTTGTTGCCGTTGTGGCCGAATCGAGGAGCCAGTTGTGGCACGAATTTGGCCATTTTGGATAGAAAAAGCCCTAACGGATCCGTATAGACGACATTTGAAATCACGGAGCCGTAATTCCCGTGAAGGGCACTGATCAGGGCATTTACAATTTTGGGATGATGATGCCCTGGATTGGCGGCGGAATAGGCCGCTAGACAATCCAGGTATTTTTTGCCATTTATGTCTGTGATCCAACTCCCCTTGGCCTCTCTAACCACCACCTGAAGGCGTGAGTAATGATGGGCCCCAAACGCATCTTCGAGCCCAATGATTTCCTCATCGGAGAAACATGAAAAACCGATAATCGGGTCTTGTATCACTTTCAATAGTGCGTTTGACATGGTACCCTCCTCCTATTTTATGAAGAGAAGTTGCTAACAAAGTAGCAACTATGTTATTACTATAAACACTGAGTTGTCAAGATCAAATCAGGAGGATCGGAAAAAGGAGCAGTCAAGAGGAGGAGAACAGGGGTTGTTTGTGGAAGAAGATTTTTAATAACTATATGAAAATATAAGGTAAATATAAAGAGTCGCACTTTTTTGATCCGATGATGGACTCAGAGGATACTTTCTGTGTGTTTGTCTATTCAATGGGATATGTGATCTTTTTGAGGGTCAATCTACAAAAAGAGCGTTTGTATTATTGACATATCAAAGGTTTTTCAGGTAAAATAACCTTAAACAAAGCGATTGATACAAAGCAATATAGTCATATTCTTATTCTAGGCTTGACAGTTGTTGCTATTTAATGAGCAACAAGGAGGTCTGAGATTGGATACAGCATCCCTTTTAAGAGATTTCGCCTTTTCAAAATACGAATCGTCCTGTTATTTGGCGCTGGTGGCCAACCACCCGTCCAATGGATCTCAGCTGAGCAAGCTTTCAGGGATTTCGCGGTCCAGAATATATGATGTGCTACGGAGTCTGAAGCGGAAAAAGCTGGTTTTTGAGATCGAAAAAGGGCTGTATGTTCCGCTCCAGTTTGAGGAGATGAAGAAACGGCTCCGAAGTCAATTTGAATCCAATCTAGCTGTTTTGGAGGAACAATTAAGTGCTCATCTCAATGAGTCCGACTATGAATATTTATTGACCTTGAAAGGACGCGGGCATGTCCTCTCCAAGGCAGTGGATATGATTGAGTCTGCCAACCAGGAGCTGTATGTGCGTGTGTTCCCCGAAACATGGAAGTACTTGGAAAAGGGCCTGGAGCGCGCAGCAGACCGAGGAGTCGGTATTCGACTCGTGTCCATGGGGAAGATGCCGTTGGTCTATGATATTCAGGTGATTCACCCTGACCCAGAAGGAATAGAGGAGAAGATTGGCGGGGAATCCTTCGATATTGTCACGGATAGGTCTGAGGCCTTGGTCGGGATCTTTGAGAGAGGGAAAGAGGACCTCTCTCCAATCATTTGGACCCGCAACCGATGGTTCGTCATCGCGAACCGCGACAGCCTCCGTCATGACTTCTATCACTATTTCCTGGACAAGATCTATGAAGACAAGGAAAGCCTTACTGATCGGGATAAAATGATTTATGAGTTCATCAAGAGGGATGATTAAGCCCTTTAGTTAAAACATACGGTTCTTCTCCCAATTAGTTGGGAGAAAGGGGTCAAGGACTCTAGGGTTCTAGGATTCCCCGTAAAACCCACGGGATCTTCGACAAGTGTTTGTTTTCAATCTATTTATCAGCAAGTCAGAGGTCTTAGAATACAAAGACTAATTATCTTCTGTAACCTCAAGCATTGCACTCTGAGATAATACAAGGCTCCAGAAATATTTTTCACTTTGCCGGTCTTATACTTCTTCTAAAGGCAATATATAAAGCCTTGATATGATCTAATGCTGTGCTACATTCAGGTTATTGTAATTATTAAGTCTTTCACTCGACCCCTTGACCCCTGGAATCCTTGAATCCTGATCATCAATCAACTAATTTGGAGATGATCCTTAAAAGGTAATTTGTGGATTAGATCTCTCGTGCAATTGAGACTAATAGGGCCGGGGAGAAACCGTGCCCCGTCACTCGCGCTTGGCAATGCATGCGGCATAAAATGTGCCGATAACCTATAACATTTTGTAATGCCTGGATTTTTGCTCTGCAGCTGGAATCGGGGACATGTCATACTCTCTGTTGTTCAGCTTGAAAACGGAGGCGAGGGGGTGAGCGCGGGAATGCCAAAAGAATATGAGGATGGGCTTTTCACGAAGACATCAGAACTAACCTACAATCAGATATTCCCGTGAAGATCAATAACGAATACCATATATAGACATTATATCATATTTAATGCACTATATATATAAATTATATATAAATTATTAAAAAATGCTTGACAAATATAATCAGATAGGTATCATTACCAATAATTAGCTTTAAATTGACCACTAAGCTATGTGCTGATAGAACAGAATTTTGGGCCACGGGAAGATAAAGAGGAGAACAGCTTCTCGGATGTGCGTGCATCTTTCGCCGGGCAACTCCTAGAATAGAAGAAGAGATTAGGCCAGGGAAAAAACGGCATCATGGGAAGCTAGCATATATGTAGAACCCCGTTGGATAGTCAACGAACAGCCTAACCATTCCTTCACTTAGTTGGACCGTTCACCTCCCAAACCAACTAACCCCCTATGGCAGAGCCGTTTTCGGCTCTGCCAAATTTTTCTCAGATATCACGCCTCACAGCAGGGGACTGTGCATTTTCAATCCACTGGCACGCGTTGCTTCAGCTCTTCAAACCAGTTCAGGACGATGTTGATATTTGGTCGAGGTGTCTCCTCTGTGGACCTGACAGCAGCTAGCTTCATCATAAGGAACCGTTTGCCATCCGGGTGGATGTCCCATGCATGACCTTCGTTCCCTCCGCCTAAAAGGCTGATATAAGTGTCTGGAAAAAGCATTTTGGGTTTACCAAGTGCAAATTTCGGTTCTGTATCCACCGGTACTGCCATGATTCCATCGGGACTGCGATAAAACAATTCCTTACCATCCGGCGACCACAACGGACCTATTCCTGTACCTGGAGAAACTTGCCACTTCCCCTTATTCACATCAGGAAATGGACGTACGTATACTCCCCAATGGTCCGACTCCATTGCTGTATACGCAATCCAACGTCCGTCAGGTGAGATCTTCGGCTGCATCTCTACGTACTCTTCCGCTAACAGGAGTTTGTGCTCATGGTCACCTTCCATGGATAGCATTCCAATGTCCATTCCATCCGGCAAAATTAACTCGCCAGTGATCAGGGTGTTTCCATCTTTTGAAAAACACCAGGGGAAGGGGAATCGATCTGGTACAGAACCAAGAAACTCTACCTCGCCTGTGCCATCAGCATTCTTCCAGTAAACGCCTCCTTCTTCACGAACTGAAAAAAACACGATTCGATTCCCGTCAGGAGTCCAAATGGGTTGTATATCCTGTCCTTCGAAGAAAGTCAGACGCGTCATAGTTTCACGAGAAATATCCCAAATCCAGATGTCCTGATTATCACCATCCGAAATTGCCAAAGCTACTTTTGATCCATCAGGGGAAAGTCTGGGAAATGCGAAAGTATCGGGTTTGGTTGAAAGCGTCTTTTCTTCTCCCTCCCTGTCTACCCACATGAGAGTTCGTGGTGGGGCAGTTGTCTCAGCGCTGTCGACTACATAAGCCAACATGCCATTATCAGAAAAACCATAATTTGCAGTCCCAGTATATTGACCATAAGCCCGTTGCACTCCTTCAACAACGGGTACCGCCCCTCCTATTATTTCCAGGTTGTTAGCATCAAATATAACGGCGTATAAGACACCTCCTAACGCATAGACGAGATGCCCTGTGGGTACATAGCGAGCATCACTGCCTCCAGATATAAGGACTTTTCGTTCGCCTGATTCGAGCGACTGTACTACAATTTGTGCTTCATCCCAGCTGGTTGAATCCGGTTCAGCAAACGCAAACATCACCCACTTTCTATTGGGCAATATTTGCGGTCCATAGATGTATTCATTCGCTTCTTTTTTTTTCAATAATTCTGCAGGGCCACCATTTGCGGAGACACGCATGATGCCAGTGCCTTGTCCGAACAAAATAGTGCCATCATCACCCCAAGTCACACCATAGGGATTAGTAGCATCGCATAGCGTAACGGGTGCTCCGCCGTTAACGGTGATTTTCTTCAACTGCCCGTCCGCACTAGACCAGAAACCTACCCATTGGCCATCGGGTGAGAAGAAGGGAGTGTTCGGATTTTCTTCTGTACCCAGAATAGGTCTTGCCGTCAGTTCGTTGAGATTCCTGAGATATAATTGTCGGTTTGCGACATAAGTAATGTTCATTCCATCGGGTGATATTGCTATAACCGGGCGTCCGATATTTGTGAATTCCTGATCAGACGGCAACTCGTGGTTAAGGCGAATGACTCGACGCGGTTCGGATGTTTTCAGGTTCCAGACAACAATTCCAACGATGACTGCTGTCAGGATCACAACTGAGGCAATCAAGGCTAGTGTGGATCGTTTATTCCTACGAGGCTCAACAGTGCTGATAGGTTGAGCAAAAATGCCGCTGGGATCAGACAGGGCTTGTTCAATCTCATATCGAGCATCACCAATACTGGAGTATCTTTTCCGCATGTCCTTTTGCAGACAACGGGAGAGTAGTTCACGCACTCTCGGATGGAGGTTCGCTGGAAGCATTTCCATATTTGCATCAAGTTTGACAACCGATGCAAGAGTGTCGGTTACGTCCGTTCCAGAAAAGGCAGCTTTTCCTGTAAGCATTTCATAGAGGACAACCCCGAATGCCCAAATGTCAGCCCTCCTGTCCACAAGCTTTCCACGGGCCTGCTCCGGAGACATGTAGGCGGCGGTTCCGAGAATGACTCCCTGCCGTGTAGCCGCCGCGCTGAGGGTCGGAGAGTCCGCTGGATCCATTTTATTCGAATCCCCCGCATAGGCCTTTGCCAGCCCGAAGTCCAGAACCTTGACCTTGCCGTCGGGCGTCACCTTGATATTGGCAGGTTTCAGGTCCCGGTGAATCACACCCTTTTCATGAGCAGCTTCCAGGGCTTCCGCCATCTGAAGGGCGAGTTTCAGGGCTTCTTCAACGGGGATGGGACCGGACTTTATCCGATCCCTCAGCGTATCCCCCTCGATGAGTTCCATGACCAGGAAGTGCGTGCCTTCAGACTCTTCCAGGCCATGGATGGCGGCTATGTTGGGGTGATTGAGTGAAGCCAGGAGTTTGGCTTCACGCTGAAACCGGGCGACACGATCCGCATCCCTCGCAAACTCTTCGGGTAGCACCTTGATCGCCACGTCTCTTCCCAACTTCGTGTCCTTGGCCTGATAGACCTCTCCCATACCGCCCTTACCGATTTGGGAGGTGATTTCATAATGTACGAGTGTTTTTCCGATCATTGAATGCCTCCTATGCCACCAAGACGGAAATTCGAAATGCGAATATCGAAATCCGAAGCAAATTCAAAATTCAAATGTTTGGAATGACAGAAACGACTACAAGGATTTTTTCTGTTCATCGCCATTTCTAATCACTATTTGATTGTTTTGAATTTTTGTCATTCTAATTTTTTGTATTGTTTCAAATTTCGGATTTCGTGTTTCGAGTTTTCAAGTTTTTTGTTGTTTTGGTTTTCAATTACACACAAAATCATCATCACCAACTGGATGACAGAGATCGGGCCAGCCGTATTCTTTCCAGTAGTCGACGAGACCAATTTCTTTAGCCCACTCTTTGAATCGAGGTAACTGTCGAACCTCCTTCATTACAGGGAACCAGGAGAAGTATAACCATGCACCATTTATGCTAACCGCTTTCTCCAGGGATTCCATCGCGAAATCATAGTCGCCATAATAGGCTGCCAAAACTGAAATATTCATAAATCTTCCACTATCTAACTTACTGTCATCAATATAAATTCGACGTAATTCAGCAAGCCCCTCTTTAGGAGAATCAGGATACGCCTTTACCACTTCAAATTCCTTAGAGGAACCCACGATTTCCTCAGGGGTGATGACATCTTTTGCACCGAGACGGAACATTGATATGGAAGGCCCTTCCCAACCTTGATCAAATAATGCATTACCCATTGCATATTTATCCTCAGCTTGCTGCACATCACCAAGAATGCCGGAGATTATAAGAGAGTTCATATAATTAGTGCTGTTGAGAGGGTCGCCCTGCCGAAAGGCCTCGATAAATTCATTTGCTCTTTCGAAGTTGCCAACAGCAATAGAGTACACATTTAATCCAAAATAATGACAATTTATGGGGTCGTATGATCTTTTCATAGCCTCACGATAGGCCGATTCCGCTTCAATAAATTCACTCCTTAGTAATCTTGCCAATCCCAAAGAATAGTATGCTTCTGCCAGATTTGGTTCTAGTTCAACCGCTCTTAATGCAGCTTTTAACCCTAGGTCTTGATCTGAATTAACACGATAACCTGGTGTAAATGCTAATTGATACCAATAAATTACCACCCTCAACGTCCACGCAAGTGCGAACTCAGGGTCTAACTCAATCGCTTTTTCAATGGATCGTAAAGCTAAGTCGCGCTGCCAGTTAGTAATTTGCACTTTAGCAACCAAGAAGTTTTCATAGGCTTCCATATTGTCAGTGCCACCCAACTGTTTAGAGGCCTTGTCTATTCCAAATGTCAATTTTAATTCGTCCGCAACACAAGTCGCAATGTCTTCCTGAACTGCAAAAAGTTCTTTTACCTTGAGTTCCCTGTCATATGTCTTCGACCAAAGATGTGAACCATCAATCGCTTTAAT
>JAFGFY010000059.1 GCA_016930795.1 Deltaproteobacteria bacterium
ATAGATTGAAAACAAACACTTGAATCCTAGAACCCTAGAATCCTTGGTCCCTTTCTCCCCCTTATTTTTCCTTCATGAGGCGGGACATCTCTTTTTTCCGGGACCACCGTTTAAACCGACCCACCATGCCGCTTGCCGCCGCACGGTCCAGGACCTCCCCTTTCACAGTAAGTCCTTCCTTTGTCTTCAGGGCAGCCCTAAGACAAGCGGTCCTCTCGGAACATTGGAAACATCGGGGCGGGGACTCTCTCAAACCACTCTCCCCAATGGGAAACACCATTTGCAAAACACCAAAGCAGTCTTTCTTATCTACATTCATGGTCGGATTCGGTTCAATTTTCAAATCTGGAACTCGGGCACACTCATTTTTCCATTGCGAGCGCCAAGTCTTGTTCGTGCTTATACAATATTACAAAGGTTATGGAAAGGGCAATCTACGGCCCTGATCCACGCGATTGACAATAAGCATCTTCCCACCTATGATCACGCTCTAAGGAAACACTTAACAGATTGCGCCTGAAAAGGCTGATGAACGGTTGGTTATGGACATCATCAAACACATTGCCTCAGTTCCCCTGTTTGAAGGACTTTCCGAGAAACAACAGGAAGAGTTGGCCATGATTGTCACAGACCAGGTTTATAAACGGGGTCAGAGCATATTTTCTGAAGGGGATGAGGGTAGAGGCTTTTACGTCGTCATTACGGGGAAAGTCAAAATATTCAAACTCTCTTTTGAGGGTAAGGAACAGATCCTCCACCTCTTTGGCCCTGGAGAGCCGTTCGCCGAAGTCGCCGTCTTCACAGGCCAACACTTTCCAGCCAGTGCCGAGGCCGTAGAGGAGAGCCGGGTATTCTTTTTCCCCAGGGACTCTTTCGTGGACTTGATCAAAAGGAATACCTCCATCGCGCTGAGCATGCTGGCGGTCTTGTCCTTGAGGCTTCAGAGGTTCACTCATCTCATTGATGATCTTTCCCTTAAAGAGGTCCCCGGCCGCCTCAGCGCCTATCTCATCTATTTAAGTGAGCAAGAGGGTGGTGCCATTGACCTGGAATTGACCATCACCAAGAGCCAACTGGCCAGTCTTCTGGGAACCATTCCGGAGACCCTCTCTCGAATCTTCAACAAGATGAGCAAACAGGGTTACATTAAGATGGAGGGCCCTCGAATCAAGATAATCGATCGGGAGGGACTGATAAATTTGGCTGAGGCCGGAGGGCGACTCTAGGAGGCTGTCCGAGAATGCCCTTTTTGCCAGATAAAAGGTGGCTCAGAAGGCTTTCGGATGCGTCCCTTATCCCGGGCAGAGTCTCGCTAGTGTTTTCGCATCATATGAGTCACGGCCTCTTCCAAACCGTCCAGGGTCAGTTCGAACATGGGGAAGATATCACGGATCGCGTTGATCGTATGAGTATAGCGCCATTCCTGCGTCATCTTCGGATTGATCCAAAGGGCGTATGGAAAGGTATCGGCTATGAATTGAAGTCTTTGGTAGCTGGGCTTTCCTGACCGCTCTTCGATATGAATGGATCCATCCGTTGCCATAAGTTCATAGGGGGCCATACTCGCGTCGCCCACAATAATGAACCGTGTATCAGGATCAAGGCGTACCAGATCATCCACTGCAAAGGGCTTGCGTATCCGTCTGGGGTCTTCCCATAGATAATCGTAGATGGTGTTGTGAAAAAAGAAGGTCTTAAGGTCCTTGAACTGGGCCCTGGCATAGTTGAAAAGAATCTGGACCATTTCAATATATGGATCCATTGACCACCCGCCATTGTCGATGGCCAGGATAACCTTTAATCTATCTCTGAGGCTCCGGTCAAAAACGATCTCTATTTCCCCCGCGTTCTTCATGGTCTGATAGATCGTCTTGTCGATATTGATCTGGTCTTTGGGGCCCACCGGGATCATATTCCGCAATCTTTTCAGGGCTTCGCCGATCTGCGCCTGGGTCAGTGGTCCCTCCTGGGAGTAATCCTTATACCTCCGGTCCATAGCCACCTTGACCGCTGACTTGTTCCTAGAAACACCGCCCACCCGCATGCCGCCCGGATGGTACCCGGAATGTCCCACGGGCGATGTGCCGTGGGTGCCGATCCATTTGCCCCCGCCATGATGCTGTTCGGTCTGTTCCTTGAGCCGTTCAAGAAAATAGTCAAGAAGTTCTTCCGGGCTTAGTTTGGAGAGTTCATCTTTGTCCCTTCCAAGGGCTTCTGCCATTCCCCCCGGATCTCTCAACCACTCGTCCAGCATGGCGCGAGCCATGTCATTGAGAACAAATTCATCCGGCTCCTTAAGCTCGGTCCCTTCAAAGGTATGAGCAAAAACCTGATCATAGAGGTCAAAGTATCTTTCGCTCTTGACTAGGATGGAACGGGCAGCCGTGTAGAAATCATCCAGCGAGTTGATGAGCCCAAGGCTAAGGGCCTTCTGAAGTCGAAGAAAGGAGGTGGGAGAGACGGGGACACCTACCCTCTTCAATGTATAAAAAAAATCAATAAACATACACCTACACTCATACCCTGAAGCGGCCGACACCATTCTGGGCGGCCTCGTAATCGGCGCTCTTCTTGAAGAGGACGCCAAGATAGGGCACCTCTCCCTTGATTAAATCTTTGACTCTGAAATCAGGATCCGACCTGAGGGCCCTGACCCAGTTAATCAACTCCCGGGTAGCGGGTTTCTTCTCGATATTTCTGAATTCTCTGAGACGATAAAAGCATCTCACCGTACTGTCCAGGAGATCTTTACTGATGTCTGGGAAGTGAACCCGAATGATCTTCCGCATCATGTCATCATCGGGAAACGCGATATGGTGGAAGTTGCAACGACCTAAAAAAGGATCGGACAGGTCCTTTTTCGCGTTTGAGGTGATAATGATGACCGGTCGGTTCTTCGCCTTGATGGTCTTATCGATTTCAATAATATCAAACTCCATCTGGTCCAGCACATCCAACATATCATCCTGGAAATCGGTGTCGGCCTTGTCAATCTCGTCAATGAGCAGGACGACCCGTTTATCTGAGACAAAAGACTGCCCGATCTTTCCCATCTTAATATATTCCTCAATATTACTCACGTCTCTTGAGGAATCCCCAAAACGGCTGTCATTGAGGCGGGTCAATGTATCATATTGATAAAGGGCCTCCACCAGCTTCATACTGGATTTCACATTCAAGACGATCAGCCTCATGTCCAGGGCTTCGGCAATCGCGTGGGCCAGTTGGGTCTTTCCAGTGCCGGGCTCTCCCTTGAGTAAAAGGGGCATCTCTAATGCCATGGAAACATTTACAATTTCTGCCAGCTCTTCATCTAGCACATACTGTGAGGCACCTGTAAATTTCCTCATATTTGAACCATCATCCATTATTTTGACTCCTTAACCTCGAATATTCTCCCCCCATTTTAAAAGGGAGGCGCTTTTTTGGCCTAAATTTATTAATTTAATCATTTCATTTAAGAATTCAATAGATTTGGCAAAGAAGTTTGTGTCAAATAACCTTCCACCCCTCCCCTTCCCCTGTTTTCACATGGAATCCCACGGGTAAGCCCGTGATCTTCCGCGAACGCGAATGAACCCTAGCGACCATAAGCAGGGATCTTCAATTTCAGCGTCGTTCTTGGACAAAAAAAATGTTCTGTTATATGATGATCAAAAATACCCGTTTGCATATCGACTCTCATCCTATAAGGTATGCATGGCGTCCAGAGAAACCTGACAGGGTGATAATGGAAACCAAACCGACCTACGAAGAACTGGAACAAAAAGTCAGAGACCTTGAAAAAAGAGTCCTTGATTGTGAGGTATTGGATAGAAACCTGGCTGAAAGCGAAGCGAGATACAAGGGAATCGTTGAGCGCACAGTCAATGGAGTCGCCGTTTACAGGGCCGTGATGAATGGTGATGATTTCATTTTCATAGATTTTAATAGCGCGGCTGAAAAGATCGACAGCATTAAAAGAAAGGATGTGATTGGAAAAAGCGTACTGGAAGTGTTTCCTGCCGTTAAAGAGTTTGGTATTTTTGACGTCATCAGAAGAGTCTGGAAAACAGGAGTCCCTGAACACTTTCCTCTCTCCATTTACAAAGATGAAAGAATAGCTGGATGGAGAGATAATTTCATATATAAGCTCCCTTCCGGGGAAGTGGTGGCTGTTTACAGTGATGAAACCGAGCGAAAGAAGTCGGAGTCGGCGTTACAGGAAGCACATAGAAAGTTGTACAGTTTCAGCCAAGACCTGGAGAGGAAAGTTCAGCAAAGAACCAGACAGCTGGAAGAAAAAACGAAAGAATTGATTGAGGCCGAAAGACTTGCTGCGTTAGGCAAAATGGCAAATAGAGTCGCACATGAGTTGCGGAATCCATTAACAGTAATCGGTGGTTTTGTTCGAAGACTGCAAGACAGAATTCCCGATGATGATCTAAGCAGGGAGTATCTTGGAGTCATCCTCTCTGAGGTCATGGTCTTGGAGAGAAAAGTCGCTGAGATTATAAGGACTGAGGATAGCGAATGAATCCCGGGATGATATCCCGGAATATTATGTTTCTTTACTCATTTAATCCTCAAGGTCCATCTTCCTATATCCTTTCCTTAAAAAAGCAGCCTCTTATCGGAGTATGATATCAAATTGATCTAAATCGTCCTCCTTGTCATTGTCTCGTCTTTGTCTGATGTCGGAAAGAGTGTGAAATTATTTGCGATTTATCGGAAATAATTTACATATTTTTCTTGCACCTGTTTACTCATTCAATTCCCAACGCGCCCAATTGAGATAAAACTATTTGATATTATTGAATATTTCTGTGCCCTTATCTGCCATTTCTGTTGGCATGAATCATGAAGGACTTGATTCCATCCGTGGAGAGATTATACTCCGTGGTAATCGTGTAAGGAGATCCTTTTCGGCAAATCTAGCTTATGTCCATGCATTACAGATATTATCCGCGTTTCGGATCGTTCAGTGACCGATACGCAAAATCGATGACCAAAGAGGAAGAAAGACGGCGGAGCACCAGAAAGCCTTGTGCTATTCCTGTGGACTATGCAGTTGATGATCACCCCTTGAAGGGCTTAATACAGAACTTAAGCAGTGGAGGGGCGTTGCTCAGCAGTGGTGGCGGGCACTTTCTCATCGGACAGGAAATCTCCATGTCCTTCCTGTTGCCCCCCTCAGGCGAGCCTGTCAAGAGTCAGGGCAAAATCGCCTGGAGCGGTAAGGAAAACATCGGAGTGAGATTCAAGGACATGGACACCAAGGCCTTTGATCGAGAGCTTGCCCTTCTAAGAAGTGCTCACGAAAAGGCGATTGGGTGGGAGAAGAAAACCGTAAATCCCATGGGAAAGACGAGAAGGAAAAAGGTCAGTTGGAAGCCTTCAATAAGCACTGATGTGTCCGGCTACAGGCTTTATTGGGCCATGGGTAAACAGGTCAATTTCGATTCACAATATATTGAACTGGGCAATATTACCGACGTGACCCTGCCGGATGATATCCCTTCACTTATTCAACAAGCCGGCGACCTGCAACTGGGCGTCACCGCTATCAGTCAATCCGGTAATGAATCCGATATGACCACACTGAACGCCTTCGTTGATTTCAGGCTGCCGGAAGCGCCACAAGATCTTGAGATAGAAAGCATTTGACAGGACCGACGACAAATCCTGTGTGAACCTTCATACAAAAGGGAGCTTCTTCTCGAAGCTCCCTTTTTGATATGAAAGAATCGTCAACCCTGAACTCCTGAATCTCTATAGTTTATGGTTTCGTGGATCTTACGCAACCTCTTGGTATTCCGCGTCAACCACATCGTCATGGGATCCATAAGGAGTCTGCCCGCCTGAGGCATTTCCGGCAAATCCTCCACTCTGATAGGATCCGGCTTGTGAGGCCTGTTGGTACAGGGTCTCAGAAAGACCGTGAGAGGCGTGTGTCAACGTCTCGGTCAGTTGCCTGAT
This sequence comes from Deltaproteobacteria bacterium, assembly GCA_016930795.1. GTDB lineage: Bacteria > Desulfobacterota > DSM-4660 > Desulfatiglandales > HGW-15 > JAFGFY01. Next base: position 5,959 of record JAFGFY010000059.1, read on the forward strand.
CTGAGCAGCATTTTCACCTTCCATCGCTCGCTTGAGATCCCTTATGACGTTGTCAATCTCCGATTTGGTCGCAGCGTTGACCCTCTCCCCAAGTTCTCTCATGGTTTTTTCCGTTGTGTAGATCAACCCATCCGCGCTGTTTCTTGCATCCACGAGTTCCTTCTTGCCCTTGTCCTCTTCCGCATGGAGTTCCGCATCCTTGACCAGCCGATCGATTTCCTCCCGCGATAGTCCTGAAGAGGCCGTGATTCGGATCGACTGCTGTTTTCCCGTGGCCAAATCCTTAGCGGAGACCTCAACGATGCCGTTGGCATCGATGTCAAAGGTGACCTCGATCTGTGGGGTCCCTCTCGGCGCAGGCGGAATCCCAACCAGTTCGAAACGGCCCAGCGTCTTATTGCCCGTAGCCATTTCCCGCTCTCCCTGAAGCACATGTACGGAAACCGCGGGCTGGTTATCAGCGGCCGTGGTGAAGACTTCACTCTTCTTAGTAGGAATTGTCGTGTTCTTTTCAATCAATTTGGTCATGACGCCGCCCATGGTCTCGATCCCCAGTGAAAGAGGTGTGACGTCAAGCAGAACCACATCATCAACTTCCCCCCGCAACACAGCCCCCTGAATAGCTGCGCCAAGGGCCACAACCTCATCCGGGTTCACCCCTTTGCTTGGCTCTTTACAGAAGATCGTCTTGACCTTTTCTTGAACCGCGGGCATGCGGGTCATTCCACCGACGAGAAGGACTTCATCGATTTCATTCGGGGAAAGGCCCGCATCTTTTAGGGCGACCTTGCAGGGCCCTTCGAGCCTACCCAAGAGATCGCTGACCAAGGCTTCAAGTTTTGACCGGGTGAGTCTAATATTCAAATGCTTGGGTCCATTGGCATCGGCGGTGATAAAGGGAAGATTCACATCCGTCTCCATGGAAGAGGATAGCTCCATTTTGGCCTTCTCCGCCGCCTCTTTCAGCCGCTGCAGGGCCATCTTGTCGTTTCTGAGATCAACCCCCTGGTCTTTATTGAATTCGTCAGCCAAGTAGTCGATCAACCGGAGGTCAAAATCCTCTCCGCCCAGATGGGTATCCCCATTGGTGGCTTTGACCTCAAAAACACCGTCACCGATCTCAAGGACGGAAATATCAAAGGTCCCGCCTCCAAGATCGAATATGGCAATCTTCTCATCGTATTTCTTGTCTAATCCGTAGGCAAGAGAAGCGGCTGTCGGCTCATTAATGATCCTCAAGACGTTCAATCCGGCTATCCTCCCCGCATCCTTGGTGGCCTGTCTTTGGCTGTCGCTGAAATAAGCGGGTACGGTGATGACTGCATCCGTTACCTTCTCGCCAAAATACTCTTCAGCTGATTTTTTGATATTGGCCAGGATATAAGAGGAAATCTCCGCGGGACTGTAAGATTTTCCACGAAGACTGATCCTAACGTCGCCGTTTTCCGCCTTTTCAATTTTATAGGGCAGAATTTTTATATCATTCTGAACCTCAGGTGAATCATATTTTCGACCTATCAGTCGTTTTACTCCAAAGACCGTGTTCTCCGGGTTGGTAATGGCCTGCCGCTTGGCAATTTGCCCAACCAGCCTCTCCCCCTTTTGAGAAACAGCCACAACCGAAGGCGTAGTACGACCGCCCTCAGGATTTGTGATGACTTTGGCCTCGCCTCCCTCCATGACTGAAACACATGAGTTGGTGGTTCCTAAGTCTATCCCTATTATCTTACCCATTTCGGTGCCTCCTTATGATTTATGTTATTGAGGATATTCTGCCCATGAATCCCTATTCTGTACATTCCATCGGGCATGCAAGGTAAAGTTATATCCCTTCTTAGAAAATAATTACTGATGAGCTATTGTCAATCTTGTAATGCATTTATTTTTAATATTACTTTTTATTGATATATTAGTTAATCATACAAAGACTTTCTAATCGGTCAAAGTCCATGGCCGGTGCGAAATAACTGAAAGGGATTTTCTAAGTTGAAGTGTTATAATGAAAGGAAAATCCATAACCGGCTAAAAATCCTCAATCGTCTCTCCTTTCTCAACAAAGGCAGCTATCACCCTGTAGGCATTGATCACCCCTTTTAAAGAAGTTTTCAGCTTTTCATAAACAAAGTCATCTTCACCCAACAATGCCCTTGATTTCTTCAATATTTCCTCACCTTGTCCTAAAAATTCAGCAACTTCAGACAAGACAGACTTCCGTTTTAAATGCCTTTCTCTTTCCTCCTCGACCACAGGCGCGAGCCGTCTGATAGAATACTCCACCAATGCGTCTCTGGGGGCATCGAACTTTTTTGAAACTTGCTCGAGACAGTTCAGGGTCTTCCGGCTGAGAACGTAGGTCTTTTGAACACGATCAAGGCCATGAAATGTGTCCTGTTCATACTCTTGAGCGATAAGACTTAGAGAGTCTATATCGTCAATAAGATGATCAAAAAGGGATTTCTGCTTGATCCCCAGGCGAGAAGCCACGACACTGATGATCTCGATAGACTTTTCCGAGAGTTTAAAAGTAGCCCGGATCGATTGCTTTCCCTTCAGGTCTGAGGAGGTCGGTCGCGATAACGCTCCAACATTCTCCGCTTCTTTTCTCGAATGATCGGCCATTTTTTTACTCCTTTCAAAAGGTAGACGGGAAGTCCTTCTGTTATTACCTATTATAATACTATTTTTTAGTAATGCAATAATTTAATGTATTACCTTCTTGACATAGCCTATTTCATACTTAATGTTCTAAATAGGAAAAAGAAATCGTACAAAACAATATGAGAGGAAAGGAGGGTAAGAAAATGAACCTTGTAAAATGGAATCCATGGAGAGAGATGGACACTTTTTCGAATCGCCTTGATAGTTTCTTTGATAGAAGGTTTTTTCCTGCGGTTTGGTTCAGTGAGGAATCAGGCCTACGCGATTGGCGTCCTGTTGTCGACATCTACGACGAGGACAATAAGACCGTGATCAAGGCCGAAATCCCCGGTGTAGATAAAGATAAGATTAATGTAGACGTGAAGGATGGTATGCTCACCTTAACGGGAGAGCGCTCCTATGAGAATGAAAAAAAAGAGGAGAATTATCATCGCAGGGAAAGGGCTTATGGCAGATTTGAGCGTTCCTTTGCATTGCCGGATGGACTGGACCCTGATAAGATTGACGCGGATTACAAGGATGGCGTCTTAAGAATAGAAATTCCCAAACCTGAAGGAAAAAAGCCGAAAAAGATCGAGGTCCACTAATCATCTTATGCATCTCTAATCTCTAATCAAAGGGGTGGCTCATACCGAGCTACCCCTTTTTTATGATACAAGGTTCTTCTCCCAATTCGTTGGGAGAAGGGGGTCAAGGACTCTAGGGTTCTAGGATTCAAGCGTTTGTTTTTAATCGATTTATCGGCAAGTCAGAGGTCTTAAAATACAAAAACCAATTATCCTTTGTAACCTCAAACATTGCACTCGGAGATTATACAAGGCTTCAGATAAGATGATTCGCTTTGCCGGTCTTATCATTCTTCTAAAGGCAATATATAAAGCCTTGATATGATCTCATGCTGTGCTATGATCAGGTTACTGTAATGATTAAGTCCTTCACTCGACCCCTGGA
>JAFGFY010000272.1 GCA_016930795.1 Deltaproteobacteria bacterium
AAACGTTCAAATAGCCCGAGTAGGGCTTTCAAGCGCTTATTCGTTCTAAATGCTGTCCAAGAAAAAACCGATTTTGGACAAGAGTGAGGTTCAATAGATGTTAAAGGAAATAATGATGAGATATCGTCCACAGGTTTTCAGGACCTTTTCGTTGGCAGCTGCGCTGAAAGTCGTCCTATTCGAGATGTTTTTCTTATTGTCCGGTAATGTCCCAGCCGGTGAAAACGATGTCTGCGTGACGTTTACTGATTCAGATTTCTTTTCCATCAATACGATTGAGATTGATGGGATAGAGATTCAACAAAGCTCCAGCCCGGTAATCCGTGTTGATGCTTATAATCGAGTTCATCTACTGACATACAATAGCGCCGATAATAGGCTCTATTACCTGAACGACTCATCGGGAAGGCTGCAGGTCGTTACAACGATTCAACCGCGACAAGGCGATTTTTTTAGAGTCACTATGGAAATCGATGATACGGGACATCCGCATATCGTATTTTCCGTAACAGAAGAATTGTCGACAGGCATGGTCTCGGATGCCACTCAATATCATACCGACTTTTTTTACACAGAAATCGTCGATGGCCGGATGCTTTCTCCGGTTTCCGTTGCAGTTGTCGAACAAAAGATCTACATGATTCTCCTGCGAATCGATCGCCAAGGCTTGATGCGTATCGCCTTTACTTCTACGACCGAGTCCATGGAACAGGCGTTGTTATCGAATTTCTATTACACCCACAACCGATCAGGAGGGTTTACTCAACCCGTTCCCATCGTGTCAAACCTTCGTGAGCTGATGAATCCATGCCTGGAAATCGGGCACAACGACTTCGATTATGCCTTCGGCATCGTACACTCCTGGGAAGCTGGAGGGTTTTCAGTCATGCGGTGGTCCATTGATGCAGAGGGGAACGCGACTGAAGAAACGGTATATTCCAATGCTGGGCGGAACGAGGTTGCCACACAAATCATGAACCTCAATGTCGCGCGGAGGAGCGACAATTTGTTTCACCTGATCTTTCAGGAAACGGATCTTTACTATACAAACGACTCCTCCGGCGTCTTTTCCGAGCCGGAACGAATCGCGTATTTAAGAGAAGATATGGTATGGGGGGGTCATATCGTTCAACTGGCCGCCGGTTCGAAGGGTATCCACGCGGTCTTCAACGAACCAGAACCCGATTCCTGTTGGAATCAATATTATTGGCGTCAAAGTGATCATTCTGATCCTGCCCTCCTTGCAGCCCGCGTCGAGGGCATCTCATCATCGAACTTTAGCCTGAAGATAAATCATGTGGGATATCTCCACTGGATTTTCGGTTGTTATACCGGAGAATCCAGCAATAATCACTGGAGCATATTTCACGCGGAGAGTAAGGAGCCAGTGGAGGACCCGATTGAGCCTGATTCTCCGTCAACCCCTTCCTCTTCGGACAGTGGCTGCTTTATCAGAACAATGGTTTCAGATTGATTTAAAACAAAAGACTTTTCTGTCATGCATCCACCTCTCCCTTGCCCCAAAATGAGGTTTCTCGGCCTCATGAATCAGCATTTCTCCAATCCTGGGATAAATAATAGACATCAATATATCCACCCTAAATGGGGCGTAAAATAGACACTTGCCGCGAGATATGAAAACGTATCCAACTGGCCGAAATTGCTTTAATATATAGAAATTATGTGGTATTCGGCTTTATCAAGGCTCTGGTTTGTTGTTGGTAGGTTTTCCATGGTTCCATGGATCAGTCAAAATCGGGACGGAAAATAGACGTCCATTGATTATCAATGTTGTCTCCAAAATCTCCTTGTAATACACATGAATAGTGATATAATGTGTACTGAATTTGTGTTAAAGAGGTGAAACATGAAACGTACCAATGTCGTACTAGATGAAGAATTGGTCCAGGATTGTATCAAAGCCACGGGGATTAAAACCCAAAAAGCCTTAATTGACCATGCGTTACGTGAGTTGCTTAGACATGAAAACCAGATCAGAATCCTTGAATTAAAGGGCAGCATTAGTTGGGATGGTAACTTGGACGAGTGGCGTCAGGGACGCAGCTTATGATGGTTCTAGTTGATACCACTGTATGGATTGATTTTCTTTCAGCAAGACCCTATCCCCAAGTAAAAACACTTGAAAACCTTATCTTCAATCGAGAAGACCTTTGTCTTTGTGGCATCGTTTTGACCGAAGTTCTTCAAGGAATTCGAGAAGATTCTGAGTTTAGACGTACTCGAGATTTACTTGGCAACCTCATTTTTCTGCCGATGGGATATTCCATTTTTTTGAGATCAGCAGAGATATATCGGGCTCTTCGCAAAAAAGGTATCACGATAAAAAAATCTGTGGATTGTATGATTGCTGCTGTAGCAATAGAAAATGATATCCCCCTTCTACACAACGATAAGAATTTTGTTCCGATTGAAAAGCATCTTGGACTTAAAACTCTAACATAGTGCTCGAGATAATATCCTCTTTTGAATCTTATGTTGATTAAATACATTGGAATAGGCGGAAGCCTGGCATTCGCCGCGGCAGTGCAACCCGGACCTCTGCAGGCCTATCTTCTGACCCGTTCCACTTCAATGGGTTGGAAAAAGACACTCCCTGCCTCTTTTTCCCCCTTACTCAGTGATGGTCCTATTGCCCTGCTAGCCTTGCTAGTATTGGGGAGACTATCGCCGATAATGCAGTCTGTTCTACGCTCTGCCGGCGGATTTCTATTACTCTATTTTGCTTGGAGCACGCTCAAACATAACCAGCACGGGAATGACGGTTCTTCAACGCGGAGCGACAAAACACCGAAAACAATTTATGAGGCCGCAGTTGTAAACCTTCTTAATCCGAATCCGTATTTGAGTTGGGCCTTGATATTGGGACCTACAGTGATGGCTGCCTGGAAAGAAGCTCCCGGCACAGGAGTGGCTTTTGTTGCCGCATTCTACGTTACCATGGTATCGATGTTGGCACTCTTCATATTGTTCTTTGGAAGTGCCCGATTCCTGAGTCCAAAGCTTCAAAGCCTGCTTATGTTGATTTCAGTGATCATTCTAGCTGTATTTGGAGTTTACCAGCTGGTCATCAGTGCGCAGTTCTTTAATGGACTTCTCTAGTAAAAGCAAGCCGATCAGGGAGATAGAGGAACGGCCCAAAAAAATCTAAAGTTGCTGGACATTGAAGCATTTTTGAGGCACAGTAGGATAATTATGGCTTTTTCAGATACTTATATCCTGTGAACGCGTATGAATGTTGGTCAAAAACCATATTTAAAGGAGATATTGGAGATGAAGAGATTTGCTTTAATTTTCTGCATACTGACGCTGGTTCCGTGTTGTGCTCTTGACACAAAGACACAGAAAGGAGGGACCTATGGCGCTGCAGGCGGGGCTGCGGCCGGAGCCATTGTCGGGCAAATCATCGGCGGTGACACGGAGGCAACTCTGATAGGCGCTGCGATAGGCGCTGCCGTGGGTGGCGGCGCGGGTGCAGCTGTTGGGCAAATGATGGACAAACAGGAGGCGGAGATGGAGCAGGCCTTGGCCGATTCCGAAGCTGCGGCCGTCCGGAGGGAAGGCGATCTCTTAGCCATCACCTTTAAATCCGATTTCCTGTTTGCCACCGACTCTGCGGAAGTCAATCCCGGACTTCTGCCTGAGATTCAGCGTGTCGCCCAGGTCATGGTCAACTATCCTCAAACCGTGATGCGCATTGAGGGGCATACGGATAGCACGGGATCAGAGGAATATAACATGGACTTGGGTCGACGCCGGGCCGAGGCTGTGCAGAGTCTGTTGTTTCAAAACGGCGTTCCTGGCAATCGAACGGAAATCGTTAGCTTCGGTGAAGGACAACCCATCGCCGACAACAGCACAGCTCAGGGACGGCAGCTGAATCGCCGGGTGGAGATCAAGATCGCTCCCATGTGAAGACCCTCATGCTTGTATCTCTAAAGAGTTACTCCCCCGTTTTTGGGATTCGTGTGATAGGAATATCGAGGGCTATTCCTATGATTGAAGCTCCTTCCACCTTATTAAAGTCTGATTTCGGCCTTATCTAAAACATTACGGACTATTTTAATAAGTTCAACTCCATTTATAGGTTTCATAACATAGGTCATCATACCGTGTTCGTTAAGCATCTCTTCATTAATGCGATCACTGTATCCGGAACATAGTATAATAGGAATGTTGGGACGAATTCGAAGAACTTCCTCAATAAGTTTATCTCCCGGCATCTCCGGCATAGCCATGTCCGTGATGATCAAATCATATTGATCTGGTTCTTTCTGAAACAGGTCTAAGGCCTCTGTACTGCTTCTCAATCCAGTAACCTCGTATCCTTGTTGCCCAAGTATATGAACGGCTATGCTTACAAGGGACGGTTCATCATCAACAAACAGGATCCGTTCATTACCAGTTGGCAGTATTTCAGAGTATTTTGCTTCCTTTTCAACCCTAGCATCAGATATGGGAAACAGCGCCTCGACAGTGGTTCCTTTACCTAACTCACTTTCAATCTTAATGGCGCCATCATGCTTTTTGATGATTCCATAAACAACCGCCAGTCCCATTCCAATTCCTTTATCAATATCTTTGGTAGTGAAATAGGGATCAAGTATTCGATCCATTATTTTAGGATCTATTCCCTCTCCCGTGTCCTTTACGGTCAGTTTTACATATTCTCCCGCTTCAAGATCTTCATATTCAGATACTGTTCTGTTATTGAGTGAAACAGGTTCCAGACTGACTTCAATCTCGCCGATTCCTCCCTTCATAGCGTAATCCGAGTTCTTACAGAGGTTCATAAGGACCTGGCTGATCTCCGTTTTATTTCCAAGGATCACTTCTGAGGTACAAAGAATCCTCTCATTAATTGCAATGCTTTTTTGAATCGTTGACTTGAGCAGTTTTAACGAATCCTTGACTATAGCTCCAATTTCTATGGGTATCCTATCAGCCGGCGTCTTACGGGCAAAACTCATGATCTGTCGCACAATATCCTTTGCCCTTAAAGAGGCTTCTCGTATTTCCTTCACATAGTCCAAGGCAGGATTATACTCCGGTATCTCTTCCATGGCTAGTTCAGTATTTCCAATGATGATTCCAAGTATATTGTTAAATTCATGAGCAATACCACCGGCCATCGTGCCGATTGACTCCATTTTATGTATGTGCTGGAGTTCAGATTCAAGTCTCCTAACGGGTGTTGTATCAATGGCTGTTATTATAGCACCATCCTGATATGGGCTTATCCTAATGTGAAGGAATTTATGATCATATTTTAAATCCAAGTACTCCTTTGGGGTTCCTGACTTTATGCTGTCCATCAATTCTTTATACATATCTAACTGACGGGTCTGAGCAAAGTCTATATACATCACATCGCCAATCTTGGGTTTTACTATTTCGTCCGGATGTTCTGGAAATTTAGAAGCTGTGATTTTCCCTTCTTTATCCACTACAATGGTATTGATAGGTATATTCTCAAAAAGGGCACGATAACGTTCTTCGCTTTTCACCAGTGCATCTTGTGCTCTTTTATTTTCAGTAATATCCTGTGTTGTTCCTATAAGTCCTTTTACAATACCCCTATCATCCTTTTCAACATAACCTCTGGCATGAACATATCGAATTTCTCCACTGGGGTGGGTGATTCGTAATTCTAAATCATAGCCGATACCATCGGTTAAAGCCTTATTAACGGCTGTATCGAATAGTCCCCAATCATCGGGATGTATTATCTTGCGATTTTCCTCGTAATGTGGGGGTTCTTTTTTTACCTCCATGCCAAAAATATGATACAACTCTTCTGACCAATTCAAAACTTCTGTTTCAGGATCGTACAGCCAGCTTCCTATTTTGGCGACCCTTTGAACCTCTTTGAGTGTTCTATTACTTTCCAATAATTCTTGTTCAGCTCCTTTGTTTTCGGCAACAATACGTTCAAGCTCTTTTATTCTATTTTCCAACTCTGTATAGGAGGGCTTTTTCATCGCACCAGCCTCATTGTTTTTATTAATGGTTCTTCTCCCAACTAGTTGGGAGAAAGGGGTCTGGGATTCAAGGATTCAAGGGGGCAAGAGTTTGATTTATCATGGTTATATCAATTCCTAGAATCTCCTTCTGGTCTCGTGAATCTCGTCGTTTATTACATCATTAATGAAACACTGCGAGAGACTCTGGTTCCACATCGAACTGCACGTGGGTTTCAATGTGAAGGTTCTTTCGTGTCCCTCACCCTTATACTCGAACCCTGGAATCCTTTGATCCCTGAACCCTTAACGTATGAATTTCACTAAGCCCCAAGGCTTCTTGGCGTTACACAGCGATCAACTAATTCGGAGGTGATCCTTATTAATTAAAATTGGATGATTCCAAAGTATCCGTAAAGCCGGCAATCATGTGGATTAAGCGCTGATTTGGTATTATACCAAAAATATATCCAATTGTAATCCATCTGGTTCACTTCCTTATTGTATCCACGCTCTTTGAGGATTATATTATTTCAATTTGTGGGCCGCTTATTCTTCCCGGGAGTTGGCCAAAGTATTCGCCACGTTCCCATGAGAAAACAATGGGCTTAGGGGAGATCTCTAAAGAATAGATTTTGAAAACCACACGAACTGATTGAAACGGAGATGATACAGAATATGTACGAAGTCACATTCGATGATCAGTCGATTTCCATACGATTTGACAAAGACCTGGTCGACGCGGACAGCCTATCCAGATTTCTGGATTATATCAATCTGGAATCCCTCCGTAAGGCGAGTCTTCTTTCAGATGACATAGTCAGGGCAAGAATTCGCTCCGGTAACCCGGGCTTCCCGGCCGGGGCCGCTTTGCTCAATGATCCGGTCTTGAATAAAGGAACCGCGTTCACTGAAAATGAACGGGAAATCCTGGGCCTCAGGGGACTCCTGCCGCCGAAGATCCTGTCTCAAGACGACCAGGTCAGGCGTGTTATTGAAAATGTCCGCACCAAGGCCAGTGACCTTGAAAAGTATATTTTTTTGATGTCCGTCCAGGATCGAAACCGGGCATTGTTCTACAAGGTCCTTGTCAATCACATCGACGAGCTCATGCCCATTGTATATACCCCCACTGTGGGAAAGGCCTGTGAAGTATATGCCCATATCTTTCAAAGGCCCAGGGGGGTCTTCATATCCGCCCGTGACAGGGGACAAATAGGCCGTCTACTCCGCAACTGGCCCCAAAAAGATGTGCGCGTCATCGTCGTCACCGACGGAGAGCGAATACTCGGACTGGGCGACCTGGGCGCTGACGGCATGGGGATCCCTGTGGGAAAACTCGCCCTGTACACCGCCTGCGCCGGCATACACCCGTCCGCGTGTCTTGCGATAACCCTCGATGTGGGGACGGAACGCGAAGCCCTCCTGAATGACCCCCTTTATCTCGGCCTCAAGGAAAGACGCATGCGGGGCAAACCCTACGATGATTTCATCGAGGAATTCATTCTCGCCGTTGAAGAGGTCTTTCCCCGTTCCCTTATACAGTTTGAGGACTTTGCCAATGTCAACGCCTTTCGCCTGCTGAAGAAATACAGAGACAGGATCTGCACTTTTAACGACGACATACAGGGCACGGCCGCGGTAGCGCTGGCAGGGCTGTTTTCCTCCCTCCGTATCGCCGGCGGCACACTCAAGGACCAAAAAATTCTCTTCCTTGGAGCTGGAGAGGCAGGCACGGGGATCGGCAACTTGATCGTTAAGGCCATGATCGAGGAGGGCTTGACAGAGGAAGAGGCCAGACGGCGTTGCTGGTTTGTGGATTCCAAGGGCCTCGTGGTGAAAGGCCGAGGAAATCTGAGCGAACACAAAATGCCATTCGCCCATGATCATGATTTTGTGCCTGATTTTCTTAAGGCCGTTGAATCCCTTCGGCCCTCGGCAATCATCGGCGTCTCCGGCAAGCCGGGGGCCTTCTCTCCCCCGGTTTTGCAAACCATGGCAAGGCTCAATAAGAGACCCATTATTTTCGCCCTTTCCAACCCGACTTCCCTGTCCGAGTGCACCGCGGAGGCGGCATACACCCACACCGAAGGCTGGGCCATATTCGCCAGCGGCAGTCCCTTTGAACAAGTCAACGTGGACGGCCGGACATTCCTTCCTGCCCAGGGAAACAATGTGTATGTCTTTCCCGGTCTGGGTCTGGGAGTCACCATAGCCAGATCCCGGCTCGTAACCGACAGAATGTTTCTGGTCGCCGCGA
>JAFGFY010000060.1 GCA_016930795.1 Deltaproteobacteria bacterium
AGGCAGGAATGGTCACGCCTGAGGCGGATAAATCTCCGGTTACTCCGGGTCGACATAAAGCCACTTGTTCGACCTTCCTGTCGAGAGCCTCAATGTCGAACGAGAGGCTCTCGACAGGTTATCAGACACCGGAAGCTGAGAGTGTGAGTCTGCGGAATTGTTTGTTCCCGTGACTAGCTACGGGACGCGCAATTCCTTGATTTCCTTGAACTTGTAAAATCATTGCGGTTGAATCTCAGAGTTTTCTTTTTCTATGAATTAGCTTCACGCTGTGCGCTTTCAAAAAAGCGATTGACCAGATCAAGGTACTGATCCGGTCTCTGGGTTTTGTAGATTTTCTTGGTGAATGTTTCAATGTCTTTAAATGAACATGAAAGATGGCGCCAGATTCCCTTCATCCTGTTCAAGAGATGGGAAGGACCATGAAGGACTCTGCTGTACTTCTCAAACAGGTCTTCATGAAACCGTTTAATAGCCTGAATTCTGTCCGGGACTGTAGTATCACCGGTCCTAATGACAACCGGCAGAAATGGATCGGCCAAACACCCTCGCCCGATCATCCATTGACTAACGTTTTGAAAGCGATGCGCTAATCTCTTGAAGTCATCGTATGTCCTGATATCGCCATTATAGACCACGGGATGTTTCAGATGGGAAAGGCATTGCTCGAAGACACTAAGATCAACCTCGCCTTCATACTGCTGTATGCCAGTTCTGGGATGAATGATCACCGAATCTATCGGGTACTGGTTCATAATCGGCAGTAGTCTGAAAATATCATCAGCGCTGGTCCACCCGAGCCTTAGCTTTATGGAGATTTTTCCCTTGATTCCCGAAAAGACATTGTCAAGAAATGTTCGGATCAGATTCGTGTGAGGCAGCATTCCGGCACCTCTTTTTTTGCTGATTACGGTCCGCGAGGGACAACCCAGATTCCAGTTGACCGAACCATACCCCAAATCAAAAAGATAGTTGGCAAGAGCCACAAAATCCTCACCCACATTGCTCATAATCTGTGGGATAACCGGAAGCGCTATATTGTATTCCGGCAAAACATCTTTGATGTATTTTGGTTTGAAGGTGTGATCCCGCTTGCTGGAGATGAATGGGGCAATCGCCAAATCAAATCCGCCAAAATGCTCTGTAAACGCTGTTCTGAACAGATGATCCGTCAACCCCTTAATTGGAGCCATATATAGTTTTTGATGTTTCATGTTTGATGGCGATCAAGGTTTCCAACAAGGAAGCTTTCATAGCCTGATTGGGGGAAAAATTCCACAAGAATATCAATTGAAGGGTAAGACAACGGTTTACATAAGTGGTCTGAACGAGTATTCAATATATTCGAGAAAAGGAACCTTGTTGAAAATGCACAGCGAGCGAATGGTGATGAACTCTTTTCTTCGGTTCCGAGTCTCCCGGCCTGGTCATTTAAAACAGTTACGGACGGGTGATGCCTCCCCCCTCCGCTGTTCTTCCCACTTCTCCGAAGTGGGAAGCCAGGGGTCCCCCATTCCGTAACTGTTTGAAATGACGTAGGCCTCCCAACAGTCACCCAGAAAAGACCTTATCACCATTCTCTTCATATGAGTGAATGTCTTTTAATAATTCGTACTCATTAACCGGAAAAGCCAGAAACTTTCTGTATACAAATATTCAAATGGAACTGCAGCCTATCCTCAAGACTATCATAATTGATTCCAACGATATCAATAAGTTATCCACAAGAAATCTATCAGCTGAAATCATTGGAAAAGGAGGGTATTGTGGAAAGTGAGAGGACTATATCAGTAGAGGAACTGGCAAAGAGAGTACAGGCCCTGGAAGATGTGGAAGAGATCAAAAAGCTGCATCAGCGCTATATTGATCTCATGGATCACCTCCGGTACGAAGAGGTTCTTGATCTTTTCACGGAAGACGCAACCTCCGAAGTCCGGAATTTCGGTGTGAAGAAGGGGAAAAAGGAAATGGCTGAGATATATCTAGGGGTGCTTGCAAAGAATAGGGGGAGTAAGAGATTCGACGCGCACCTCGCGATTGAACCGAACATCACGGTTGATGGAAACACTGCAAAAGGGACTTGGCTTATATATATTTTTTTCTCCAAACCGGAAATTCAGTGGGTTCAGGGAAAGAACGAGTGTGAATATCGAAAGGAAAAGGGGATCTGGAAGATCAGCAAACTGAAGTTCACCCGTACTCTGGCGTCAGATCCATCCCAGTATCCATAGAGGAAAGGAGATATGGGGATAGACATTTCCGTATGATGTTTGCTAAGCTTCTTTCAGCCCTCGTTCCTTCCCTGTGGTTTGACCGATAGAACGATCCAGGGCTACCATAAGAATTGGAGTTCTTTTGTCATTAAACACGGACATGAAGGAGTCTTATATAGATGAAAAAAGATGATATCGAGATCGTGCGAACAACAACCTGGTCTGCCGGCCCTGGTTGCCACGGGGGTTGTGGCGTACTGGCACATATAAAAGACGGTAAACTGGTCAAGATTGAAGGTGATCCGGATCATCCATGGAGCCATGGACGATTATGCGCCAGAGTTCTTGCCATGACCCAATATGTTGAAAATGAAAAACGTTTACGTAAACCTCTCAAAAGAGTTGGGAAAAGGGGTGAAGGAAAATGGGAAGCAATATCATGGGATGAAGCATTTGACCTGATCGAGAAGAAGATGAAAAAAATCAGGGACGAATACGGGCCTGAGTCAGTGATCTTTTCAATGGGTACCGGAAGAGACATCAGCGCCTGGATCTGTATGCTCGCCTATGCCTATGGTAGCCCCAATGTCATGTTTTCATTGAGCGGTAATGCCTGTTACAGCCCCAGGATTGCCGCTGTCATTGCGGTGCAGGGTGACTTTACAGTTTTTGACGCCGCCCAATGGCTGCCTGACAGGTATGATGATCCCAGATACGAAGTGCCCGAATGCATGATTGTCTGGGGATATAACATTCACGGGACTTGTCCTGATAACCTGTTCGGACACTGGATTATTGATTTAATGAAGCGAGGGACAAAATTGATCACCATTGATCCTCGATTGTCTTGGTTTGCCTCCAGATCAAAGCACTGGCTTCAGATCAGGCCGGGTACGGATTCAGCACTTGCCATGGGATTCTTGAATGTCATGATTAATGAAGATCTCTATGATCATGAATTTCTCGAAAAATGGACCAATGGCTCCCACCTGATAAGGAAAGACACCGGAAAGCTACTCAGAGAAAGTGACCTGGAAAGAGATGGTTCATTCAACAATTTTGCTGTATGGGATATTCAGGCGAATAAGGTCGTCATCTGGGAATCTGATGAGGTCGGGTTTAAAGGAGATTGCGCAAAGCCGATGATTTCAGGCGAATGCATTATAAGCCTAGCGGATGGCAGTGAAATAGAATGCATGACCGCATGGGATGCCTATCG
>JAFGFY010000061.1 GCA_016930795.1 Deltaproteobacteria bacterium
GGGCATCCTCATTATGAAGTAGTTCTTTCAGTGGCTATAATCGCTATTGCCCGTAAGGTCATTATTCTAGATATAAATGAAGTAAGTAGTGGAAGCCTTATTGGCATTGCTTCGATTATCGTAGCACTTACGGCCGGATATTTTTTGATGAAAATAGGACAGTCTAAAGAAAATGTAAACTGAATTGTACAACATGATTATGGAGACTTTGTTCATTCTATCTTTTGCCCATAGCTGTGAATGACGAACTAGGGGGCAGGCGACGCCTTACATCATGCATGATCGGCACCGCCCGCGGCGGCGCCAAGGCGAAGTTGGGCCTTCGCTCTCAATGCCTGGTTAAGGAGCAACAGGATACATTTGAATATAAGAGGAAAGATGATGAAAAACAAATTTTCAAGATTTATGGGAATATTATGTCAACCAAGCATAGCTGTTGATCTTGGAACAGCTAATACCCGCATTTTTTGTCCTGAATTTGGTCAAATCAAAGAAAAACCATCCTTGATTCGACTTACGAATGATAAAAGGAAGAAGCATGTTACAGATGAATATTTATCATACCTCAATAGCAAGATGTCCTTCATGCCTCTTCGGGGAGGGGTTATTGTCGATATTAACAATGCTATTAAACTCCTGAGGCCATTACTTAAAGAAACTAGACAAGGTTTTAGGCTCCCAGTATCACTGGCTTCGGCACCAACAGACGCTTCTGATAAAGAACGTGAATTTCTTGCTAAGGCTATCCTAAATGCTGGTGCGTCACATGTGGCAATTATTCCAGAAGTATGGGCGGCCGCAATCGGAGCCGGAATGGACATTACTTCACCACACGCTCAAGTTTTAATAGACATTGGCGAGGGGGTTACTGATTTGGCAGTCATACGTGACGGGCGTCTTATTTATACTTCCGCTGTTCGAACAGCATGCAGTGACCTCCAGAAAGCAGTGCGATCCGCAATTGTGTCCAGACACAAAGTCTACATATCCGATGATGAAGCTGAACGATTGACCCATATTATTTCATCAATAGCCCAAGAGCAATTATTCAATCATAAGTTGATAACAGTTATTGGCAACGATATCTTAAAAGGAGATAAGGTGACCATAAATGTAAAAGAACAGGATATTATCAATGCTCTGGAACCAGTAATCAATAAAATCCTAAAAATGATCGAGCTCAATTTAAGGAAGCTCTCTATGTCTATATCCAGTGAGATATTAGAATCCGGCATTTGTCTATCAGGTGGGGGGGCTTGTATTTCTGGAATGAACAGGCTGATAGCTCTGAGAACGAAGCTGGATGTCAGAATAGCTCCAGATCCAATACATGCCGTCATTAACGGTGAGATTGAGACATTAAAATTTTGGCAAGGACATAAAAATTGGTGGGAAAATATTGTTTGGCCGAGGTTGTTGTCATAGGCAAGGGTTGTTTTTTCCCTATGTGGAGCATCTTAACATATCACTTAACGAGACGGGCTGATATATCGCCGAATCATTTTGGTGAGTGCTCCACTGTCAGACAACGGAGAAGTCTGCGCCAAAGCTAAAGTGGCGACAGAACAGATTCCGGAGGATATGATGCCAAAGAAGGAGCTGGGATAACCTCAGACGCCGTTAGAACCATGGAATCATATTTGTCTCTGCTAATTCTTGGTTAGCGGTCCAAAGCCATGGCGGGAGATATTTCTTTGATATGTGGGGAGTTATAAATACGTCTGAAGCGTAGAGCTTATATCAGGAGATCTGAAAATGGACAAGGCCACGGAACAATTGTATCGCGAAAGGGAAAAAAGGTATATCGATGCTGTTCAACTCAGAATACCGGACAGGGTCCCGACATCGGTTCATCTAAGCTATCTACCAGCTAGGTTTACGGGCATTTCTTATAGTGATGCCTACTACGACTTTCCCAAGTGGAAAGAAGCTTATCTAAAAACGGCACTCTACTTTGAGCCGGACCGGTGCGAATTCTTCCCCAATGAATCCGGCAGGGTCCTTGAAGCACTGGATGAAAAGTTTATAGTCTGGCCCGGGCATGGCGTGGGAAAGAATCGTTCGCACCAGTTTGTCGAAGGCGAGTACATGAAAGCTGAGGAATACGAGCATTTTCTGAAAGACCAGTCGGATTTCAACATTCGGACCCTCTTGCCGAGAATGTACGGCTTGTTGGCACCTCTATCAACTCTGCCGCCGCTTCATTCCATGAATTTTATGCTTCCTGTGCATCTTTTTGCCTTGCCGGAATTCGCCGAAATGCTCAAAACGCTATCCGCGATTGCGCATGAGGCGGCGGAATGGATGCAGCAGAACCAGGAAATGTATGCCGTTTTGGAGGAAAACGGTTTTCCATGTCGGATGACCATGGTCGGAGGGCCGGTGCCATTTGATATGATTTCCGACTTATTGCGAGGTATGCGGGGTTCCATGCTCGATATCTACCAACGACCAGACACGCTGCTTGCCGCGATTGAAAAGATCTCCGATCAGAGCCTGAAAGCGATCGCTGCCGCGCCAAAACCTGAACGGTTCACAACTACCTTCATGGCCTTGCATCGAGGCGCTGACGGCTTTATGTCGCTGGATCAGTTTGAAAAATTCTACTGGCCCTATTTGCTTAAATTGGTCAACGCACTTGTGGATGCCGGATACACGCCTGAGATCTTTTTTGAGGGCGACTATACCAAGCGTTTGGAATACCTTCGAGAACTGCCGAAGGGCAAAGTGATCGCCCGCCTGGATAGGACGGATATAATCAAAGCGAAGGAAGTGTTGGGGGGACATGTCTGTATTTCCGGTAATGTACCGTCTTCCCTGCTCCAGGCAGGGGATGCCGAAGGAGTGAAGGAATACTGCAAATGGCTAATCGATGTCATCGGAAAAGACGGTGGGCTGATTGTGGGACCGAGATCGGTTGTAGATGAAGTCAGGCCAAAAAACCTGAAGGCGATGATCGACTTTACACGTGAATATGGGCGGTACTGATTCCAAAGCTTTGTTAGCTGAATCCTATTCGGTCATAAGATCTCTATAAGAGACCTTTACTTCACTTAGATTCCTTTCTAGTGTTTATCGCTTTTTCGATAAGCCGTAAATGATAATGCCTGCTAACACTACTGATAAAATGACGATTAGTCCGATAGGTTTAGATGCAATCGCATAGGTTAGCGAATTATAGAGCATGAAGATGCAGCTTGCGCAGAAAAGAATCACGGTGAATGGAAATCCTGTTACTCTGTATGGTCTGGAAGCACTGGAGTCCCTTTTTCTCAGGACAAAGACTGAAATGCCTGTCGCCAAAAAGAACAGCCATACGACAGGAGCTGTATACAATATCGTGTCTATAAAGGAACCGGCAAAGAAAACAAACCCAAGACTCAATAGGCCCTGTAATACAAGTGCCCGGACAGGTGTACCTAATTCTGGATTCCAGGCTCCTAATCCCCTGAAGATGCTGTGATCCGAGCCTATGGCGTATGAGATTCGCGCACCCGTGAAAATCAGACCATTTATGGCTCCGAGTGCAGAG
Source organism: Deltaproteobacteria bacterium (assembly GCA_016930795.1). Classification (GTDB taxonomy): domain Bacteria; phylum Desulfobacterota; class DSM-4660; order Desulfatiglandales; family HGW-15; genus JAFGFY01. The sequence continues at coordinate 3,533 of JAFGFY010000061.1, forward strand.
ATGCATATGAGTATGCTTATCAGTTTTGCCGCACTATCAGGTACCAGCGTCGCAAGAGTGTCCACAGCAATGGCCTGTGAGGAAGCCATATTTTCATAGCCGAGGGCCGAAAGGAAAGAAAGGTTTACAAGTACATACAGGACTATTATGGAAACAGTGCCGATTACTAGAGCGCGAACAATATTCTTTTCCGGAGACTTAATTTCCGCCGCCACATAGGCCATTTCGTTCCATCCCCCAAAGGTAAACATCACCAGAATAAGTGATAGTTTCAAATCAATATTTAAAGAGGTTGACATTTCGACCGGTATCGACGAATTGGCAGGGGCTAAAAGACCGGCAACTATAACCAGTAGCAATCCGATGGATTTAATTGTTGTCAGCAGGTTTTGAGTGTACTTACCTTCTTTTACACCCAGGATATTTATGACAGTGAGCAGGAGTATTGCTAATCCCGCGTAAAGAAGAATGGTGTTCGGAAACGGAGAGTATATAGTAGACGCATATCTAGCGAATACAAAAGACAGAAGTGCGATATCACCTGGTCGTATGATTACTAGCTGAGACCAACCAAAGAGATAACCGGCCCATTGACCATAGGCTCTGGTCTGGTAGACATAGTCTCCTCCTTCGTTGGGATAGGCTGTAGCCAGCTCGGCGTAACAGAGCGCCCCCGTGAGGGCAAAGAAGCCACCGGCCAACCAAACCCCTAGTATGCCTTTCCACCCATTCATGCATGAAGCCACAGTAGGTGTTATCTCGTATATGCCGGCTCCGAGTATGATTCCCACGATAACGCAGGTGGAATCAAAGAGAGAGAGCTCTTTGGTTGGGATTGCTTTCATATTCATTACCGTTTTTTAAGTGTTATGCCAACAACGTCCATGTACTGATTGGGTATCAGTGTTTCAAGATCAGGGTTTGTGGTCAGCGTGTTGATGTAGTCCTGATTCATAGAATCCATATTATGAGAGACAATCAGACCGCCGGGACGAACAAGTGGAAGGAGTTTGTTCAGATAATCCAGGTATCCCGCCTTATCGGCATCTATGAAGAGAAGATCAATCGGCCCTTTGATTTTTTTTACCTCCTCATGGGCGTCACCTTCAACAATCGTTACGAGATGATCCACACCAGCCTTTTTGAAGTTATTGGCAGCTAGTTTGATCTTTTCAGGATCTATTTCAAATGTCGTCAGCTTGCCTCCGGTCGTATGTAAAGCCATCAACAACCATAAAGAGGAATAACCATTTGAGGTTCCTATCTCTACAACATGTTTTGCATCCATTGTTTCGGTAAGAAGACGAAGCAGCCTGCCGTCGTCCATCGAAACGTTCAGCATTCCTGTCTGATTTACAGCCATATCTTCCAGTACATCAAGGATTCTTTTCTCTTGTCCCTCCCTTGGGACAGGTAATGTATCACTCGGCATTGGGCCTCTTCCCCGTCCTGACCAACCCCTGCGTTGCCCTTGGGATGTTTCAGGTATAGCGAAAGAAACTGCTATCAACATGATTGTTGTAATGATGATTATACGCATTTTCATAATAGTCTCCTATTTGAACAGGTTATAATTAGTGGGGCTTTAGATCATTGAGCAATTAATATGCCAAATCTATTTTTTGATATTAACCAGCTGTTTTGACGGTAACTTTTGAACTTGCCGTCAATATGAGGGTTTCCGTGATGCATAATGCTTCCACGAAGTGAGGTTTTTTAACAGCATATACATAAAAAGTGAGAATTAAGTATCCAGTATCTGTTCGCGCAAGGCCATAATATGTTTATAGGTTAAGTGCTCTCATGAACTACTGCTTCTATTGCTTTGGATTCGGGGCCGTCAAGCTTTTACGGCTGGATCGTTCCGATCATTGTGCCAGAGTATCTGCAAAAATGCCACAAACAAAGAAGATAAGTGTAGACGTAAAGAGTATTTTTGGTTTGCACTTTTCCCATTTTTTACATAAGTTGTGCACTATGGCTATCGGCTATGTTGTTGAAAGGGCTATATATCAGATACGAAGAGAGATGATCATCGTCTCTTTTTACCCGCGCGTCTGTTACGCTTCCGCGAGAACCTCTATTTCAAGATGTTCGAGATGGGTCGTGGTTCTAGGCGTTTTCTTTTTAGCCGGAATTCTATTTCACCCATGGCTTAAGATCTCAGCGGATGGAGCGAGTCCTAAAAGGATTATTGGAGGTATCGTCCTAGACGAGGAGGGACCTGTTCCCGAAGCCATAGTCCGAATTCAGACAACAGAACAGAGCACGATCACCGGTTCTGAGGGGACGTTCGAACTGGCTGTACCCGAATCTTTCAGCAGTCCTGTCAAACTCACGGCATGGGCTAAAGGATACTTTATTGGCGGACCGGTTGAAGCCTCGCCCGGGGAAAAGGATGTGACGATTTCCATTCACAGACACGGCCAATGGGATAATCGCGAATACGAGTGGCTGCCTTCATTTCTATCCTCCGGTTCCGTCGAAAACCAGGGGTGCGGCGAGTGTCACTTTCGAGATGAGGACGCTTCAAGCCCAGATCTTCCGGTTGACGAGTGGTTCAAAGACGCTCATTCCCAATCCGCAGTCAACCCACGTTTCCTGACCCTGCATTCCGGAAAAGACATGTCAGGCCGTCGGAGTCCGTCAACACGTTACAGACTCACAAAGGACAAGATATTCTATCAGCTCCCTCCGGACCCGAATGAGCCCTATTATGGACCGGGATATAGACTCGATAATCCGAACACCCCTGGTAACTGCGGCGCCTGCCATGTCCCCGCGGCGGCGATCAATGGGCCATTGAGTATTAACCCTGATTCGGTCCAGGGAGTCGAAGCCGAGGGTGTCAGTTGCGATTTCTGCCACAAAATCTGGGATGTCCACCTCGATCCCGACACAGGACTTCCTTTTCCCGACAAACCCGGTGTGCTCTCTTACGAATTCCGGAGGCCGTTTGAAGAGCATCAGTTCTTTGCCGGACCTCTGGATGATATCGCCCCGGGCGAGGACACATATTCCGAACTCCAGAAAAAGAGCCAGTTCTGCGCCCCATGTCATTTTGGCGTCTTTTGGGATACGGTTGTTTACGATTCCTTCGGGGAGTGGCTGCGAAGCCCCTACAGCGATGAAGAGACGGGAGAGATATGCCAGGATTGCCATATGCCGAACTCCGGGGCTGAATACTTTGCCCACCCTGAGAAGGGTGGGCTCAAACGTGATCCCAATACCATTGTCAGCCACAGGATGCCGGGAGCCAGAGATCTTGACCTTCTTGAGAATGCGGTATCTTTTACCCTTGAGGCCGAGCGATTGCCGGGAGGAATCCGAGTTACAACAAAAGTCGTCAATGATCTCACCGGTCACCACGTTCCCACGGACTCGCCGCTTCGGCATTTAATCCTAGTCGTCCGGGCCTATGGCACTGACGCTTCTGAATTACCTCTCAAGGAGGGGCCTGTCCTCCCGGAGTGGTGCGGTTTCGGGGACCCGGCAGACGGCTACTATGCCGGGCTTCCCGGAAAGGTGTTCGTCAAGCTGCTCGAAGAGATATGGACAGGAATTTCACCAACGGCCGCATACTGGAATCCGACACGGGTAGTGATGGACACCCGGCTCGGAGCGTTTGAAGCCGACGTGGGTGAGTTCCTGTTCACCGCTCCGGATTCGGGAGACGCACGGATCGATGCTGTCCTTGTTTACCGGAGAGCATACAAGAAGCTTATGGACCTCAAGGGCTGGAATGAACCCGACATCGTCATGGAGTCGGACACAGTCTCGATATTTCAAAAGGAATGAGTGGATATCCCAGCGCTTGGCAACCTGTGACCTACAGCATCCTCAACTTTTGCAACGTCAGGGCTTATTCAGCAATGCAATAAAGGCTTTTCAAGCCTCTCATATATAACTCATCCCCTACAATTGCTGGAGACGCGTCAAAATCTTCATCAAGTTGGTTTTTCGCGACAACGTTAAACTCAACTCCATCTTGCAGAACATAACATAAGCCATTTCTTCCTAAGATATATACAAAGCCGTTTGCCGCGACAGGTGACGCATAGACACCTTTCATTCCGTCAAGTTTTTGAGCTTCATAGTATATTTTCCCTGTTGTTGCCTCCACGCAGCTGAGCCGTTCCTGTATTCCACGCAGGAAATAGAGTCTGTTATGATAGAGTAACGGCGAAGGGACGTATGGTGTACTGTTATCATATGTCCACACTAAGGCAGAGGAACTCTTCAGATCACCCTTTGCCTCCTCCAAATTAACCGTCTGAAGGGCGCTTCCTCTGTAACCGCTCATCAAGTAAACCATTTGACCATCGGTCACGGGCGAGGGAATGACATTAGCCGTTAACCCAGATATTTCCCAGATGATGTCTCCACTGTTTAGGTCATAGGCTACTGACTTACCCGTCGCGCTTACGATTAGTTGTGGTTTTCCTTTTGCCTCAACAACTAATGGAGTTGACCAGGATGTCATCTCATCCCGCTCCTTTTCCCATATGACATCACCATTTGTCTTATTCAAGACAAAGATATGAGAAACTTGTTCATGATCCCAGTTTATGATGAGATAGTCTTTGTACAGAGCGGGTGAACTTCCCTCTCCGAAGGAAGCCCTGATACTCAGATCACCCAGGTCCTTTTCCCATATCATATTGCCCTTCAGGTCAAAGCAGTAAATACCATACGATCCGAAAGAGGCAATGAGATATGTGCCATCTGTCACACATGATTGGGATGCGAAGCTTCCGGTTTCGTGTGTGCCTTGATGGGGAAACTGCTCCCGAACAGCTTTCTGCCAGACGATTTTTCCACTTTTTCGATCAATTGAATAGACCACAAATTGTTGAATATATTCAGGTATGTTACCACTGCCGGAGTCTTTCAACCAATCGGGTTGCGCTTCTTTCAATTTCTCCACAGCCTCGGCAGAGGCCTTCTGATCAAGAGGAACCGCAGAGGTTATGAATATCTGATCATCCCATATGACCGGTGTGGAAAGTCCCTTCCCGGGTATGAGTGTTTTCCATTGCACATTCTTTGTTTCGCTCCAGACTGTCGGAGGATTTCCTTTAACGGTTTCACCGCTGAACAATGGACCCCGCCAGGTTGGCCAGTTATCGTTATATTCCGAAGCATTCACCTGACTAAACACTATACTGCACACTAATAAAGACAACACTGTTAAAAAAGACACTCTTGATTTCATCACTTCATCTCCCTTTGTTCATTCTGCAATATTTTAAGGCTATCAAATACACAAATAATGTAAGGCTTTTCTCCCAATTGTCCACCCTCTACAGGAGGGCTTTGGAGAAAGGGGTCCAGGATTCAAGGGATCAAGAAATCAAGGTTGAGCCATTCAAATCGTTAGTGGCTCCCTCCATGAAAGCTTCAAAAATCTACCCCTGCCCGCAGTCCGATGATTCGTGGAGCACCGCTTTCACCCAAAAAACCGGACTGGCCATTGGGGAATTCAAAGGCTATTGGGATGTATTCCTTATCAAATACATTCTTAATCCATGCTTCAATATACCAGTTGGAGGTTTTATACCTGGCACGCAGATTTGTAAGCCAGTGGGAACTCTGGGATTCGGTATTCGCCGTGTTATAAAAATAACGACCGTATCCGTTTATCTCACCCCTTATCAGTATCCGGGCATGAGGACCCATATCCCATGCGTATTGAGTCCCGGCACCGGCAGTAAATTCAGGTGTAAATATCAGGTTGTTTCCGCTTACATCTTCTTCAGTATTTGTACCTAATGGATTAGTACGTATACTTTTTGATCCATTTCCAAAACGTGCCCTGTCATATCCAAAAGATCCGAAGATGTCCCAGTTGCGGTATGGTCTGGTAAAAAGTTCAAGTTCAAATCCTGTGCTTTCAGCATCTCCGGCATTGGCGATATAGTAGGTCTGCCCGATGGGCAGGTGGAGCTGCAGGTGCTCCCATGAGATATGAAAGAAGGCCATATTAAGCTTCAACCGTTCTTCCAGCCACGTTGTCTTGATACCTATCTCATAATTCCAGCTTGTCTCTTCATCATATGCCTCACTTCCAGGTGGAGATACGGGATTAAATCCTCCCGTGCGGTAGCCTCTGCTGATATTTCCATAGGCCTTCTTGCCTGGTGCAATTTTACGTGTCAGGCTGAATTGGGGGGAAATCTCGGTAAAATCGCGATCCGTATTCAGGGTAATGGGTGGCGCTATCACAGGAGTGTAGAATGTCTGTAGATCAGCATCCTTGTCTTCATAATCGAATCGAAGTCCCAATGATATGTCCCATACATCCCATGCCGTAAGAACTGCCTGTGTATAGGCGCCAAGACCACGATCTTCAAGTCGGGCCAATGGTGATGTAACTTCTATAGGCAATGGGTGAAAGATCTGATTCATACTTGTTTCGCGATATTTCTGTACAAAAAAGAGTGTACCTGCCTGCCATGTGAGTGTCATGTGGTCACTCAATACTAACGGAGCGTCTTCCCCTGAACGCAATTGAAATTCCTGGCTAAATTGGAAGTCACGAATATTCTGTTGTCGTGTGGTTGCGGGAAAAGGAGTGTAATCAAGGTCAGTCGCGCTTTCTGTCACCCACTTAACAAGTCCGCTTGTGGAGACAAAATCCACTCTATCTCCAATGTATTCCAGGGTCAGAGTTGGAGCAAACACATCACGATCCAGGTAGCCTTCGAAGTCCCGTTGGACATGGTAGGGATTTGCTCTTAAAGCCGCCAGATCATGAAGTGCATAGTCGCCGTCACGGTCCTGCTCTTCGAATAGGATGAAACGGGCGGACCAGGTGTCGGTGGCGAGCCACTGGAATTGAAGTTTGGCAAAGAATGCTTTACGGTTGTCAATGTCGTGTCCGGTGATGTCGTTATCACTGAAACCATCACGTGATGAATA
>JAFGFY010000273.1 GCA_016930795.1 Deltaproteobacteria bacterium
AGAAATTGCTCGGCCTCATAACCGGTTATCTTAACGATATTTTCAGTATAGATTTGATAGACGATATTGTTGTCGTCTATATCCGCACTCCACAGATATCCATCCACCCCTGATGTGAGATTTTCAAGCTGTCTCTTATTCTCTTTCAACTCGTTCTCTACCCTCTCTTTCTCAGCAACCATGATATTGACCGAGTCAGCCAGGGTCTTGAACTCGTCGAGAGACAGATCCTCTTTGGAGATCTTCCTGTTTTTTTGTGCGGCATCAAGAAAAAAGGCCGTAAAGGCATCGAGTTCTCTATTGATCTTCTTGGAATAATTCTGTGCAATTATCAAGGTCAGGGCAAAACCGATCATAAAGATGGCTATAATACCCAGGAGATTGCTAATGACATTCTTTTGAAGTATGCGTTTGTTCTGATAAATGGTATTATTGATATCATCCACGTAGAATCCTGCCCCGATTACCCATCCCCAATCCGGTATAGCCCTGATATATGAAATTTTTGGAGAGGGTGTGTTTGTAGTTGGTTTTATCCAGTCATAGGAAATATAGGTGCCTTCGGGATATAGAACCTGTTTATCGTAGATGAAGCTTTTGTGGATTTCCTCTTCAGGAAGAAGCTCGAAGATGTCTTCCCTCGGTGCGGATGAGCCCGAAAGGTCGTAGACCGATCCCTTATCTACCATGTTGATGAAGATGTATCCATCCTGGTCGAATCTTATATTTTTTATGTACTGTAATACTTCCTGCCGTATATCATTATCAATATCATCGAGATACTCTCCTGTCCCGAAATACCAGTCAAGCGGGGCGAAATATTTAACAAATGATATCTTGGGAAACGCGATCTCAGGGTCTTCATCCGGCTTCGGCCAGTAATCCCGAACATAACCCTCGCCATGTTTTCTGATAATCATGATTTCATCCTGGATTACAAGGTTTCCCTTGGAATCCTGCAATTCCAGCACATTCGCCCCTTCAAACTCGGGCCTTGTCGGATAAAGCTCCTCGACCCCGTCCATTGAAACTGCAAAGAAATACCCTCTGCCGTTATTGAATCGTATAGGCCTCAGCGCATCCCTGATCATCTTTTTGATCACATCATCAGAACATGTTTTATGATTTTCCAGGTAAATATTCATTGCGATTTCATGTACAGACTCAACGCGCTCTTTTATGTCATTCTTAAGTATCTGCTCAGTAAGATCCTTTTTGTATTCCAGATAATCGACAATCTTCTGGACTTCGTTTTTTACGAAAGATTTCTGTGAATCGAGATGGACCCTGCCGATGTTTTCAGACTGTTCTTCAAATTTCTGATATTCACCCGTTATCCAGAAATATCCGATAAATACAGACATGACAATGAGGGCAAGCGAAGCTCCTTTTACAAAGAGATCCCTGATGTTGTTTATCTTAAAAAAAAGCATGATCTTCGTCTTTTCCCTGGTGCAAAATTCTGCCCGTCACTCTTGAAGAAGCCTGTCAAATTGATCGGCATCATAAACAATAAACTTGATCTTTCGCAGAAAGGAAAAAGACTGGTGCGATATTGATCAAAAGGCTTCCGCACAGGAGCCCTTTGATCACAACCGGTGAAAAAAATCCCCTAAGGAGACAAGACTGCATGAAGTGATACAGGCTTGGCTGCTAATGCTACGGCATTACTTCCAGTCCCTTTTTTCGGAGATATTCCTTTACCTGCGAGATGCTGAAGGTTCTGAAGTGAAAAACAGAGGCAGCAAGAAGGATCTGAGCACCACCGTCGACTGCGGCACTATAGAAATCCTCGAGAGATCCTGCTCCTCCCGATGCAACAACAGGGACCTGTACAGCATCTGATATTGACCTGGTATATTCGATATCGTATCCCTGCAAAGTGCCGTCACCGTCCATACTGGTTGGAAGCAGACATCCTGCCCCATACTCTTCGCATTTTTTCGCCCACCCAACGGCATCGATACCGACAGGTACATTTCCACCCGAGACCACAAGTTCGAAACCGGATTCCATATCCTTGTTCCTTCGGGCATCTATGGCGATTGTAATTCTGTTCGATCCGAATTCCTGTGCAGCCTCCTTCACCAGGGAAGGTGTTTTCACTGCAGCGGAATTCATGGAGACCTTATTTGCTCCGGCCTTCAGTACAAGTTCGATATCTTCCAGCGAGGAGATACCGCCACCGACTGTCAAAGGGATATCGATGACTGAAGATACACTCTTTACCCATTCTATCCTGGTCTTTCGATTTTCCAGCGTTGCAGCGATATCAAGGATTGCCAGCTCATCGGCCCCCTGCTCCTGATAAAACCGTGCATGTTCAACCGGATCACCGGCATCCCGTATATCAACAAAGTGCACACCTTTTACTACTCTGCCTTCTCTCATATCCAGGCACGGCATAATCTTTATCGGTTTCATTTCGCATCCCCCCTTATTTAATATCTTAATTTATCAGAACTTACACAGTAGATAAAACGCTGCAAAATATCAAGCTGTTCTCTTGACCATGCGGAATAAAACCTGCTCCGGGAAGGCCTGTTTACAGGCAGATGCTCTCAAATCACAGCCTCTGCATTAAAATACGGCTTCAAGCCACTTTTTCATTTTTTTTCAGGCTCTTTGGGCTTTTTTGCAAACTGGTTAAAGAAGGAATGGAAGGGAGAGAGGTCTGCAAGGGTTTTCTGTGCCATTTCAGAGTAGTCTGTGCTCATATTAAGCCATTTGCCGAACTGTTCGTCAAACGCCTTTTTGAATTCCAGGTAATTTTGAATAATCTGTTGCAGATATTTGTTGAAAAACTCCTGAAGGACGTTCTCCCCATATCGAATAATCAGATGCAGCAGCGGGACGGGAAGGAGGGCATTTTTCTTCTTCGCCTCTTCCAGGATTATCTGGGTAAGGATAAAGGCGGTTACGTCTTCCTTCGTCTTTGCATCGATAACCTCTGCCTCATGCCCCGCCTTGATCATATCCGCGACCTGGCTCAAGGTTACATAGGCGCTTTTTTTTGTATCGTATAACCGCCTGTTTCCGTATTTTTTATACATGATCTTTTCTTGCATATCTTTGCCGTAATATTGAGCCTGCTCAATTTGTTTTCTGCTGCAGTGCATTTTGCCTTAACAGCCCTTGTTTGAATCGGCAATACCTTACCATAATAAAATAAAATATGCCATATATTGTCATTTGCAATATATTTATCTTTTTAAACAGCAGGTCAATCTTGTTAAGTTGTCATTATATCTTTATTTATCAATTTGTTAAAATTGTTTATTATATAAACCAGATAGCATTTTTAATTTGTTGCATTGCAATATTAGGTCTTGACAAACAAATTTTAAACACTATATTAATGCATCATGAAGCACTGAAAAGAAAACAGGGAGGGAAATATGGAACAGAAGCAATTTGTTAAAGGGGTTATAGATTTTCAGAGGTCCGCATTTGAGAAAGGTTTCGATGCAATCGTCACACTTCAGGACCAGGCAGAGAAGATGGCAACTGCCTTTCTGGGCCAGGCGACATGGATACCGGAAGAAGGAAAAGGTGCTATGGCCGAATGGTCCAAAATCTACAAGAAGGGTCGCGATGACTTCAAGAAGGCAGTAAGTGACGGATACACAAAGGCAGAGTCATTTTTAACATCATCAATCAACATTTAGTTATAAAAGGAGGAAGAAATGGATCAGAAACAGTTTGTAAAGCAAATGATAGACTTTCACAAGACATCGTTCGATAACAGCTTCACTGCCATGGTAATGCTTCAGGAGCAGACAGAAAAGATGATGCAGACAGTACTCGATCAGGCAAGCTGGTTGCCTGATGATGGTAAAAATGTACTCAATCAGTGGATTGGGGCATATAAGAAAGGCCGTGATGACTTCAAAAAGGCCGTCGACGACAACTTCAAGAAGGTAGAAGATTATTTTTCCGTCACCGAAAAGGCGAAAAAATAATCAGAGAAACCAGCCAACCAGTGTGGGGGTAGATAATGACAGATAAGGACAATCAATACCTGTACCTGTATGAATCGCTCAAGGCCAGTTTAGATGGATACCTCAACATGAATGAGAAACTTCTCAATGCAGCAGCAGAAAAGACAAGGGCTGTTCAACTGTACTGGGACGGTGTGTTGAAATATTTTCATGACTTTGTCGATTCCTACTGGATCGCTGTCAATTATTTCAGCTCAGTTGAAAAAGATCGTCTGTCAACTACTGATCCGATCGAAAGCATAAGGGATTACGCGGATATCCTTTTACTCAACCTCAAAATTGCGGAAGAAGCAGTTAAAAGTTCGCAGGGCGTCATGAACGATTATCATATCCGCGAGTTCAGCAAGGCGTTTTCGGCCTGGCTCAATACAGTGTTCTCCCTTGAGGGAGAGGGAATTGATTCGCTGTCTTCAAGGCAGGCTCTCTTGCTGGAGAAGGTGGTCCATGAATATCCCAGGGCCATCAAAGCCATCAGGGATGAATACGGTTTTCATTTCGATGACGGCGGCTACATAAAAACAGCAGAGACCGACCGCTTCATTCTCTACCAGGTATTACCCACCAACAGGAGGATCAAGGTCAGAGAGAATGGAAAACCTGTCATCATCATACCCCCATTTGTTCTTGGCACAAACGTTCTGGCTTTTTTGCCGAAGGACAAGAAAAGCTATGTACACTCCTTTGCCAACCAGGGAATCCCAACCTATATCCGCATCATGAGGGATATAGCAACAACCCCTGCCTTTCAGCTGATGACCGGCGAGGATGATGCCAGGGATACCCGTTTCTTCTGTGAAACAGTCAAGGATAAGCATAGCAGGCCTGTAACACTCAATGGATACTGCCAGGGAGGCTTTTCATCGCTGTGTAATATACTCTCCGGAGAGCTCGACGGTCTTGTCGATGCACTTATAACGTGCGTGTCTCCCATGGACGGCACCCGAAGCAAGGGACTTGCGACGTTCTTGAAGAACCTTCCGCCCCGCTTCAATGATCTGGCCTACGGCACCAAAACTTTACCGAACGGCAACAAGGTTGCAGACGGCAAGCTCATGGGATGGGTGTATAAACTCAAGGCTATTCAGGATGAATATCCGCTTGTGAGTTTTTATCGGGATATCGTAATGTTGCAGGACAACGATAAATCCGGCGCTCGGTTCAACAAGAGTGCATTGGCTGTCAATTACTGGCTTGCATATGAAAGGAACGATCTCCCCCTTGCAATTACAAAGATGAGCTTTGATTCCTACAATATCCCCATTACTCAAGATGGAACCCTGCCGGTAAGACTGTTTGGCAGAGAACTCAATCTGAAGAGAATACCTGAAAAAGGGATCAAATGGCTGATCTGCTATGGAGAGAATGACGACCTGGTGGAGAAGGAAACCGCTCTTGCACCGCTGGATTACATAGATGCCGAGGTCACTGTATTTCCTAAAGGACATCTTGCCATTGCAACATCATGGTCAAATCCGAATTCAGAATTTGCACTGCACAAAAGTTTCGGCGAAAAAAATTATCGCGGACCTGTATTGTATCAGCTCGATCTTGATAATGCAGGGAAAGGGAAATGATTATGGACAGACAATTTCTCGAATTGTGGGGGACAATGCTTCTCAATGCCGCAAAGGGGCAGAAACAGCTCGAGGATTTTTCAAAACTGATGAGAGGGGATTTCAGCTCCTTTGACGATATGGCCGAGATGCTCGGAAATATATACGGGATCGGGTTCTTTAAGAAAAATGCTCCCGATTATCTGGATATCTGGGAGAAGGCGATGCAGGATTTCAACACGGCATTCAAAGATTTTATTGCCATGATGGATCTTGTCCCAAGGAGTGACTATCTGGAACTGCTCAGAGAGAATGAGGATCTGAAGAAAAAGGCAGCCCTGCAGGAAGAAAACATATCGGATTTGCAGAAGATCCTCGACAAACAGCTGTCTGATCAAGAAGAAGGGCTCAAGGGGTTTGAGTCGCTGATACAGAATCAGGATGACCAGTTCAGAAAACTTATGAACAACTTTTCGAATATGCTGAGTTCTTCTGTGTCTGGAGCCGCAGCCAGCAGGGAAAAGAGTACAACAACAGGAAATAAATCTCCTAAATCGAAAAAGGCTTCATCAGACGTAAAGGCGAAAGCCGCCAGAGGGAAAAAGGCGTAAACCAGCCTTCATGCTAGCATTCGGCTGGTTTAGCAGATTATGATTCAGCAGGCGCTTCCGGCTGATCAAGCGGGCCATACCAGAAAAGGCCTTCCATAGACAGCTCATCCAGGATCTGAACATACGAGTCGCCCGGGGTAAGCATTACCAGTTTGCCGAGAAGAGCCTCTACCTCACCCTCGTCCTCACATTCCATAAACTCTTCAATAAGTGCCTTGTCATCAGGCATCTGTACCAGTTCAACAATATTCATCAACGCAGAGCCGTCTTCATCATGGTCAAGAATCCAGTAATATCCGGGTTCCTGAGGAAGATCTTTTGTCCAGTTCATGTTTTCTCCTTGTATATCGGTATTTTTCAAGCCATGTCCGGGCTCTCTTATCTGTTTGTTCAGGCTATGGCAAGACATTTATTAACAATAGGATTGCGCGCACCGGGGCGGACCAGGATGTAAAGCCCGCCTATTCTTTTACGTTGAAATCCGAACAACCGTGAAGATCATTTTTTCGGCCTTTTCGGGGGACTCACCAGTGCTTCTCCTTCAAGGACAACAACGGCTTCCTGATTGGTGCATGTGGTTTTCAGTACAACCCGGTTTTTTTCCGTGTCCATCCGGGCAACCTCAACCCGTGCGATAATAGTATCGCCGATGCGCACAGGCGCCAGGAAATTCAGTTCCTGACGGATATAGATAGTTCCTTGGCCGGGCAGCTTCATGCCGATTGCCGCGGAAATGAATCCTGCCAGCAAAATGCCGTGTGCGATCCGGGTCTGGAAAAACGTGTTCTTTGCATATTCTTCATTGACGTGTGCCGGGTTAAGATCGCCGGTTATGCCTGCAAAAAGGTATACATCGGTCTCTGTGACGGTCTTTGCTACCTCGGCATAATCTCCTAGCTTGAGTTCATCTATAGTCCTGCCAGGCATTATCTTTCCTCCTTGGTGTTCGAAATCATGTATAACGGATTTATAAATGTCTCTGTTTCTAGAACCATGACCTGTGGCTCCAGATATCATCTTTAAGGTCCTTGATATCCTGCTTCAGCATCAGATACATGGATGCATTCTGAATGGCGAGCCCGCCCTGATGGGCAATGGCTGAAGCAAGCATGATCTCGTCCTGATTGAAATCCCGGGGCACCCCGCTGTAGAGCCTCATGACCCC
>JAFGFY010000274.1 GCA_016930795.1 Deltaproteobacteria bacterium
GGATAAGATGGGTTTTGGCTTGGATACTGTGGCGTTTGATATTGTTGTCCGCCAGGCGGACCCCACTGGCCCTGGGCGCAGATAACGAAACCCAACAAAACAAAAATGAAGATCATTACAGGGAATAGACGCCGGTGCTTTATTCTTGGCATTGTCAGATTCTCCTTATGTCTGGGTAAGATTCATAATAAGGCTGTGCTTTTGCCCGGTCAATGTTTTTCAAGAGCCAGATTCAAGGGGCGGAAAACCGAAAAAAAGGGTTCATGAGTGTACCCATGAACCCTGATTTATTTAAATCCGCTAATCAAGAGGCTGTTTGTAGGCTGGAAAATACAATTTTTAAGCGGGCTGCGCGAATCAATAATTCGCAATGATGCTACCGACATAAAAACACGAACGCAGACCCTCAAGTCTGTTTCAACAATTGCATCCCTTATTCGATTGGTTGTTGTTGATCCTTTTTAAAGCTATGACGGCAGGGGAGGGGGCGTAGAATTGAACAGGGATTGAAGCTCAGCAACCTGGTCTGCGGGTAACCATGTGCTCATGCCTTCGCGCCAAACTAAAGTCTGGGGGGTTAATTGGCCGCTCTGGATATGCTGCTGCAATGCAGTGACATCGAACGGGCCTGCCTGCTTGCCTTCGATAGCGACGTAGTATTTGGGCGATTGTGGTAGAGGCGGCGGAGTTTCAGGCTGGCCTTGTCTCTGCTGATTTACCATTGCATTTCCCATCTGGTTAGCCATAGCGAAACCCATACCCATGCTCATTCCTCCACCTGCCATGCCGCTTGGATTCTTTGCAGCTTCTTCCATTGCGTTAGCTGCCTGGTATTGGGTATATTTTTGCAGGTCACCGATAGCACCCATGCTTGCACGCTTATCGAGTGCTTCCTCGACTGCATCTGGAAGGGATATGTTCTCCACGAGCATATTAGAAAGTTCCAGTCCATAATTTGTGAAGTTCTGCTTGATTTTATCTGTAACAAAATTTCCAAGTTCCTCATAATTCGCAGCAAGGTCGAGTACCGGTATCTTGCTCTCGCCTACTATGTCGGCGAAACGTGAGACAATTAAATTTCGAAGTTGTTCTGTAATTTCACCTGTAGTGAAGTGACTGTCAGTTCCTACGATTTCACGGATTAAAGCGCGTGCATCGACAACCTTAATAACATACGTTCCGAAGGCGCGCAGCCGCACTGCGCCGAATTCAGCATCTCTTAAGGTTATCGGGTGCTTTGTACCCCATTTCAAGTCAGTAAAGCGTCTCGTGTTAACGAAGTAAATTTCAGCTTTAAAGGGACTGTTGAATCCGTGTACCCAGCCTCTTAGAGTTGACAGGATTGGCAGGTTGTCGGTCTCAAGCGTGTACATGCCAGGTTCGAATACATCCGCAATCTGGCCTTTATTGACAAATACAGTAACCTGGCCTTCGCGAACAGTCAGTTTCGCTCCCATTTTTATTTCGTTGTTATATCGCTGGAAACGATAGACCATAGTGTCATTCGAAGAATCGGTCCACTCTACAATATCAATAAATTCGCCGCGTATTTTATCAAACAGTGCCATTTTAGTCTCCTGTCAAGTTGTTTTTTCAACATGGACTGTCCATTCTCTGAAGAACTACAAACGATGAAGAAGCCCATGATGATTAAGAGCGTCGCTCCATCTCCGTCCAGTTCATATTAGAATTCAAATTCGGATTATACAAGCTATCGTTCGCGACAATATACTCACCCAGGCCGTTACTCCAAGCATGGTCGTAACCACCTGGAAGCTCCGGGGTATAATCTGATGTCGGATCGATATAGGAATCCACGCCTCGAATAGCTTCACTGATATTTTCGCCCATTCTATCATGGGCAGCCGACCGCTCCCAGTAGCCACCCATAATACTGTCCCCAGCGTCGCTTATCGAACGGGAGAGGTCGCCAAGCTGCTGTAGGGAGCGGCGTTGATCCGCCGCCATTTGCTGCATCATTTTCGCTAACATAGCCCTTACCTGTAATATTCTATTGCTCTCTGCCCGGCAAGCCTGAAGCCATTGTGGATTCATACGAAAAGATTTTACTGATGCCATACACGCCTGCCCTACTGCGTCGAGATTTCCCGCTGAAGCTCGAAATGCATATAGTGCTTCAGCCGTCCAGAAAATATGTTCCTGCTTCCCGAGCCCCATGCCTGTCTGAGTGACAACTTTCGAGACAACACAGAATATATCTTCTTCCATCTGTTTGCCATCGAGGTTATAGCTGATGCGAATTCTCGCACCGTCCGATGAAAGGGGATTAAAAACATCTTCCTGGCCGCCGCGAAGTGACAGAGCTAGTTTGGGCATTAATTCTTCTTTAACAATGCGAACAGGAACACCATAAGGCTTGTATCGCGGTGATACCAGGTTCTTCAAGCCTCTTCCGGCAGATTCGAGTCCTGGAATTTGTTTTAATAGTTCCTTGCTTTGCTCCATACGCTGTTTGATTTTCTTTTTACTAAAGTAATCTTTGAATCCGCCGCTAAAATCCCACATGCTTGATTTTATTTGAGAAGAGAATTCAGGTGTCTCTGACTGCGATGAAATAGACATGTTTGAACCCTGACCTTCAAGGAGACCTCTGTATCGCGGAACTACAAGACTGCGCAGTACTTCAGGTGAAGTCAGCGGTGCACGGCTCTCAATGCCGTCTTCTTTGAAAAAATGTGCGGTTTTCCCCAGTTTGGTCAGCGCGTCGGTAAGGATATTTTTGTGCCACATACAGGGAATTGTCGGTAACCACTCAATTTGCTCGGAGCCATTAGGGTTCCACGCTCGGAAGGATGGAATTGCAGGCAAAGTAGCACTGTCACGCCACCAGATATCGCCTTTGAACTCCCAGTCTGCGGGAATGAGCCACTGCCAGGCGACAAGGCCGCTCTTTACATCAGTATAAGTAGCCCTTTTCATGCGAACGCCCCACATACCTGCAGCGGCTGCATCCTGATTTGCTCCGGGAACAGGAGGAGGCTCACCGCCAGGGATTTGAGGAGGCATTTGATTTAGTCTTACAAGAGATGAACCGCAATATTGGCAGGTTACCTTGTTACCATATCCATGGGCGATTGACCCGCCGCACTGAGGACAAGTTTCTGCTGCTACAGCCATGAGAATACTCCTTCTTTAATAGGAGTTCAGATTAGGTAGAGGAATATCTTTTATATTTTATTCTTATCCTACATCTATTTTTACTTCATGTTCACGCAACTAAAAATTACTAATGGGGTTGAAACCCACCCGACATGCAGAAGCCCCAAACCGGTAAATAATGCACTCCTTGGAGGTATCGTGTCATGGTGTAAAATAGCCCCCTGTATGAGGATATTTTCGACTGGCTGGTTATGTCAAGATTTTTTCTAACAATATCGTGAGTATTTTGGGCGATTCCGGCACCCCCATGGCGGGGCAATCGAAGAGACGCTGGATAATTGAAACCCCGGTCGAGAACCTTCTGAAAAAATATCAGGAGGTCAACATGGCTGGCAGGAGATTATCCATGCGCAAGATCAAAGAGGTCCTGAGACTCAAGTGGTATCACGGCCACTCCAACAAAAAAATTGCTCTGAGCTGCAAGATCTCCCGCACCACGGTCAGTGAGTATTTGAACCGGGCAGAGAGGGCGGAGCTCACCTGGCCTTTGGATACTGGTCTGGACGACGGAGACCTTGAGGCCCTGCTCTTTTCCCTTAAGCCCACCATAGCATCTTCAGAGCGATCCATGCCGTCCATGGAGCATTTACACCGGGAACTCAGGAGGAAAGGCGTAACGCTCCAGTTACTCTGGTACGAATACAAGGAGGCCCATCCGGACGGGTATCAGCAAAGCCAGTTCTGCCGTCTCTATCGGCAATGGCGAAACAAACTCGATGTCACGCTCCGGCAGGAACATCGGGCCGGAGAGAAGCTCTTTGTCGACTACTGAGGGCAGACCTTTCCCATCATCGATCCTGTAACCGGAGAAATCACCCAAGCTGAGATATTTATCGCCGTCCTTGGGGCCAGCAGCTATACCTTTGCCGAAGCCACCCCGTCCCAGGAACTCCCTTTCTGGATCCGATCCCATGTTCACGCTTCGAGTTCTTCGGCGGCTTGCCCGAGATCCTTGTCCCGGACAACCTCAAAACCGGTGTGACCCATCCGTGTAGATATGAACCGGACGTCAATCCCACCTATCAGGACCTTGCCGAACATTACGCCACGGCGGTCATCCCGGCCCGAGTCCGTCGTCCTCGAGACAAAGCCAAGGTGGAATCGGCCGTCTTCGTAGCGGAGAGTTGGATCCTGGCGGCTCTTAGAAACCATACCTTTTTCAGCGTGGCTGAACTCAACCGAACCATTGCCAAGGAACTTATAAAGCTCAACAACCGCAAGTTCCAAAAACTCGATACTACCCGCCGGGAACTCTTGGAATCCCTCGATAGACCCGCCCTCAAAACCCTTCCAACCAAACCCTATGAATACGCAACGTGGAAAAATGCCAAAGTCAATATCGACTACCATATCGAGATCGACCGCCATTTTTACAGTGTTCCCTATCAGCTTGCCCGGGAACAGGTCGATGTACAGATGACGGCAACCACCGTTGAGATCCTCTTCAAAAACAAGCCGGGTGGCCAGCCACCAAAGAAGCTATCGGCAGGGGGGCTTTACCGTCCTTCATGAGCACATGCCCAAGTCCCATCAAAGGTATCTGGAATGGACCCCCTCCAGGATTATCCACTGGACCGCAAAGAACGGTCCCAAGACACAAGAGCTCGGCACGCATATCATGGAGAGTCGACCCCACCCTGAGCAGGGCTATCGATCCTGCCTCGACATTATGCACCTCCCGAAATCTGTGAGAATGATAAGACTGATTCAGAAAAGGAGTGATGTTCTCACACGACATTGCATCGGATTGATATCACACCGACGTTTCATCTCCGTATGAAGGCTTGGTCGCTCTGGTGTGACACTGTTGAATCCGGCCGTTCTTCAAAATTGAGATGGTGGTGTATACACAATCCCATGCAGTCCCCTTAATAATTCAATAAGAATCTTTTTCAAAAATTAAGGATTATTATTCAAACGCTGATGATCTGTTAGTTGCAGATATCAATACAATCGGAAAATGTTTCCCAATACATGCCGGGTTGGGACTGATGCAAACTAGACCTCCACGAAACCATAGAAGATTCAGATTTAGTCCGGAAGCCTGGAACCGCTCCAGTTTATTAATAATTACAGAAAAGTGAAAACACCCTTGTATTGAAACTCCACGCAAAATCGCAAAAACCCCACAACTCTCTGAAATTTAATAAATTTATATTTTTGTGGTTTAATTTTTTTGACATTCTTCACCAATTCGCATTAAATTGGAATGAATAATCCCTCACGTTTTATGGCTCCACTCTTTGGAGAATCCCCATGGAGACCCACCTCAAAATCTGCAACTCAAGCTCCTGATGGGGCGATTCTTGTCCTACCAGGAGTCTTAACTTCTAATTTCTAAAGCCACCATACCCTTAGTGAGACAGGGATGGAAACAACGGGTCTATCTTTTGGCATTTTGTTATTCCGTTTTCGAAAATGCGCCTTCCATAAAGGCGATTTATTCAAATCTGACTTGGAAATAGGTGACCAACTGTTGATTGTGATATCTGTGAAGCTCTTTTTTTTCTTGTCGGACTAAAAGAACGCTCCCATGGGGAAAACCTTTAAAAATGCCGGCGTGATGACCAGAGTATGTGCCTTTCTTTAGAGAAGAAAGATCTTCCTGAAAATAATTTATCACCGAAATAAATCGAATAAGAAATGATTTCGATCAAATTTTTGGAGAAACTCATGTTGGCAGCAAAAAAATTAGGTCGATAATTGTCATGAACTTGTTCAAAGTAACCTTAGCCTTTTCAGTCGTATTGCTAATCCTGAGCACCGGATATTCATCTGAAGTGAATGAAAATATGATCAAAGCGGCAGGTAGGGGGGACATTGGCGCTGTGAAGGATTTGATAACGAAAGGGGCGGACGTAAATGCGAAACTGGAAGGCAGCGACTGGACAGCTCTACATTTGGCCGCAGGAGAGGGGCATACCGGAATGGTAAAATTGTTGATTGAAAGCGGGGCAGATGTAAACGTAAAAGATGCGGTCAAAAATGACCCTCTGAGAAGAGCGACTGTAACTGGGCATATAGAAACTGTGCAGGTTTTGTTGGACCATGGGGCGAATGTGAATGCCAAGGGACGCTATGGGTTTACGGCCTTGATGGGAGCTGGCTGGTTATATTTTTGGTGACAATAAAAAAAAGCAAAAGATTGCAATGACCGCTCCGGTTGTGCAGAAGCCGACCTCGGAGAGTGAGAAACTCCAAATGACCGCCCCTGTAATCCAACGTCCAAGTGAGGAAGGATGGGTGATGACCTTCATAATGCCTTCCGCGTATAAAATGGAGGATCTGCCAACTCCAAAAGACAAGAGGGTCAGCTTTGAGACTGCCCCTGCAAGGATATATTGCAGCCCTTCGTTACATCTGGGTTGGGAGCAAGAGCCGCAATGAGAGGAAGACCAATGAGCTTCAAAATTGGCTAGCAGGCCTGAAGGAATATGTGCCTATCTCATCCCCAATGTATGCAGGATATGATCCACCATGGACCTTGCCCTTTTTACGGCGAAACGAAATGATGATACAGATAAAATGGAAAAAGGAATGACACTAGCCAACCACCGGTTCCGGCGGGTATCAAACAGACGGCGAGGAGCACGGTGGATTCACAGGCCACAGGCAAGGTTCTTGGAGCCGTTGGTACCTTCGCGCTCCGCCCGACCGCGTCACGATTCAATAATAATTTGGGAAGTCTTGAATTCCTTCCAATCTATCGATTTCATCAGAAAAACGAAACCTCCCTGGTGTTGACACCTCGTGCGAAATTGCAGACATTTAACGCTAGTCGTCAAGGGGTCTAATTTCTCCAATTCTCCCCATTTATAAAAGCCGATTTTCCTTGACATTTATCGACGGTTCACCATGAAATAATTCCCACGTGAAATGGCACGTTCGTGCAGAACGTGCATTACGCTTTTGTCCTGATATGATATCTTTCAGAAATGGCTAGATTAGCCAGATTAGATGCGCCCGGGGTTTTACGCCATGTGATGGGGCGCGGTATCGAGAGGAAACATATATTCTTAAACAATA
>JAFGFY010000275.1 GCA_016930795.1 Deltaproteobacteria bacterium
GAATTCCAGATTGCGCTCGGGAAGGCCGCACAGGCGAAGTATCGATTTCGAGTCGGCATGGAAGCCAGCGGCCTGGCTGTTCCCGTTCCTGACCCGCGGCTTGAAACGGCCGGATTCTACAAGGCAAGCGGTTTGAAGATACTGAAAGAGACTGAAGGTGATCCCCCGGCTGGTCCGCCGTTTCTGGGCGTGCCGCCTGACCTGGAGACCTATCGCAGCCGTGGACATCGGCGTCTGGACGCCCGAACGTATGATACCAGGTGCATGACCTGTATCTGGGGCTGTCGAATGCCGGTGGAGATGATCATCGACCACTGGAATCCGTCCAAGAAACAATACCGTTTCGAGACCTTCTGTTACGGCCCCAAAAGCTGCGCTCTTTACAAGTCCGGACCGACACGCAAGGTGCCTGGGCGCAAAGGCATGTCCTATACCGAAGAGGACTGGGTCGACGAAGACGCAACCGCTCACCGGGGGCCTGATGATTAGACCGTTGCGCCAGGCAGAAATGTTGGAACGAGCGCGGAGGTGACTGATCAGTACGGTTTTGGGCCAACAGATATAGGGTCTATTCTATTCCCATTCAGGAGATTGCATCCCAAAAACAATAAATGATGACAAAGGAAAAGCCATGAACGATTTCCAACTGCTCATAGACCTCCACCTTCCTGCGACACGGCAAGGTCCAGGCGGGGAAACTGAAACAAGACAGGCGATTGCGTTGGCCGGACTCGACCGGTCGCGCCGTTTGAAGATTGCGGATATTGGGTGCGGCACGGGCGCTTCAACCATCCTCCTCGCCAAGGAGCTGGATGCCGGAATAACCGCCGTGGACTCCCTGCCGGAGTTTCTGGACGAACTTCAAACCCGAGCGAAGGACCATGGTGTCGCGGAGAAGATCACCACCTTGAGCTGCTCCATGGAGGCATTGCCTTTTTCTGATGAAGAGTTCGACGTTATCTGGTCTGAGGGAGCGATCTACAACATGGGCTTTGAGGCCGGTGTGGCGGCTTGGAGCCGATTCTTGAAGCCTGGAGGAAAGCTCATCATTTCGGAAATTACGTGGCTTAGCGAATCAAGGCCGCCTGAGCTTCAGTCCCACTGGGACGAAGAGTACCCGGAGATTAATGTTGCTTCGGCAAAGATCGGAACCCTCGAGCAGCATAGCTATTGCCCCGAGGCATATTTTTACCTGCCGACGTATTGCTGGATCGAAAATTACTATCGGCCCATGCAGAGCCGTTTTGACGCGTTCCTTGAGCGACAAGGCTGGAGCGACCCGGCAAAGGCCATCGTCAAAGCGGAACAGCACGAAATAGCCCTTTATGAAAAATACCGCGACTACTACAGCTACGGTTTTTATATAGCGAAAAAGATCTGAATATGGTAAGCGGCATTTTTTGGGGAATTGAGTGCATCTCACAGATGATTTCAAGAAAATGCCTGATTGTGGGAAATCGACATTGACGCCGCTTCCGCCTCACCGGGAACGGCCTGTTCTTTGATAACCCATTCATATTGGAGGACTTCGGTTAACTGCGCGAGAAAGAGAACGGTTATGAAGAGGGTTGCACACGGGGAGCCAGAATTCTATCCGCTGAAATCAGCGGATTCTCCTGGCCATAAGATTTTCCGGTTGCTATTAGATCTGGTAATAAAATTTACCGGTTAATGCCATTAGTTGTCAAGAAATATTCCCGGTAGGAGGCTCTTCACCTCAAGCGGGACGCGCCGGGGAGGTGATCGGCACCCACAACGGCACCATCTATAACGCCGATTACCTTTTCCGCCGATGGAAGCTGAGGCGCTTCGCCGACGTGGACAGCGAATCTTATTGCGGATTTCGGATTAGGGGTTGAGGATTATTTGCGGTAGCGAGCAGTTTTTATGGAGGCGACGACCATTGAAAGGATCTCAATTGCCTCGTTTTTTAGATTGACCAGGCGCTTTTCCTCCACCATGGCTTCTAATACGTTTCGGAGTTTTTCAGGAAGTTGTAGCAATGTAAGTCTCTTATGTGTGCTACCTTCTTCTCGGCAGTCATGTTCTCCACCTTTCGGTTGTATGTTTTTGTGGTGAAAACACTCTAACCGAAGAGGAGACTGACTACCACTCTCTAATTCCCGAATGTGTACGTGAAGATCTTAACTTTTACAGTTAATCCTCAGTTTGCTGCTGCCTACAAAAACCGGGGCTTTTTAAATCAATAAAAAGGCATGAATGAAAAAGCCATGCCTGATCAAAAAAGGCCTTGGCGTTTAGAACCCAGAATGCTAATGTATATCTTTATCGAGGCTTTATCTATTGTTCTGAGGGTAAATTTAGAAGAGCCAGATTCGAATTCGACAAGGTCATGGCGCTGAATCCCAAGGCTGCTATCGCCGAAGGCGCCGAGAAATATCTCAATCGTGCCCGTTTCGGTTCTTATAGCGCCTTCAACTACACAGACCGTTCTGGAGTCAACGGTTCTCTGAATATCTAAAAAGACATTTAAGAGTCATTATTCACCATCCGCATATACATACTAACGAAAAGGAGATGGAAAAATGAATGTGAAAATAAGGGTTTCCTCTATTCTTGTTTTTTTCATGATGGTCGTGTCATGTTCGACAACACCGAGTGGCTTACCTGAAAAATCGAGTAACTTACCCGAAAAGTATAACCTTGATGATCAGCTTAAATCGGTCAATGAAATAATGAGGGTTAAGAAATCAAGTTTTGAAGAGGTCGATGATCAGTCTGTCATCCTCCAAGCCAATCGGAACGAGTATTATCTGCTCGTGTTGGATATGCCGATAGACCCATATATTTCAAAACAACGTACAATTGGGGTTGAGAGCACAGAACATAGTATTCCAGCGGGCATTGGCAGGATTTATATAAGACACTCTTCGGGTACACAGTATTATGTTATAGAAAAGATATACAGGCTCAAGGGAAAGAAACAGGTAGAGGAAATCAAAGAACGGCTTCGTAAGAGTTGAGAGATCTATATCGGCTCGGGAAGGTTTTTGGCTTTCAGAATAAACAAGAATTATTTTAGGAGGCCCAATATGATGTTACCGAAAAGAATATTTCTCGGCTCGCTATTACTGACAGCAGTGGTCATTATGACTGGGTGTGCTACAACTGGCGATTATAAAGATGATCCTTCCAGGCGATATAGAATTGCCAGTAATGAATGTATAAGATTTGGTCATGTAACCGGTTCTGTCGGTTATTATGCCTGTGTGGAGAAAAGACTTGGATTTGGAAAAGAGATCGCATCTTCTCCGAATGAAACGGGCCAGGTATCTGCAAAAGGGGAATCGGAATATAGTATGACCAGTGACGATTACACACTAGAATGCCGCACCCGTTCATTCACAGGAACACGTCTCAAACAAAGAATTTGCGCGCCAGTAGCGGAATGGGCTGCGTTTGACCGAAAAAATAGAGGAAAGACGGAACAGCTTTATCGCGATCTTGACGATGCTGATGTGAACACTGGCTCGGGAAATCCATTTGAGACGACAGTAGGGCAAATGCCGCGCTAAACATCAGCGGCGTAGATAGCCTTGAAAATGCACAGCGAGCGCATTCCCCGTGGCTTGTCCATCCGTAGTCCCGCTTCAGCGGGACGGAGGACGGGCTGCGGGCAGCTTCGATCCAGTCATTCCGTTCCTTTTCATCAACCGTCCCACCATCTTTGAGTCCGGTCCGAGAGTGCCTCAGCCCGGGCCATTCCGCTTCTTTTAGTACATATCATCCATCGGCATCTGCGGGGCAGCCGATGCTTTCTTCTTCTCCGGTTTTTCCCCTACCATGGCCTCTGTGGTCATGAGGAGTCCGGCCACGGATGCCGCGTTTTGAAGGGCGAATCGCGTGACCTTGGTGGGATCGATGATGCCGGCCTTAACCATGTCTTCGTATTCACCGGTCTCCGCATTGAATCCAATATTTCCTTTTCCCTCCATCAAACGTTGGACCACAATAGAGCCCTCGAACCCGGCATTGTTGGCGATTTGCCTGACAGGTTCCTCCAGTGCCCGCTTGATGAGGTTCACACCCAGTTGCTCTTCACCCTCCAATGTCGTTTTTTCCAATGCAGCCATGGCGCGAATGAGGGCAAGACCGCCGCCAGGGACAATGCCTTCCTCGACAGCGGCCCGTGTGGCATTAAGGGCGTCCTCGACCCTGGCCTTTTTCTCCTTCATCTCAGCCTCGGTAGCCGCACCCACATTGATCACGGCCACACCGCCGATCAATTTGGCCAGACGCTCCTGAAGTTTTTCACGATCATAGTCACTCGTGGTATCGTCGATTTGGACACGGATCTGCTTTACGCGGCCTTCAAGGGCGCTTTTGTTTCCGCCGCCGTCCACGATGGTGGTGTTGTCCTTATCAATGGTGATCTTTTTTGCCGTACCCAGGTCCTTAAGAGTCAGATTCTCGAGCTTAAGCCCCAGGTCCTCGCTGATCACCTGACCGCCCGTCAAAATAGCAATGTCTTCGAGCATGGCCTTGCGGCGGTCACCGAATCCAGGCGCTTTTACCGCACAGCCTTTGAGTGTTCCTCGAATCTTGTTCACAACCAGGGTGGCCAGGGCTTCGCCTTCTACATCCTCCGCAATAATCAGAAGAGGCTTGCCGGACTTGGCGATCTGCTCCAGGAGGGGCAACATATCCTTCATGTTGCTGATTTTTTTCTCATGAAGCAGGATATAGGGCTCATCCAGATGGGCCTCCATCTTTTCCGGATCCGTTACAAAATAGGGACTCAAATAACCCTTATCAAACTGCATGCCTTCCACCATCTCAAGGCTCGTCTCCATGCTTTTGGCCTCTTCAACCGTGATCACGCCTTCCTTGCCCACTTTTTCCATGGCCTCGGCAATAATGTCTCCTATGGTGCGGTCGTTGTTAGCAGAGACCGTGCCTACCTGAGCGATTTCCGTTTTGTCTTTGGTGGGTTTTGAGATCTTTTTTAGCTCGTCAACGGTGATTTGAACGGCCTTTTCAATCCCCCTCTTAATAGACATGGGATTAGCTCCCGCTGCAACCAGTTTTGTTCCCTCACGATAGATGGCCTGCGCCAGGATCGTTGCCGTGGTCGTTCCATCACCGGCCATATCGGATGTCTTTGATGCCACCTCCTTGACCATCTGGGCCCCCATGTTCTCGAACTTGTCCTCCAGTTCTATCTCCTTGGCCACGGTTACGCCGTCCTTTGTTGTCGTGGGAGACCCCCATGACTTGTCAATGAGCACATTGCGACCCTTGGGGCCAAGGGTGACCTTAACGGCATTGGCGAGGCTATCCACCCCTCTCATCATTTTCTCTCTAGCTAGGCTACCGTACTTGATCTCCTTTTTTGCCATCGCTTAACACCTCCTCTATCTACTTTTTAATGATCCCGAGGATGTCATCCTCACGCAAAATAAGATGTTCGACTCCATCGATTTTGATGTCGGTTCCCGAATATTTCCCGAACAATACACGGTCATTCTTTTTGACTTCGAGCGGAACCCGTTTCCCAGCATCGTCAGTTTTCCCAGGCCCCACGGCAACGACCTTTCCTTCTTGCGGTTTCTCTTTGGCCGTATCCGGAATGATGATTCCGCCCGCGGTCTTTTCCTCCCCGTCGACCCTCAGGACCAGCACCCTGTCGTTTAAAGGCCTAATCTTCATTTCCAATAACCTCCTTTCGAGAATAGATGAAACAGCTATTTGGGTTGATGATCTGTTTTTCAAGAGAAGTCCGATAGGCAATCAGTGAATCATATATAACTAATTGTTATGATGATAATAAATGCGTATTCGGGAGAAAAATAATCACTTGGCCGGATTTGTCAATAAGGTTTTCGTCAAATTCTTTGCCGGGTGTTTTCATGTTTGAATGTTGGATGAAAAGGCCTTGAAACCCTTCATGCGCCATGTTTTTCGCATCCCATTGACAAACCCAAAACCCGAATTATCTATATCTCCAGAAGGCGTAATAATGTCTGGTTATGGCGTTTCTCAAATTTAAACATAAACCTAACAGCGAATGAAAGGAGGGATGAATCATGTTATTGAAAAGATTGACTGATCGGCCCGCATCGCGTTGGGAAAACCCGTTTGAGGAACTGGAACGCATGCAAAGGCAGATGGAATGGCTTACCGGTAGCCTGTCAAGAGGTCTTTTTCAGGAACCCACAGCCGGTGTATTTCCTCTCATGAATGTGACCGAGGACAAGAACAGCTTCTATGTCAGAGCGGAGCTTCCGGGTCTTAAACCGGACGAGTTGGAGATTTCTGTGACCGGGGACACCCTTTCCCTTTCAGGGGAGAGAGAGATCCCGGCTGAAGACGAGAATGCCCAGTATCATCGGAGAGAAAGGGAAGCGGGCAAATTCAGTAGGATTGTCAGCCTGCCGTCCCAGGTGGATACGGGCAAGGTAGAGGCGCGTAGCGCGGACGGGATTCTTACGGTTGTGTTGCCCAAAGCAGAAGCCGCAAAACCCAGACAGATTGCCATCAAGGCATCCTGACAAGATGGAAAGGAGGGATAAGAAATGGCAGAGACTGAAAGCAAAGCCCTTCAGGCAAAAGAGAAAGCAGAAGTGACCACACCTGTCGAGCAGACCAGGCCCGGCGCGGTCTTTACGCCGGCGGTGGACATCTTTGAGACAGACACAGAGATCACGCTTCTGGCTGATATGCCCGGTGTGAAAGCCGATTCCCTGGATATTGACCTTCATGAGAACGTGCTTAGCCTGGACGGTAACGTCAAGTTACCGGAAGGGGCCGGCGAGGTCGATGTGATCAGAGAGTACCGCACGGGCAAATACTACAGGCAGTTCACCCTTTCACAGGTTATTGACCAAAGCAAGATTGAGGCGGCCATGCAGGATGGTGTGCTTCGTCTAAGGCTTCCAAAGGTGGAAGCGGCAAAGCCTCGCAAGATAGCTGTAAGACGTGGGTGATCAAAGGATATAAGCTGGGAACGAAAAGGAAAGATCAGCGAATCGAGCGAAGAAAAAAGGGAAGGCATATCTGCCTTCCCTTTTAGGTTTTTAAAGAAGCGGGCTTTGACTAGAACAAACCCTTTACCTTCCCAGTTTTAGTGTTGACATCCACACGCCTGAAGGCCGGGTCGGAACTGGTTCCAGGCATCAAACTGATGGTTCCGGCGCAGGGGCAGAGGAACTTGGCGCCGGAGTAAATCAGGACGTCGCGGATGGGCAGGGCCCAGTTCTTGGGTACTCCCTTGACGGCCGGATCATGAGTGAGACTTAAGTGGGTCTTGACCATCATGGTCGCGTAATCGTCATACTGAGGAGCATTCTCCAGCATCTTGGCTTTGGCCTCTGCTTCGGGGGTCCAGGAAACCCCATTGGCGCCATAGACGATCTTTGCGATCTTCTCTACCCGGTCACGCAGCTTTGTCGTCAAGGGATAGAGGAATTTAAAATTATTCTTCTCATTGCAGGCCTCTTTGACGGCCTCTGCAAGTTCCACCGCACCGTCTCCGCCGTCCGCCCAGTGAGTGGATACGGCACATCGGGCACCCGCCTTCTCTGCGTATTTGCGGACCATGGCGATCTCGCTCTTGGTATCCGTATGGAAGCAGTTGATGCAGACCACGGGATTGATGCCCGCCTTGCGGATGGTGTTGATATGGTGGACCATGTTGGGGATTCCGTTCTCGAGAAGCTTGAGATTCTCTTTTTGATAGGCCGGATCCAGAGCAAGTCCGGCCACGACCTTGGGGCCACCGCCGTGCATCTTCAGGGCGCGGATGGTTGTAGTCAGGACGGAGACGTGGGGCTTGAGCCCGCTGTAACGGCATTTGACATTCCAGAATTTCTCAAAACCGATATCCGCGCCGAAGCCGCTCTCGGTGACATGATAATCAAAGGTTTTCAGGCCGATCCGATCGGCGATGATAGAAGACTGGCCCACTGCAATATTGGCAAAGGGACCTGCGTGGACCATGCAGGGTTGATATTCAGCAGTACACATCAGGGTCGGGTTGATGGTATTTCGCATCCAAGCGGTCATGGCACCGTCCACCTGAAGGTCCTTGGTCAAGACCGGTTTTCCGCTCTTGTCAAAGGCCACAGTGATTTCACCCAAACGTTTGCGCAGGTCGGCCAGGTCAGTGATAATAGATAGAATAGCCATGAGCTCTGACGAAACCGCAATCCCGAATTTAGACTGCATGGTGAAGCCGTCCATTCTGCCACCTAGACCGATGATGATATTGCGTAGGGACTGGGCACAATAATCGATGATCCATCCCATTTCAACGCGTGTAGGGTCAATGTTCAGCCGTTTCATCTTGGTCAGACGCCTGAGTTGTTCATCATTGTAGTTTCTCTCGTGCTGCATTCGAGCGGTCAGGGCGACCATGGCCAGGTTATGGGCGTTCATGATATCATTGATATCACCGGTCAGACCCAGGGAAAACTCGGTCATGGGGATGAGGAGAGAATTCCCGCCACCGGCGGCGGTCCCCTTGATGTTCATGGAAGGACCTCCTGATGGTTGCCGAAGGGCGCCGCCCACGTTCAGGCCGATCTTGCCTAATCCTTCCATCAGGCCGCATGATGTGGTGCTTTTCCCTTCGCCTAAGGGCGTGGGGGTGATGGCGGTGACTTCAATGTATTTACCGTCTTTCTTTTTCTCGAGGCGCTTCATGATCTTCATGAAATCGAGCCTTGCCAGACGTCCATAGGGAATCAGCTCGTCCTTCTGTAATCCCATCCGTTCACGCCATTCCTCCGGGGTCGGCATGTTCTTCTCGGCCGCTTCAGAAATCTGCCAGTCTGCCATTTTTACTGCATTGTACGCCATGTTTTCAGTTCCTCCTTATTAGTGTTTTGACGTTGTCTTATAGGGTGAAAGACCCCATTCACGCGATGTGCTGTTCACACCCAACATAACGAATATATAATCGACAGTTTGTGCAGAATTTCACTATCAAAAAAAATCAGAGGCGTCAAGCTTTTCCGTTCGGCATCCATCGGTTTAACCACAGAAATATGGAGACGCCACCGAGGGATTCCGATGCTGCTTGAGCCCTATTTCAATGCCTCTTCTCCGCCAAAGGACCGATACGGCGAGAATCCTTTGAGGATCGTCTCGTCCTCCTTTGTGGTCTTCTTTGCTATGAGCCTGGCGACAACTTCCCCAATGCCGGGACCCAGCATGAAACCCTGGCCGCACATTCCCGTGGCGTGCAGCAGACCTTCCACCTGACTGTTCCATCCTACCAAGGGGTATCCATCCGGCGACATGGGGTATAGACCTCGCCAGATCCTTCGAACCCGCAGGTTCTTAAGACGCGGCAGAAGCCCGACCATTCGGGCACTTACCTGTGGCAGGAAGACAGAGGTTTCCCTGTTGTCCGTCCCGATGATGACCGGAACCGGTGTGATGCAAAAGACGACTTGACCCCGTTTGTTCTGATAAAAATAATAGTTGTGAGATCCGACCGCCGGCCTGAGATCCACTACCATACATGTAAAAAAGGGCTCTACCGGTTCAGTGATGGCTGCTTCATGAGAATCGGGGACCACGGGAATGCTTGCGCCGGCGGTCTTGGACAGGGAATCGGAGAAGGGCCCTGCCGCATCGACTACCACTGGGGCTTGGTACTGGGTGTCACTGCATGTCACGCCCACAACCCGGTCCATCTTGGTCGTGATTCTGTTCACTGATGCTTTAAAACGAAATGTGACCCCAAGCTCCAAGGTCCTTTTATAGAAGGCGTTTGTGGATCGCAGGGGTGAGGCGGAACCGTCATCCGGGGATATAGTACCACCAATCAACCCGTCCGGATGAATCCCCGGGATGATCTCCTCTATTTCCTTGGGACCGACAAAATCCGTATTCAGCCCATATTCCTTTTGTATGGGCAGGATTTGTTTTAGGGCCTTTTCTTCGATATCCCTGTAGACCGGGAAGGCATAACCCCCCTTGAGCCATTCAATGTCATCCCCATAGTTCTCCTGCCATGTGGAGAAGATTTTCAGGGAATTGAGACATGTGAGAATTTTGCCCGGGTCTGAATGGGTGGCCCTGACTCCGCCAATGGCTTTCTTGTTCTGACCCTGTCCGGGAGATGGGTGTCTATCCAAGACAAGGGTCTTTAGTCCCATGTTTCCAAGGGCCATGGCGGTAGGGACCCCGACGGAGCCGGCACCCACTACAATCACGTCATAGTTGTTACTTTTCGCCACTCATTACTCCTCTTTAACAAACTCCTGAAACCTTTTCCTTTTCCTATTCCTCATCCCGATTCCGCATTCCGGCCAAGACCCCCAGAGGCACTTCCACGAAGAGAGGACGATCGATCCTGTCGGTGACCTCTGCCAGGTCAATACCCTCCTCTTCGAATAGACGCCAAATCATAGGCCTACAAGTCTTTGACCCGCAAGCCCCCATACCTGCCCTGGTCAGGGCTTTCAATTGATTGATATCTCTTATGCCCGCTCTTATGGTCGACCTTATTTCTCCGGCCGTGACCCTCTCACAGCGACAGATAATGGCCTCATCCGGGGGCAACGCTTTCTCGTATATCAAAGAGGGGTCGATCCGTTCTTCTTGAACCCAGATACCGACCGCCTTTTTGGCCAAAGGCTTCTCGATTTTCACCTGGACCAGAAGAGTGCCAGGGTATTTCTTCTCGTTTGAAACGACCTTTTCCACTGTATAATAGCCGAGTATGCCGCCGTCCAGGTCCGTGACAGGGACCTTCTGTCCTATCTCCACTCTCTCTCTCCCTATTTCGTATGGAATAGTGACAACAGCGTACGCGGGATCCTTCCGATAATCCACAAGGGTGACTGCCAGGCCGGGACAAACAAAAACGCAGTTCATGCACCCTTTACACAGATCCACGTCAACGATATAAGGGAGTCCGGTGATCCTGTCCCCTTCGGTCCGGATCGCCCCCTCGGGACAGACCGTAGCGCAGGGATTACATGGGACCTCCTGATGGCAATGAAAAACAGGAAAGACGCCATGCTCCTCTTTTGGTGTCTCTTTTTGAATGGTCGGGCCGGGTTTGGCCTTTAAGATTGCCTCTTTTTCCCGCCACTCCTGAGGGATTTCCCTGTTATAGAGGCCCAGTGATTTGGCGATCCTCAGTCCCTCGATTTTTCCCGTGAACATGGCGGCAGAGGCCTCTGCGATTTCTTGGGCATCTCCGGCAGAGAAGACGTCCATACCCCATTCTTTGGCCTTTGAATAAAACTCATTAACCTCGATCAGCCCGACAGCCATCAGGACCGTATCGACCGCAAAGGTCTTGTAGGTCTCAGGGAGGACGTTCCAGTCTTTGTCCAGTTCCGCGATAGTAACCGATTCAACATGCTCCTCCCCATCCGCGGCGACCACGGTGTGGCTCGTATAAATCGGCACTCCAAGTCGCTTGAGTTTATTCGCGTGAACCATATAACCCCCCACCTGGGGCATGGCCTCAATCAGGGCAACCACGTGGATGCCTGCCTGGATCGCATGATACCCGGCGATAAGCCCCACGTTTCCCCCGCCCACGATGAGGACCCTCTCAGAAGATTTGACGAGGTCTCGATTGACAAGGGTCTGGAATGCACCAGCTCCATAGACTCCAGGGAGCGTATTCCCCGGAAAGGATAAAGCCCTTTCCCGTGCGCCCGTAGCGACGAGGAGTTTTTCCGGTTTGATTTTTCTGTATGTATGGCCTTTGACAACACCGACGATATGGTCCGAGAAGACACCGGCAGCCGTAGTGTTCAGCCAGACCTCCACGGAGTCTAGTCGGCTCAGCTCCCTTTCCAGGATTTGAGCGATTTCAAAGCCTCGAGTCCCAGCATGGGAGTCTTCAACGGAGCCGAAAAACTTATGAGTCTGAAGCAGAAGTTTTCCCCCCAACTTACTCTTGTCATCGATGAGCAGTGTGTCTACCCCGAGTCTCCCCAATTCTATGGCGGCTGAAAGCCCTGCCGGGCCTCCCCCGATAATTAAGGTTTCTACTTCTCTGAGAGGGGGCTCTTTTAAGAGGGGCACATCATCGTCTTCCGGGAGTCTGGGAAGACCTTCCACACTTTGAAGGGCCACCCCATCTTTCAGTGGGGTCATGCATGCTTTGACTGGAAGCCCATTGGCCACCACAAGGCACTGCGAGCACTGGCCGTTGGCGCAAAACATTCCCTGAGGGCTGTTATCCTTGGGATGGTGCCCAAAGATGTGGATATCATTGGCCAGGAGAGCCGACGCGATCATTTCGCCTTCAAAACCGGTCAAGGTTTTCCCGTTCCAGGTGAATGTCACTTGTTTTCTTTTTGGGACCTTGAGAATCGGGTGTTGAGTGATTCTTTTATCTGTCATGTGAATTTTGCCTTTCCTGAACCATAGGGTAGCCACTTGCTATAGGATTCCGGCCTTTTTGTAAAGGACATCTTAACACTTTGAGGTAACTCCTAACCTTTCGGCACATTCTACGTCTATACCATCTTCAAGAAGCGGATATGCTACAGGAATTCTTAGAACAAACCCCAGGGATTATCAAGGTCTATCATTTAGACCAGAAAAACACCTCGAAAATGGGCAAAGGACGCCATTTGGGTTTCGTTTCTTGCCGATCATGTCCTTCCGAATACCATGCCGTATCACATCGATTACCCATTTCATCTTGACCAATCAATAGGTTGAAGAATGAAAGAGTCGCAATACTTATAATAGTGTATTTTTTTTCCATTATGGAATTTTCTTACACATAAAAATGGTATTTTTTTTTACAGTTGTCATTATGAACTTGTCCATCCAGCGTAACTCTCTATAAATACAAATGATAATCCTTTCGATTTTTTTGGCATAATATTCGCAGTAAGTCGTTTTGGAATATCCGGCCCTGTTTTATCTAAAACCATCCTTATTGAAATAAGCGGAGTGGGCTATGGACTGTTTAGCTGTTGATCAAAATGCCGGCAGAATCGAAGAGGCGCCCTATCCATATCATAGCGTAGAAGTTGAACTGGCCGGGATGATTTACCCCTATCAGTTCAAGATCCGGAGCAATCCTTCAAGCTCCATGTGTTTTTTAATCAAGGAGAATTCAGATATTCTACCTCGATTGAAAGTAGGAGACATATTGGAGCTGAAATACTACTCTGCTGTTTCAGCGCATGTTTCCGAGCCCAGGAAAACAGTTATTCGGGAAATCACCAGGGATGATCAAGGGCCTTTCAAGGGTCATTTTCTGGTAGGTTTGGAGATCATAGAACAATGTCCGGACAACAACAAACAGGAACCTCCAGAGAGATTAAGCGAGAGGGAGATGTTCAGAACGGCACGGGAGTTTTTTCGCCGAGGCAAGTATCGTGAAGCAATAGACATATATACAAGTATCATTGATGAAAATCCAAACCAGGCCGTGTCGTATTTCAACAGAGGGGTAACCTACAAGAAGCTTGGAAAGAATAGTGAGGCCATTGAAGACCTCAAGACATCCGCCGTATTAGGAATAGAAAGAGGGAAAGATTTCTTGAATTCAAACGGTATACTTTATGAAAGTCAATGGGAACCCTCTTGCAGTTAAAGAAAGTTGAGTCATTGGGAAAGAAATAAGTGTAGACAACGTCATTAAATCCACTTTTTAGGTGTCCAGCCTGTTCGATATTACACATCACCTGTAGCAAGTCGAGTTTCTTACAGTCCTTCCAAGATATCGTATGCTCTTCGAACCAACTAAGATCCCGATTACCCTTTTCTAAAAAGGTGTCTTCTGCTATGTATCTTCTGTCATGAAGAAAGACATCTTTTCGAAATGAATGATATAGGCGCAGTTATTGAACGGATTCTGGCGTGGTTTGCCGAAAAAAAGCGCGATCTCCC
This sequence comes from Deltaproteobacteria bacterium, assembly GCA_016930795.1. Classification (GTDB taxonomy): domain Bacteria; phylum Desulfobacterota; class DSM-4660; order Desulfatiglandales; family HGW-15; genus JAFGFY01. Next base: position 13,846 of record JAFGFY010000275.1, read on the forward strand.
CTGGCGTGATACCACGAATCCCTATTTCATATGGGTTTCGGAAGTCATGTTGCAGCAGACCCAGGTGGATACTGTCATCCCTTTTTATCACCGTTTCCTATCCAGGTTTCCCACCGTAGAATCCCTTGCCGAAGCGTCCCTTCAGGAGGTTCTCAAGACCTGGGAGAATATGGGGTATTATGCTCGGGCCCGACATCTGCATACGGCCGCCAGAGAGATTGCAGACTCCATGGACGGGAAGGTCCCCAGCACATACGAGGAACTCATTGGTTTGCCGGGTATCGGGTCCTATACGGCCTCTGCCATTCTGAGCTTTGCTTTTGGTAAAAGACACCCCGCTGTGGACGGCAATATGCGCCGGGTTGTGTGCCGTTTGTTTTCTATTCAGGATTCAGTGGATCAACCCAGGACGAAGAAGAAAATTCTGGAACTGGCAACAGATATGATTTTTTCGGCAGATCCTGCCTGCTTTAATCACGCCATCATGGATCTGGGGGCCACCGTTTGCACACCGCGTAATCCTTCATGTCCGGCTTGCCCGGCCCAAGGCGCATGCCTTGCCTTTGAGCAGGGCAACCAAGAGGGTTTGCCCGTGACCCGTAAGAAAAAACCTATCCCTCACAAACATATGACCGCCGGAATTATTGCGGATGAAACAGGACGGCTATTGATTATCCAGCGGCCGAATAAAAGGCTCCTTGGAGGTTTGTGGAAATTTCCGGGGGGATTCAAAGATTCTAAAGAGACGCTTGAACAGGGTTTGATAAGGCGTGTACGAGAAGAACTGGGGATAGGCATTGAGGTTCAGGAGGCTCTTGCCTCGGTTGAACATGCCTATACCCACTTCAGAATCACGCTCCATGCCTTCCAATGTCAATGGCGGACAGGGAAGCTTCAGGTCTTGGACTGCCAGGACTATCAATGGAGCAACCCTAAAGACTTCTCCTCCTTTCCCTTCTCAAAGGCGGAACGAAAGATCATAGCGCTGTTGTGAGACGGTTTTTATAGGATCCAGAAACCTTTGGGAGATTCCCCGCGGCTTGCTGAAGGAATCTTCAATCCACAAGGAGAGAACCGGTCTGTAAAACAACATCGAAGGCTTACATGGACTTGAGTAACTGGTTGGCTGCAGTGAGTAAGGGATCCCACGTAGGTCCGAACGGGGGTGCGTAGGACAAGTCCATTTGGCTGAATGCTTCAACGCTCATTCCGGCATGCAAGGCCACGGCCACAGCATTAATCCTGTGAGCGGCCCCTTCTTTGCCAACCATTTGTGCGCCGATCAAACGACCCGATTTCCTATCCCCCACCATCTGTACACCTATGAAGGATGATCCTGGATGGCGATGAGCCCGGGTACGGCTTTCGATCATGATTTCCATAGGATTAAATCCATATTTTTCAGCCTCGGTCATGCTGAGGCCGGTCCGGGATACCTCCAAACCCAGGACCTTAAACACGGCCGTACCGGCCACGCCTTCAAGGGTCGTCTCTTTGCCCGTCACATTATCGGCCGCGGCCCAGCCGGCCCTGTTGGCCCTTAAGGCCAGGGGGATCCATGTCCTCTGACCTGTTACCACATGAAAGGCATCGGCGCAGTCTCCTGCGGCGTAGATGTCTGGACTCGAAGTGAGGAGTCCCCGATCCACGGCAATGGCCTTGTTTGGCCCCAGCTCGAGACCTGCCTCTTCGGCCAATTGGCTGTTGGGGGTGACACCCATGGCCACAAGGACCATCTGGGCTTCAAGCTCCAGATTAGGGCAAATGACTCTAAGGCCTTCTTTGCTCTTCTCAATCTGCTTGACCTCACGGCCCAGGTGTAGAGTGATTGCGTGGGCCTCAATTTCTTTTTGGATCATGCCCGCCAGTTTTTCGTTCATCCACGGAAGAAAATTGGGTCGAGGTTTGATCATTTCGACCGCGATGTTCCTGGCATGAAGCGCCTCGCACATCTCCAGGGCAATATAGCCCATACCAATAATCACCGTCTTTTTTACATGCTGATCCCGGATAAAGTGTTTGATTCTTCGGCCGTGCTCCAATGTTTTCAAGGGCATGACGCCTGGGAGATCAAAGCCGGGCAAGCCAGGTACAATGGCGGAGGACCCTGTGGCTAAAAGCAGTTTGTCATACGGCATCTGGAATTTTTTGCCCTCATGCGTCCGGCCCTCAACAATTTTGGCTGCTGGGTCAATCGCCTCCACACAATGCTCTGTCTTCAGGTCAATCCCTTGTTTTTCCCTAAACACATGGGCCTGTCGAACGATCAAATCATCAATATCCCGACCGGGATCAGCAATATTGTACGGAATCCCTCAGGCGCTATAAGAGACATCAGATGTCTGTTCAAGGACGCTGACCTTTATTTTTGGATTCTTCCTCTTTGCCCGGCTGGCCGCACTCATGCCTGCCGCATCTCCGCCGATAATCACGAATTCCATGTTTTCCCCTCATCCCAAAACTCCCATACTATGTCAGATTACTTCGGTCTTGTGAAGCAATAATCTTTTTTGGAGATCATTCATATTGTATTTTCAACTCTACAAAATGCAACAGTTTTCCTTGCGCCACCAAAAGCATTTCCTATATGCTTACACACATAAGCGTAATCGTGACGATGTCTTTTTGAAAGAAGTTTCGGCCGGCGATGAACTCGGTCGAGCGGAGCCTCGGAAAAGAAGAAAAGACTTCATCACCATTCGATCGATGTTCAACTCTGCTATTCCATCAAGTCGCTATAAGCTGATTAACCGGAAGAGACTGACATTTCTTCCGCTCGAGACTTGAGGGTTCATGTAAGTGTAGTCGATACCACGAGAGAATTCCTTTGACATCGACAGCACATTGTTTCATTATGCCCGCTTCCCCGCCCGCCGGATGACGGGTACACAGAGACGAGACAGAAGAATAAACTCGTAAAAATTGCCTCTGTATTTTATAACTTTTTGAAATTTAGGATATTACTTGTGGTGCCGCCTTCAGCACATGATTCCCCCTGTCATAGGGTTGCGATAGACTGTAGAATGAGATGGGGCGCCTGATTGAGGTCTTGAATGATTGATGACATTGAAAAACTGAGAAACATCGGTATTAGTGCCCATATTGATTCAGGAAAGACAACCCTCACGGAGAGGATTCTCTATTACACCAAGAGGATATTTGCCATTCACGAGGTCAAGGGCAAGGACGGGGTCGGCGCCAAGATGGACTCCATGGAACTGGAAAAGGAAAGAGGAATCACCATTGCCTCGGCGGCCACCCATTGTGAATGGAATGATCACAGAATCAATATCATAGATACTCCAGGGCATGTGGATTTCACCATCGAAGTGGAGCGTGCTCTCAGGGTTTTGGACGGCTCTATCCTTGTATTGTGCGCTGTAGGCGGCGTGCAATCTCAGTCCATCACTGTGGATCGCCAAATGAATCGGTATAAGATCCCTAGGTTGGCCTTTGTCAATAAATGTGATCGTTCCGGTGCCAATCCGTATCGGGTCGTGGACCAGCTTCGCAGTCGGTTGAATCACAACGCCGTGCTTATGCAAATGCCCGTCGGGCTGGAAGGGGATTTCGCAGGGGTCGTCGATTTGGTCTCCATGAAGGTTATGCGCTTTATGGGGAAATTTGGGGAGGAGGTAGAGGAGGAGGAGATTCCCCCAGGTCTCCTTGAAGAGGCCCAGGCTAAAAGAGAAGAAATGCTGGACGTGGTCTCCATGTTTTCCGATGAGCTGACAGAGGCGATCCTTGAAGAGAATATCCAAGAGGAATTGATTCATGAGGCTGTGAGGAGAGGAACCCTTTCAAGAGAACTGACCCCGGTCTTTGTGGGGTCGGCGTATAAGAATATCGGCGTACAGCCTTTGCTTGAAGCGGTGATCAAATACCTTCCCTCACCTGCAGACGTCGAAAACACCTTGATGGATCTGGACCATGGAGGAGATGAGGTTCTTCTCTCCTCCAATCCCGATGCTCCCCTAGTGGCCCTTGCCTTTAAACTGGAGGTCACGCGATATGGACAACTCACATACCTGAGGATCTATCAAGGGACCATGGGCAAAGGGGATGATGTGGTCAATGTCAGGGATCGAAAGAGAATCAAGGTGGGAAGACTGGGCAGAATGCATGCTGATGAGATGGAAGATATATCAAGGGCGGGGCCGGGAGACATCGTAGCCCTGTTCGGTGCAGACTGTCATTCCGGAGACACCTTTACGGATGGCCGTGTCAATTACAGCGTGTCGTCCATGTTTGTGCCGGAACCTGTGATTTCTCTCACCGTTTCGGCCAAAGACCACAAAGCCCAGACCAACCTGGCCAAGGCCCTTGGCCGATTTGTCAAGGAAGATCCCACCTTTCGTTCCCATGTGGATGAGAATTCAGGGGAAACCATCATCTCCGGAATGGGGGAGTTGCACCTGGAAATATATGTGGAAAGGATGAAAAGAGAATTCGGGGCTGATGTAGAGACCGGGGTTCCGGAAATATCCTACCGGGAGGCGATCTCACGGAGAGCGGAGTTTGACTATCTCCACAAAAAACAGACCGGTGGGGCAGGTCAGTTCGGGCGAGTGTGCGGTTACATGGAACCCTCACACGAGAACGCGTACGAATTTGTCAACGAGGTTAAGGGTGGCGTTATTCCCACGGAATACATCTCTTCAGTGGATAAGGGCTTTCAATCCTGCCTGGGTAAGGGACTGTTGATCGGATTTCCCATTCTTGGTATGAGGATTGTGATTAATGATGGACAATTTCATGCGGTTGACTCCTCGGAAAGGGCATTTACCTATGCGGCCATTGGGGCATTCAAACAGGCTTACTCCAAGGCAAAACCGGTGATCTTGGAGCCCATTATGAAAGTGTCCGTGGAGTGCCCTTCAGAGTTCCAGGGAAGTGTTATGGGTTCCATTAATCAGCGCAGGGGATTGATTACCAGTTCGACTGAAGACGGCGTATTTACAGCCGTTGATGCCGAAGTCCCTTTGGCAGAAATGTTTGGGTACGCGACAACCCTTCGATCTCTCACACAGGGAAAGGCGGAGTTTACCATGGAGTTTTCCCGGTATTCTAAGGCCCCAGCGGCCATATCGGAAGAACTAAAATCAAAATACAAAGAGAGGGTAAAGGGGGGAAACAAATGATGAAAGATTTCATGAAGGTTAGCCCGTTAAAGATCCTCGAAAAATCATCCGAAAAGGCATTGGGCCGAGGAAATCTTGGTGTTCTTATGGCGCGGGCCGGAGTGGGTAAGACCGCCTGCCTGATCCATATCGCGCTGGATCGTCTGTTTCGCGAGGGGAGATTGGTTCATGTCTGCCTAGAAGATACACCTGAGAAGGTCAGGTCCTACTACAATGTCATTCTTTCAGACCTTGTGGTGGCATCCCATATGGCGGATGATAAGACCAGAGCGCTTGTGGAAAAGAACAGGATGATTTTGGTCTATCTCAACCGCAGCTTTGAGATTAGACGACTCAGAGAGAACCTCAAGAACCTGGTGGAAAAGGTCAATTTTATACCAGATACACTCGTTGTAGATGGCCTTGATTTCGAGGCAGCCGACAGAAAGCTCTTTGAGGACTTCAAAGATATTGCTTCCCAATACAATGTAGAGATATGGTTTTCAGCTCTCAGTCATAGGCATATTACGGATGTCAATGAAGGGGGGATACCCTACCCATGCAACAAATTGGACGATCTTTTTGATATCATCGCCGTGCTGGAGCCCGCTTCATCAGGCATCCTTTTAAGGCTTCTTAAGGATCACGGCAAGAAAATCATGGGCGATGTCTCTGTGAACCTTGATCCCAAAACCTTTCTAGCTGTAAATCCATAGTCATTCCATTTCTAGCGTCGTGTCTAGAAAGAAAATTACCTAAAATGGTGTCTGAGAAGAAATCCATAAGGGGGTCGAGAGGGTCTCTTTTCAGTACCGCCACCCAAAAGACGCCCAAGCCTGTAACCGCCCCCAAAACTAAAGACAATAATTTCTAACAATGAGGGTTTTCCGTAAACTTGGGTTGACACTTTTATATTTTTTCGTATTATTTACTAGCCTGTTTTAGTCATTTATAGCACTGTAAATATTAGAGATATAGTCGAAAGTTGTGTTTAGAGGGTTAGGTGGTGTATCCTCCGAGTGATTGTTGCATCAATAACTCGGTTAACCCAAGAGA
>JAFGFY010000276.1 GCA_016930795.1 Deltaproteobacteria bacterium
GCGGGGAGGAATGCTCTTGTCATCCGCTTCGGCGGATGTCGCCCTTGACGCCGGGGCGGATGAACCCGCCGAAGCCTTATGCGAAGGTGGGTCATGTAATGGGAACCACGGGGTTACCCGTGGGGCTCCATTTTGTATATCTCTTTTATATTGCTTTTTGGTTTAGAAGGCAATGCTTTCTTATTTCCTAAACCTTCAAGAAAATCGCAGATTCGATTTGATTCGATAGTGTCCATACAGAAATGAGGAATCATGGACAAAATGGCCTCTTATTGAAGGAAATTAAATGAATCATAATGGAGGGGACTGATGCTTTTAAAGGATAAAGTCGCTCTGGTAACAGGGAGTGGGAAGGGCATGGGGCGAAGTATTGCCGAAAAATTTGCCGAGGAAGGATGTGACCTCATCATCAACGATTTGTACCTTGATCCGGCACAAGAAGTTGCCGAAGGAATAAGATCTCTGGGCCGTGACGCCATAGCCATTCAAGCGGATATAGGCAATAGCACTGAAGTGAGAGGGATGATCGAAACTGCTGCCGATAAATTCGGCAGAATCGATATCCTTGTGAACTGCGCCGGAGGCGTATCAGGCACTGAAGGTCGTGGTAACTCAGATACCGTTACTGAAGAGGAATGGGACAGGGTGGTCAATCTGAATCTAAAAGGGCCGTTCCTCGTCACCATGGGTGTTTTGCCTTACATGAAAAAGAATAAATACGGGAAGATCATTTTCATTTCTTCCATGGGAGCAGTCAATCCATGCGTGTCGGTTATTCACTATCATGCGGCAAAGGCGGGCGTCGTAGGCCTGATGACAAATCTTGCTTTTGAGCTTGCCCCAAAAAGCATATATGTCAACGCTATTCTACCCGGTCCAGTGGAAACTACATTCTGGGACGCGTTGATTCCGCAAGGTCCGGCTCGGGACGCCTTATTCAAGGCGATTGCAGAAAAGGAAGTCCCCCTTGAAAGAATCGGAAAGCCCGAGGATATCGCGGGCCCGGCATTGTTTCTTGCTTCCGGATTGTCCGACTATATTACGGGCCAGGTCATCAATGTCGCGGGAGGACAGCCTCTTTTATCGCATGCTGGGACATTTAATATTGAAGCGTATTTGAAATCCCTGACTGAAAAATAAGTAAAAAATATGGGATGAAAAATATCCTATCATTTGTCAGGATCAAAGATTTGACTCCATTTCTCTGGACCTGTACTTCTCTGCCAGCCTTTTGGCCTCATTATATACTTTTTCTCCGGGCAGGTCCTTGGCCTCCATCTTTCTTACCCACCTTGTATGAATAGGCCCTACGACATCATACCATTCTTCCATCTCTTTTGATGTTAGGTTTATAAATTGATTTCCCGCTTCTCTGCATATCTTTATACTTTCCGGAATGTTTTTGACTTCAATTTGCGTCATTCGATCGGATGCCCACAGTGTATGGTCATCTAGAATTTTTTGTACTTCGGGGGGGAGGTTTTCAAATTTTTTACGGTTCATAATAAACGAGGTCCCCGTGAGGCCCAAACTATCTCCGGTTGGTTGGATATGGAACTTAACCACGTCCTGTAGGTTATACATGGGGATACCCGTAATTCCTACGGCAATGCCGTTGATGAGATCATTTTTCAAAGATGTGTGCCAGTCGTTAGGAGACTGTATGACAGGAATCACGCCGGCAGATCGTAACATCTCCCCAGGCATACTGGAGGCCTGCATGACCAATCCCTTGAAATCCGATGGGACCCGCGCTACTTTATTGAGATTGAATACGATGGGCAATGCCATGAAATGCAAAAGCTCTTTGAAGTCTTCGAACTCAGCGCCAAACTCAGGGATCGTGTCTTGAAGATCAAACCATATACGAGTTGCTGAATATTCATCATATCCCATTAAAGGCATGTTTAATATTTCATGTAGAGGGGCTCGGGCTGTCTCATAATCAATTGCAAAGAGAGTAATATCAACAAGACCAACTTTACAGGCCTGAACTTGCTCATCGTATTTATAGAGGGATTCGGAATGATGGAAGGTTATTTCAAGTTCATACCCGACCTTGGCGAGTTCTTTTTGGACTCTCGGAAGGTATTCTTCTTTCATAAAAATGATCCCTCCGGTGTCAGGCGGGGAATGATCGGAATATGTGAGGGAGATCTTTTTTAATTCGGAATCTCCTTGTGCTGTCGTGATTTGAACACAGATTAAAAAAGCCATAAGAGCGATGACGATGATATGGTCTATTTTTTTCATTTTTCCCCTCCCTCGTGAATTGCTTTTAACATCATCCCATAACGATACTATATTATCCACTTATCGCTTGATTAATGCAAGCAAAGAGCAATTCTAGGACCTGAATGGACTATGCCGTTACAGACGGCAGAAAGGAAGGCTAACATATTGTTTTGACTTGATATTCTCGACAGAACCTAGATCAAAATATCTGTAGATTAATCCGTTTTATCAAGGTAACGACCACATACATGCCTGATCGGCATTTATCCAGTAACCGTATCCTGGTTCCATGAGAGTAAGATCACTGAATCCTGGATTTTCAGGGTCATATGCTTTCCATTGTCCGTCTTTATAAGCCCATACACTGACTATATGAGAGGATATTGAAGAAATGGCGTCAGATGTTGTTTGTGAGTCTGGAGAATTGTAACCAACAAGGTTCCAACCTTCTGAAAGCGAAATAGGTATGAACTGGGGTACCCCATCAATAGATAATTCTGCATCATTACTCATGTTTATCCAGTAACCTTTTCCTGGAATCAACTCATTCAAGTCACTAAGCTCAGGAGCAGTAGGGTCATAGAGCTGCCACATTTGATTTGTATAGGTCCATACGCTTGTATATTTATTCAGGATGCTATCCAATAGGGATTCAATTGAAATATTCGCGGGAGATAGAGATATAGAGATCAGGTTCCAGTCGTTATGCAGTAGCAATAACTGTATGGCCTCTTCACCATTGGGACTCCATCCAGCTATTCTTGCCCAAAGCCACCATGCAGCGTAAGCCTTGCGATTAGCATTTAAGGGCTCGCTATGAGCTGAACTGCAATGATACCAATCCACTCCTTCAACGTGGGAATTCTGCCACTCGGTCGCCCAATTCCCCAAGCGGTTAAAACCGGCATCATAATAGTCACAGTTATCATTCACATACTCGAAATACGTACCGTCAGGATCGTAGCGTTCAATGTCAGCAAAATCATAGAGGATTTTGTTATTATTCAAACAAAAATCCCGTATCATCTGGTTGGCGGCCTTGTTATCGGCATCACGCCAGATATCTACATGCCCCGTCATATAAACGAATTGAACATCCGGGTAATCCGCTTCCAATTGGACCATGGGTTCCAGATATTCACTTTCCAGGGTCCCGGCTGAGTATTTAGAAGTGACCTGCCCGCACCATGACCAGATAATGACATTGACATCCGTGTTTGCCGGGTTGTCCAAATAGGCTCTGGTATTATTCACCCATTGAGGATAGTAGCCAACATCGCCTCCCATGGCACCATCGTGTAAATCCAGGGCGCCGTCAGTGCCCCCATTATTCCATGCAAAGATATTGTCTGGGAGGGAAAGCCCCAGTCCGCCTGAGTCGGCAAAGGCAACCAACCCGGTCATGCCTGTTGTCAATTGACTTCCGTGAGAGGTATGGCCATAGGCGATATGAAGAGTGGCTTTGGCCTGTTCTATCGCAGATTGTGGGATTCTTGTGATATCGGTACTGGTATGGTCCGCGATAATCAGTTCTGCGGACGATACGGTCGGAATCATTATGAGCGTTAATATAAATAACAGTGTATCTTTAACGATCGCAAGAAAAGTATATGACTCATTGTCATTCAACATTTCTCTCCCCATATTAATAAGAACTCATTTTTCAGCATATGCGTATAAATTGATAAATCATTCCGGGTAACTCGAATAGACACTCTCCTTGACGATTGTATTGATGAGCAAGAGTCGTACCAGGAGGCAACAGGGGGGTATTTATATAGTATCTTCAAATGGTTGGCATGGTATTCAACAAGAAATCGTGTTAGGCCAACGATCTGAAATGTGCAATTAATGAGACTTTCACTGTTTGAGATAGTGGACACAAAGACTGATTCCGCATTATTCTTTGCTTCAGGAATGTCAGATTACATTGTCAGGCAGGTCATGAATGTCGCGGGAGGACAGCCCCCAATTATCGTATCCTGGGACCTTAGATATTGACGTGTATTTTAAATCCTTGGCCGAAAAAAAGAGGGGAAGAGAAGGTGAGTCAAGAGCAAATTTGAACCCATTCACATTCAAGGTTACTTTACATCAACCGATGACGGTGCTTCCGGTTTTGCTTCAGAAGGCGGCCCCATAATTTCATTGAAGTCCAGGCCTGGAACACTGGGAGTCAACGTGTGAACATACCGGATCTTTCCGTTGACCAATCGAAAGGTATGGGAATCAGGCATCCCCGGGGGCCTGCCGAAGCGGCAAAAAATATTGACCGTCCCCACATCGACATCCACCACGTAATCCCGTTTGAGTATCGGCAATTTATCATCGCCTTCAGGAAAGCCGACATAACAGGTGGCATTGGGATCATCAAAGTCCTTGGTCGTATACAATCCACCTTCAAGGCGAGCGCAGGGGGTGTTGAAGGGGATCTCGACCGATCTATCCGAAAAATGATCGAAGTACGCGTTGCCGGCGTTGATCAGGGTCTGGCGGTCGACGCGTTCATGAGGATTCAAAACTCTCCAGTCTTCCGCCGTCGAGTACTTCAGATAATTCTCAGCATTAAATAACCAGTCGCCTTTTTGAGTAACGAGGCTATCGATCTCCACAATCCTGCCTTCCTTCACTTTGAGACGAGTTCCAAGAACATAGGGATTCTCTCCTTTAGCGACGATTATTTCAGTGAACGTCCGGCATGTATCGACATCGAGAAAACTACAGTGAAAATCGATATCCAGGGGAGTATTCCAGAGCCCCTGTTGCTTATTGACCTCCGTCATGTTTTCAATGTACTTTACTTTGTCGGCAAGCAGCGCCTTGGACAGATTCCCTGCCCTCTGAGCCGCAAGGTAGCTGTGAACCGCTGCCTGCAGCGATTCACGTGTACATTCCTTTGCTTTGCCTGTTGCAGCATACTCAGTTTGAACGCATGAGGTCGTGCAAAACAGAATCGCGATACAAATAATTGCTCTAATCATATCTCATCCTTACCAGGTCTTACGGGCCTGGATGCTTCACTTCATCCCCAGATTTTTTTGTAGAAAGGCATAGACATCCGCCTGTTCCTCGATGATCATGGAGGTGGGTTTCCCCGAACCATGCCCGGCACGGGTTTCGATGCGGATCAATACCGGGACCGTTCCTGTGTGACATTCCTGCAGACGAGCGGCAAACTTGAAGGAGTGGCCTGGCACTACCCGGTCGTCTGTGTCGGCAGTGGTAACCAGAGTCGCGGGATAAACCGTATCCGGCTTGAGATTGTGATAGGGCGAGTAACCCTTAAGGTATTCAAACATTTCCTTATTATCCTGGGCCGAACCATAGTCGTCCGTCCAAAAGCGACCGGCTGTGAACTGATCAAAACGGAGCATATCCATCACTCCCACTGCTGGAATCGCCGCAGCAAAGAGATCAGGCCGCTGGTTCATGCAGGCCCCCACCAAGAGTCCGCCATTGGAACCACCCATGATGGCCAGCTTATCAGAAGACGTGATTTGCATGTCAATCAAGGTTTCGGCCGCGGCAATGAAGTCATCAAAGACATTCTGCTTATTAAGCTTCTTACCGGCCTCATGCCAGGCCTGACCGTATTCGCCGCCGCCACGCAGATTGGCCACGACATAGACGCCGCCCATTTCCATCCATGCCAGACGCGACACGGAGAACCCGGGTGTTAAGGAGATATTAAATCCGCCATAGCCATAAAGTAAGGTGGGATTGGAGCCATCCAAGGCCATCCCCTTTTTATGGGTGATGAACATGGGGATGCGGATACCATCCTTGGAGGGATAAAAGACCTGCTCGGTGATATATTGCTGGGGATCGAAATCTACTTGCGCCTGTTCCAGCAGGCGCGATTCTCCTGTAACCATATCGTAACGATAGATCGAAGGCGGCATAGCATAAGACTGGAAGGAGTAAAAGGTCTCGGTATCTGTTCGCTCGCCGCTAAAACCGGTGGCTGATCCCAAACCGGGCAATTCGATGTCACGGATAAACTCGCCCATCAGGGTGTAGAGCTTTATCTGGGTGGTAACGTCCTTCAAGTAAGTACAGACAAACCGGTCATTGATCAGGTTTGCCCCTTCCAGCAGGTGTTTCGATTCCGGGATGATCTCACGCCAAAATTCCGGTGCAGGTTGACGCAGGTCAATGGCAATAATGCGACCCTTGGGGGCTTCCTTATCTGTCCGGAGATATAGAACCGGTCCATCATTGTCAATAAGGCTGTACTCATTCTCAAATGTCGTAATTACGTCGACAGGCTGAGCATCGGCCTGAGTCAGGTCCTGCACCATGATTCGGTACTTGGGGTCTGTACCCACCCAAATGCTATAGACCAGATAAAGGCCATCATCGGTCACCTCTACGTCATAGCCCCACTCAGGATGCTCGGGCTTATAAAAGACCACAGCATCTTCGGACTGGGCCTTGCCCAAACGGTGGTACATCACCTTCATGTCTTTGTTCAGTGACTGATACTGATCATTGGGATCTGGATCAGGATACTTGGCATAATAGAAACCTTCAGCCCGGGGATCCCAGGTTACATCGGTAAACTTCAAGTATTCGATCTGATCGCCGAGGTTCTGACCGCCGGGAATATCGAGCACCTTCCAGGTGCGCCAATCAGAACCCGCCTCTTGAATGCCATAAGCCACATAGCGCCCATCATCGCTGAAGGCCATGCCTCCCAAAGCAACAGTGCCGTCCTCAGACCATTCGTTGGGGTTGAGTAACAAGCGGCGCGGCCCATCCAAAGCGTCCGAGACATAATACACATCATGATTCTGCAGACCATCGTTCTTGGCCATATAGTAGCGTCTACCCCGTTTGAAGGGCGTACCGAACTTTTCATAGTCCCACAGTCGGGTTAGTCGCTCTTTAATGACCTCACGCTGGGGTAGCTTTTCCAAATAGCCAAACGTTACCTCGTTCTGTGCCGCAACCCATTGGGCCACTCGCTCGGACTCCCGCACATCCTCTTCCAACCAACGATAGGGATCGCTTACTTCAACGCCATGATAGGTGTCAATATGATCGACTTTTTCAGTAACGGGATACTGGATTTTCTCAGTGCAGGCTCCATTAAAAAGTATCAAACCCATCAGGGCCAATATCATGGTGTTTGATTTCATAATCAGCTCCTAAACAAAAAACGGTTCAAGTCTACTCATGATTCATCTTCAACTACCTCATTTCGATATCCAAAACATCTCTTGATAGTTGCAGGTTATCGTCGAAGTTTTTCATCGTTTTTTAAACATGAGTCAAGAGAAGACCCCACTTTTATGAAGTGATTTCCATTCCATTTCAATAAGTCCCCGCGGCCCAATCCCTTTTACCGATAAGCGCTTCCGAATATCGTGAATCGTGTATTGAATCGGCAGAGAAAAGAAGCCCTCTCGGAGGGGTTTCCATCGGCTCAAGAGGCGACATCCTCAAACGACAAAGATTGGCGGCGTAAAGCCTGGCGTGTCAGGGCGACTTAGGCCACCAGAGTGACCGATATATCTTTTGCGGCATGAAGTACTTTCTGTGAAACACTTCCGAGAATAAACTCTTCGATGCCCGAAAGTCCTCTTCTGCCCAAGACCACAGCGTCATAGTCGGACTGGGCTTCTGCGACGATATCTCTGGCAACCCCTTTTTTTCTGGTCTGGACCTTTAAGTAGATGTTTTTGTCCTGAAAACCGGCATCCACGAGGCGCTTCTTAGCCTTCTCCATACCCTGGCTGACCAGGTCTTTTTTCTTGTCCTCCAGGGTGCAGAACTGGACCTGATGCTCCAGAAACAGAGGCACCAGCTCAGGACTGTTGAGGTTGCATATGGCTGCTGTGTCCAAGGCCACATGAAAGAGCACGACTTCGTGATCTGGAGAAAAGGACTTGGCCACAAACTCCACAGCCCTCATGGCATTTCCCGATTCATCAAATCCTACCAATACTTTACGGCCCATTAGCAACCTCCTGTAGCGTGTTTTTTGGTTTGTTTGGTCTAGTTACTCACAATCAAGGCCCATTAAGCATCGCTTGTCAAGTAAAAATCGGCGCATGAAGTTGAGTTTGTGCCTTTCCTGCATGACCCTTTATCCTATATATTGCTTCCAAGAAATCCGATTGGAGATCAAGATCATGGCGGAGAAGATGGAAAAGAACCTTGCCTACGTTTTTATGGCGGAATCTAAGGCGGCTGTTCGAAAAGAAGCTTTTGCAAGAATGGCGAATGGAGAAGGCTATTCGGGGATCGCGTTTGTTTAAGGCTGTCTCAGATGCCGAGTCCGTGCATGACCGACGCTACCTTCTGTTCATGGGGGGAAGGTGTGGTCCAAGGGAGAGAACCTTGAGACGGCTTTTCAGAATGAGATCAGGGCCAAAGTGAACGAGTATCCAAAATTCATCCAGGATCCCTCCGAGGAAGGGAAAGAGTGCGCCTTAAAGTCTTTTCCTAAAGCCCGTGATGTGGAGAACCGTTACGCAGAGCTCTACAAGCGGGCCATGAACAACATGGTGGCGGACTGCGAGGTGGTGTGCTATGTGTGCCAGGTTTGCGGTTACATCAGCGAGGACGAGGCTTCGGAAAGCTGTCCCATACGCGGGACTGTGAAAAGCAAATTCAAAAAGGCCGTTTACCAGGCTGCTGAAAAACGACCATCTGCCATTCGACAGGCTCATGGCCCTGAGCAAAGTCGAAGGCCTGCGTTGCCATCATCTCTCGTTATTGCGACGAAAACATAAAGGGGTCATAAAGAGGTGATGATAGAATCCTGTTTGCTGATGCTTTCCGTTTTCAATTCAAATTATTTCCTGCGTTTCACATCAGCACAATCTGAAGACCGAGTGCATTAATCCTTTCTTTGCTGATCGCGCCCGTATGCACATCAAATCCCATTGCTTCGTAATATTGATTCTTCAAACCCTGTATGTCTATTGTTCTATCCTTCAATGCGCCTGCCTTCAGAGGTGGATTTCCGGCAACCCTGGGCGGAATTGTGAAATCGGAGGGCTTGAATCCCTCCCTGAGATTGAAACCATGCAGTACAGAAAAATTACCATCAATAAGACAATTATGGCTTGTATACACTGTTTTATATCCACCATATTTCGCCCATGAAATAATTGTATGGGATCGGGCCATGCTTACTCGCAAATTATTGGAGGTTAAAGTCTCAATATTAGGCGATGTCTACCCCTGCATCTTCGTTTTTGGCCCCGAAAAGAGATATAGAAATGGCTGCTGCCACATCTAAAACCTACAGTGCTCATTTCGCCCTTAAAAAGGACAAAAAAGGCTCATATTCATAATCTCAAAAAACAACAACAGCCAACAGCATATTTGGCCCCTTTACCTTTTACTTTATCTCAAGGCGTAAAAACACTCTTGTAGGGTGCCATCCCTCCACAAAACACGTAAAGGGTTATTTCACTATTGTTGTCCAAAGGTACTTCAAGATCAAAAGTCCCAAGATCATTTTTACAACTGAACATGTACTGACCATTGGCAAGGACGATAGCGCAGAGGTCTTGGTCATCATAGGTTACCGTACCCCATAATCTGATCCATTCGGGATTTGTGGTGCCCGGCTCTGTCTGATAATCAATGTTCATCTCTGCACTGTTAGAATAAGCACTAGTCACAACGATATCATAACACAAGGCTTGTCGTGGACTCAGCACAGTCTTATAAGGTGACATTCCTGCACAAAATGCATACAAGGTAACCTCTTCATTGGTATCCAATGGCACGTCAAGGTCCCAAAGACCGAGGCTATCACCGCAGGTAAACATGTATTGACCGTTGGCAAGCACCATCGCGCAAAGAGGGTTTCCCTCGTATACAATCGAACCATAAATAGAAACCCAGTTGCGATTATCAGGTTTCCCGTCGCAAGCATCCCCGCTGCCATCACCATCATAATCATCTTGTTCAGGGTTGTAGGTGCATGGACAGTTGTCTTCTTCGTCATAGCTTCCATCGTCATCACTATCAATGCCGCTGGAATACAGATCTTCACTTACAGTATCCTGTGAAGCTATATAGACCACTATTCTGCTGTCAGGACTGATTTTAAAAGATTGTACGCGGCCGCCGGGAACAAGAGTGCCATTGAGCTTGGTGACCGTGCCACCGCCTATGGGGACGCTGTATAGTTCA
>JAFGFY010000277.1 GCA_016930795.1 Deltaproteobacteria bacterium
ACCTGTTTTTCTTATGGAATTTGATTATTGCTCTTTTTTTATTGTTCATCGCCACAACTTCCTGCTCTAACCCGGAACTTGAGGGGAAGCTGGAACAGGTGACTAACTCCAACTCAGAGCTTGAGGCCAAGCTGGAAGAAATGAACAACCGGTTGGGAATTCTCGAAGACACTCAGGCCATCCGAAACCTGCAACATGCATACGGGTACTACATTGACAAGTGTCTTTATGAAGATGTCGTGGATCTGTTTGCCGACAATGGAGAGGTCCATTTTGCCGGAGGCGTATTTCGCGGCAAAGAACAGGGTGTCCGTCGCCTGTATGTCGGGAATTTCCTGCAGGGATTTACCGGTGGAAAACCCGGACCTGTTTATGGTTTCCTCCTCGATCATCCCCAGATGCAGGACGTGATCCATGTGGCGCCGGATCGTAAAACCGCTAAAGCACGATTCCGCTGTGTCATGCAGGCAGGGTCCCATGAATCTTCCCCATCAGCCAAAGCGGCGATTGAGAGAGGAGAGACCCCTATGGTATGGTGGGAAGGGGGTATCTACGAGAATACCTATGTAAAAGAAGATGGTGTCTGGAAGTTCCAGGTGCTCAATTATAACCCGCTCTGGCATGCAGATTATGAATCCGGCTGGGGAAAGACAAAAATTCGTTTTGACGGGACCGCGGCCCCGAAACTCTACCCTGAAAACCCATTAGGTCCCGATGCGCCCATGGAATCAACACCGGCTAGCTGGCCCAATACGAGCATCGTGCCTTTCCATTACATGAATCCGGTGACGGGTAAACCGCTGACCATGGAATCCGATTGGAAAGGCGAGTCAGATAACAAATAATGAATGACGCGGAATTTCTCCGTTGTCCCAGCCTGGAAAGGAGCGTTCTTGCGAACTTATATCACACAGGAGGTCTCATGAAACACAATCCGTCACGTAGAAGGTTTTTGCAGGCCGGATTGGCTCTGCCTGCAGTGGGGTTTATATCCGGTAAAAGCTTTGGGGCAGTGTTACCTAAGCCGTCTCCTTCCGGATTAGTCTATCGAACATTGGGCAAGACGGGGTTGAAGGTTACGCCTGTGGGTTGTGCTGCCGGAGCAATTCCGAACCCTGATCTTTTAGCACGCGCCCTTGACCTGGGTGTCAATTACTATGACACGGCCCGGATTTACGGCCAAGGCAAGAGCGAAGAGATTTTGGGAAGGACCATTAAAGGAAAAAGAAACAAGATCGTGCTGGCAAGTAAGACCTATTCCAATACCAAAGAAACGATACTCAAAGATATAGAGACCAGCCTCAAGACGCTCGGCACGGACTACCTCGACGTCTATCATCAGCATTCCAGACACACACCGGAAGAGATTACGGATGAGATGATCGAGACAATGGAGCTTGTCAAACAGCAGGGGAAAACGCGCTTCATAGGCGTCAGCACCCACGATCCGAACGCGATGGTGGATTTCATTCTGAAAGTAGGGAAGTTTGATGTTGTCCAAACAACCTATAGCTATGCCATAGGCGCTCCATATCGAGATGGGGCGATTTCCAAGCTTCATCATGCGGGTATCGGGATTGTCGCGATGAAGGTCGTGATAGCAACAGCCACACCCAAAGGAGACACGGGAAACCATCTGAGTAACGAAGGGGGGCTTGCGGCCATTAAATGGGTTTTGAATAATCCCGCCATTTCCACGACCGTGCCTTGGTCTGAAACCATGGATGAACTCGAGATCAACTTCCGCGCAATGACCGAAGAATATACCCCTGAGGATGAAAAACTACTCTTTGCACGCAGCGAGCAGATCCGTGAAATCTACTGCCGCATGTGTTTTCAGTGTAAGGGGAAATGCCCCAAAGGCGTTCCCATCGCGGATGAATTGCGTTTCTTGGCCTATAATGATTTCAAGGGTCATTTTCATGAGGCGCGAGAGGGTTTCTGGAGTCTGCCAAGGGAGATTCGCAACATCAGGTGCAGTGATTGTCCCGAGTGCGTGGTTCAATGTCCCAATGGAGTGAAGATTCGGGATCGACTGATACGGGCACAGGAGCTGCTGGCATAGAAGGTCCCCTCGGCGCCCAGGAAGCTATTTCTCCCATTCGTCCCGCCCTCCTTCTCTCACACAGGTCTAAATGATGATTCCCATGATGATGTAGACAAATGATTTTCCGATATAGAACCCTATTTACACGCCGGCTCATCCGGCCAGCCCATTGTTTTATATTCTTTGCCATACTCAAAATATGCCTGGATCCAGACCACCCGTCCATTGTTCATCCTAAACATATGAAAATCAGGCCACATATTATTGAAAAGAACATAGGCGACAACAACCCCCGTTTCCTCATCCACCAGAAATCTTCGGGGACCGTGCGTCTCGGTCATATCGGCAAAACCCTCTGGTGAGCAGTCATGCCTGGGCATTGGAATATCCTGGTTCATTCCTCCTTTTGTCG
The DNA here is from genome assembly GCA_016930795.1 of Deltaproteobacteria bacterium. Lineage (GTDB taxonomy): Bacteria > Desulfobacterota > DSM-4660 > Desulfatiglandales > HGW-15 > JAFGFY01. Next base: position 2,460 of record JAFGFY010000277.1, read on the forward strand.
TCATTGCGCCGTTTTCCCATCGATTGCAGAACCCTGAATATGCCAGGTCAGAGACTTTCCGCTTCTTCTCTTTAACGAACAATTCAAAGTAATCGTCGGCCGCGGCCATCATGGCCAGGCGGGAACTCCGCTGCTCGGGCGGAAGAATGTCTTCCCAGTCCTGGTCTTTAGTAGCCAGGATGGCAGGAACATCGAGTACCTGTTCTCCGCGAATGACAATAGCTTCGATCTCGGAGATTTTCTCTTTGTCGATTTTGAGCCGAACGCCGTAGAGCATCGGGTTTGGATTATCCTTTTCTTCTATAACAGATTGCGTATGGGTTCCGCATTTCCGGGTGTCGAGCATTCCCCGTTTAAAGATTGTTTTGCAGGCGGTTTCCCAAACGCCCTTCCCTATCGGGACTTCGATGCCGTTTTCTGTGTATCTCACATTCGGAGCGAGCGGCAGGCTGGATGGTTTGTGCGCCTCAAGTGCTGTAAAATATTCGTCTGTGATGGATTTAAGGCCTTCGCGTGTGCAGGCCGAATCACTTGATTCCGCCATGGCCACAGTATTGCCTCCTAAAGCGAAAAGCAAAATGGCTCCTCCCAAAATAGCCCGTTGTAACGCTTTGCTCATCCTCGACCCCTCCTTTCTTTTCTATTGAAGACTTTGCAGCCTATACTTTTTTAGACACTCCTGTTCAAACAAAAAAGGCTACGCAATCCATTGTTGCGTAGCCTAGTCTGAGTATCGATTGCAATTATTGGACTCTTTTTAGGATCGTCGGGGGCATTTCGCCCATTCCACCACCCATATCGCCCATATCCATCTTCATTTCGATTGTATCACCTTTTATTATACAATTAAACTTCATGGGCTGGCCCATACCGAAGTCAAGAGAAAACGAGAAATTGTCGCCGTCGATTTTCCCGTCCTGAATGGATAGATCACTTCCATCCATGCCTTTCGTCATTCCGGTCAGAGTTTCTCCATCGGCCTTGAAGGTATAGCTGATCTTCATTGGGTTGCCGTCCATGCCCTGGACCTCTCCTTCCCAATTCCCGTCAATGTCGGCGGCAAAAGCCATACCGGCAACAAACATAAACAAAACCGTGAATACAAATGTTCTCATTTACGCCCCTCCTTGTGGGTTAATCGGTTAGCTAGAATAAAACACAAGACTCTCACTTTTGAGAGGCTAAGTATATGAGGGGCTAGCCCAGTGTGTCAAGAGAATTATGCGCACACTTTCCATTCCAAAATCCGCCATCAAATCTATTGATAGGCAATGATAATCAAGGATTTCGGACAATCATTGGGCACCAGCAAGGCGTTAGATGCCTGCAAGTTGAGTCTGTAAAATCCGTGATATTACAAGTCCTGCAAAAAAGCCCCAACCATTTTTGAGAATTCCTCTGGTTTTTCTTCGTACATAAAGTGGGTGGCGCTCTTCAGTGTTTCCAGTCGAGCGTTTGGCAAAGAATTCGCGTACATTCTTTCAACGTCAACCTCCTGAAAATCATCATCACCATGAATCACCAAAACCGGGGCCCTAACAACCTTCAGAGCTTGGCGATAATCATGCGCCGTTCCCATACTGAAATACATCCCAAAAACCATCCATCCACCTGGTTTGGCTTGAAGTGTCGCTTCAGACTTCTCTTTTCGCACTTCTGTCGATTCGGTAGAAACCTCAAAATATTCCGCTAGTTCCTGATTGGCCGCCACCAAATCGTCTTCTGTTTTGGAAAAAATACTCCCAAAGTCAAAATAGTCGTCCATGAATTGCTCGTATGCCGGCTTCTCATCTGCGGGCAGTCTGGATTTGATGATCTCAAATAATCCCCCGCTTTGCTGTGGCATCAACAACATGTTTGCCGGGGACACTAAAATCAAACCATCCACTTTGTCCGGAAACTCGGCGGCGTATAAGACCGCCTGAAACGCGCCAAAGGAATGCCCTATCAAAATCAATTTGTTATCACCCAGGATTTGACGTATTCGCTCGATATCAGCCAATTGGGTCCCAAGTCCCAGCATCTTGTCCAGTAGTTTGACATTTTCATAATAGTTGCTGGAGGCGAAACCATTGACCGGTCGAGATGATTTTCCGCAGCCACGTTGATCGTAGTAGTGGAACCGATAGTTGTCCGTCAGTTGTCTCAATCCCGACCACATTTTCCGGTATGGGTATCCCGGACCGCCATGGAGTATTAACACGTTCCGCCCTTTACCCTCTGAAAAATGATACAGGCTGACCCCATCCCCCATTTTCCAGAAATCTGTATTTTTGTCCTGCGAGGGGGGCGTCAAGGGAGCGGACAGATTAGTTTCTGAACTCACCATGCCCGGCACGTATAGTGGTTTGCTCATTTGCCACCAGAAAAAGGCGCTAACGCCAACAATCAAAACAATGATACAGACAATAATCCAGATGACTATTTTGGTCTTTCGCTTCATTCGGTCCTCCTGAATTCCAGTATGTTTGTACTAGCCAATTCGAGAAAACAGAGTCAGTGTTTGATTAACCACCGGATTTCGGTTATGTGGTTTTTGGGATTGCCGCCAAAAATGATGCGTTCGTAAAAAGTCCGCGTTGCCTCTTTTCTGTCATTCCCGCGAAAGCGGGAATCCAGGCATTCCAAGATGTTATGGACTCCCGCTTTCGCGGGAGTGACGGTTTTTCGACTTTTTGCGAGTCCATCAGAAATCATACACGGGCATTTGACATATAGGTCCTCGTACGGCTGGATTCTAGTGAGTTTCCCGCTTTCAAAGGTCTTACGCATGGCTTGTCTTAAGCGAAGGGTGCACGGGCGGTTTTGCAAAAAGAATGCAAAAGAAAGATACGACAAGCAAAGCAAGAAATATTTTAAAAGCGGGTATATAGCTTCCGGTCCATTCGCGTATGTACCCGACAATTGGGGCTCCGATACTGCTGATGATCGTATTAAAGGGCATCGTATACCCCATAATCTTGGGAAATTCGCTTCTGCCGAAGTAGTCGGGAAATAGATTTCCTATCGCTATGAATTGTATACCCGAACCCATTCCAAAGATGATGGCATAAGCGATCATCAGGGGCAAGGATTTCGCGAACAGGAGCATGGAGAAGCCGACCACAGCTAAGATCATGGAGCAGACAGCCAGGTAATGCATTTTTACCCGCAATCCCAGAAAGCCTACCCCTAACTGGCCGATGCCCATAACGGCCGAAAAAACGCTTCCGACAAAGGCCGCTGTGATGGCAGGGATGCCGATATCGAATTGGAAGGCAATGATATGCGTCCCAGCTCCCATCGCGACAAGCATACTCAGAGCGCCATAGCCCACCAGCAACCACAAAGCTCGAGTCCGTAAGGCTTCCTTGGCCGTAAAATCCACTGGCGTTTTATCGAGGTGCTTATACTTCTGCTCATCAGTCTTAGCCGTCTCGTGTTTTGCCGAAGCTGGTCCATCCGGAACCTGGCCCAGGTCCTCCGGTTTGTTAATGATGAACAACCCGGGCAAAACCACGCAGAATATAAGAGCGGCGGCGGCAAGGATTAGGTAAGTGCTTCTCCATCCTATGGTTTCAATCAACGCCATGACAGAGGGGTTGATGACAACTCCGGAAAACCCCATTGAGGCCATGGAAATGGCTAAAGCAATGGTTCTTTTCATGATAAACCAGTTGTTAATCACCGTCATCATGGCCAGCATCCCGCCGATGCTCACCCCTAGACCAAGAAGGACGCCGACTCCCAAATAGAGCTGCCAGAGATGATTCTGATAGGATAGCAATACCAAACCCGCGACACACAGAACGTTTCCTCCAACAATCGCCCGTTTTGGTCCCTGCTTCATGATAAAAACCGCCACCATGGGAGCCGCGAGGCCCATCAATATCACCGATAAGGCTTGAGCTCCGGATGCAAGTCCCCTGCTCCAGCCGAATTCCTCAACCCAATAGGGAAGGAAAAGCATAAAACTCATCAGCATCGGCATTAACGCAAGATTAAAAAAAAACATGACCACCAGGTTCATCCATCCATAGAAACCATCCGCACTCTTCAGTCGTGAATTCATTCTCTTTGTCTCCTTCTAAATGAGTAGGTGCAGTTATTGATCGCTTCCATCATGACTTACAGGTCGGCTATCATCTGTGTTTTTCAGGTTCGTAGGCGTCTTCCTCATCGCGGAGAAACCCCTGTGGGCACTGTGATTGTACAGCTTCCTAATATACTAGCAGCCATTTTGCTTCACAGGCCCCTCATATTCGATAGTATACTCTAGTCCGTGGTAAGGTCCTGTTTTTTGTCAGAAACTATAGAGAACCCTGGATTGAAGGTCAAGCGAAAAGGAGACACAATATCCATAATACTGGGCAAGGATGAGATGAGCGCTTTTGAAGGATTGGATTGTTTTCTGTTGACATGCAATAACTAAATTCATATGCTCAATTCCTCAAAAAAAGGACTCTTGCCAAACCAACAAACAGATAAATACAGGAGGACAAAGCGATGAAATATGCCGGGGTTAATGTTTTACTGGGCGTATTGGTGTTGACTCTAGTCGGTGGGTATTCTGCAGACGTTCCGGCCGAGGAAGCCCAGGCACAATGGCAGGTCGTCGTACCACAGACCCTATTCGCGGAAAAGCTGAGAATAGCCGCGTTCCTCAACGAGGACTTCGGCGTTACGGGAGGGGCTGGAGACATTGGAAAGGCAGACTATACCCTGGATGGCGGCAAAACCTGGGCGACCGCCGATACAAGCGGGGGCTGACTCTACCACTTTGACATCGTGGATGTCAATACCATCTGGCAGTGTGGCATGCAAAACCTCAGCGTGAGCACAGACGGCGGGAAAACGTGGAAGGCGATTCCAGACAAAGCCGGCGGGTTTGGCTGTCTCGTGGCCTTTGCAGACGCTATGACCGGTTTACTCGGCTTTGGGGACAAATTCCAGATGACCACGGATGGCGGCGCGACCTGGAAAGAACTGGCTCTACCCAAGGATGTAAGCAAGGTCGCCGCGATTTCACTCCGCACGCCTATGGACGGATATCTGATAGATTCGTCCGGTGTCCTGCACACCACTCAGGATGGAGGCAATACCTGGTCATCCCAATCCTTGGGTCTTGAAAACGCGAATATTATGGGCTTCGTTAGTGAAGGTTTTGTGAACGAGATTCCACAGGGTGCCGTGCGTTTCATCGACGACAAGAACGGACTGGTCGTTCTGGGTCTCACCGGCAAGACCAGCATGATAGCAATGCGCACGAACGACGGCGGCAAGACCTGGAAAGAAGAAGGTCTGCCTGCCAAATTATTCGGTGCGGCGTACATATCGCGTGACGGCAAGTTTGTGACGATCAATAAATGGGGCGAAGGGACTACCCTGCTCAAATACGAGTGAATGAGCTTCACGTAAAAAAAGAAAAATGGGGTCAGGTCGTCGAATCTGACCCCATTTTATGACCTTCCCGTCTGTCACTCCAACGACCATTGAACGACCCTTGATTTGCCGCTTCATATGGACGCCGGTGTTCCCCTCACTCCCCGATGATTTTCACAAGAACCCGTTTCTTTCTTCGACCGTCGAACTCACCGTAAAAAATCTGCTCCCAAGTTCCGAAATCGAGATTCCCTTCCGTCACGGCGATAACCACTTCCCGGCCCATGATCTGTCGCTTCATATGGGCATCCGCGTTGTCCTCGCCCACATTGTGTTGATATTGCGAAACAGGTTCATGGGGGGCCAGTTTCTCCAACCAGAGTTCATAGTCGTGATGGAGGCCGGATTCATCATCATTAATAAAGACAGAGGCCGTAATATGCATGGCATTGACGAGGACAAGTCCTTCTCTGATTCCACTATCCTTCAGGCATTCATTGACTTGTGGGGTGATATTGATGAAGGCCATTCTGGTGGGGACATAAAATGTGAGTTCTTTGCGATAGCTCTTCATGGTTGATTCTCCTTTGTTTATGATACAAAGTTTGCGGCATTTCCTACAGATGACGTCTCTGGGTGACGCAAGGAAAAGGGGATTGCTTTTATGATAGGAAATAGAAAAGAAAGGTTCAATAAGGAAATCATGCCTATGGTACTCTCATGAAATCCAAGATCCAGCATCATATTTGTTGATGGGTTATAATCGTCAAGGATTTTGTGCAATCCCTGGGCGCCACAATACACGCTCAAGTGTTTTCCTTGCGCCCTGAGTCATGCGCCATGCGCCGTTTATAGTTGAAAGGTATTGACACCATTCAAGTGCTTCATGTATTTCTTTTTTGATGAAACCTCCTCAACCCAAGCTACTCGGCGCACTTCAGACCTTCCGACCCTTGAAGGAATACTTCATCCAAAACCGCCGGCGGGTTGCATTTGGTGTCATCTGTCTCCTTCTGGCCGATTATTTACAATTGAGAATTCCCCTCCTCATTGGAAAAGCCATTGACATCCTCACTCTTCCGACGGCCACGTCCGGCATGCTCTCAAAATATGCCCTTCTCATCCTTCTTCTTGCGTCTTCTATTGGCCTGTTTCGTTACTTTTGGCGGATTCTATTGCTGGGCCATGCCAGAAAAGTAGAGCGGGGACTGAGAAACAAGCTGTACAAACACCTTCAAACCCTCCCCCTTTCATTCTATCACAGGACAAAGACGGGGGACCTCATGGCCAGGGCCATCAATGATATCGCGGCCATCCGAATGGCCACAGGGATGGGTCTCGTATCCCTTTTTGACGGCCTTGTCCTGGGCGCAGCAACCATAGGGTTCATGATATATATCAACTTCTATCTCACCCTGATCGCCCTGATCCCTACCCCTTTTATCATCTATTTGAGCAGGATACTGGCCCGGCGCATGTCCACAGGCTACGAGAGGGTTCAAAAGACCTTTTCGGATCTAACGGAAAGGGTTCGGGAGGCCTTTGCAGGAATCCGTGTGATCAAGGCATACTGCAGGGAGTCATGGGAATATGAAAATGTGCAAAAGGTGGGTCAGCAGTACTTTTCTGAAAACATGAATCTGGCTAAGACTATTGCTCTATTTTTCCCCATGATGGCCATCTTCACCAATCTAGGCCTTGCCGTGGTGATCTGGATCGGCGGCCGTCTGACCATCCTGGGTCATATCAGCACGGGAGATTTCGTGGCCTTCGGCGTCTATCTGAATCTCCTCGCATGGCCCATGATGGCCATGGGGTGGGTCGCTAATATGATCCAGAGGGGCGGAGCATCCATGAGACGAATCAACCGTATTCTTGAAGAATCCTCTGAAATCATGGATTCTCCAACCGCATTGAAACTCAAGATCAGAGGAAAGATCGAATTCAGGGACCTCTCCTTTAAATACCCGGGGACCGACGTCTTTGCCGTATATCGCGTTGAACTCGCCATAGAGGCGGGGCAAACCGTCTCTGTGGTAGGCCGGGTGGGATCCGGGAAAACAACCCTGCTTCAGGCGATTCCTCGTCTTCTCGATGTTCCCCAAGGAACCCTCTTTATTGACGACATCGACGTGAGGGATCTTTCTCTAAGGACATTGAGAGAGAGTATCGGCTTTGTGACGCAAGAGACGGTCATTTTCGCCGATACCGTCCGGAATAATGTGGTATTTGGCCGAAGCGATTTTCCGGATGAGTCTCTGGAAAGAGTCCTCCGTGTCGCCGAGATATTGGATGAAATCAAGGCCTTGGATAAGGGGTTTGACACCTTGCTGGGAGAAAGGGGAATTACCCTTTCCGGTGGCCAAAGGCAACGTTTGACCATTGCCAGGGCGCTTCTTGCCGATCCTTCCATCCTGATCCTGGATGACGCCCTTTCCATGGTCGACACACGCACTGAGGAGAGAATCCTCAACCAGATTTTGGAATTCCGGAATGGAAAAACCACCCTCATGGTGTCTCACCGGGTATCCACTATCAGCAGGGCAGACCTGTTAGCGGTCCTGGACAAGGGACGATTGATCGAAAAAGGCGACCACCGGACCCTTATGGAGACGGGGCATGAATATGCCAGGCTCTATGAAAAACAGATCCTCGCGCAAGAATTGGAAATAGAGGCAAACGGTCATGCCTATTGACTATGGATATATGGAAGAAGGGAAATTGGGCAAACCCTATAATCTGAGGCTCTTAAGACGGTTGGCGCCTTACGCCATTCGCTACAAAAGAGTCATTGCCCTTGGCCTCTTTCTCAGTCTTCTGGTCACGCTCCTGAATCTCGCTCCCCCCTATCTTTTGAAGATAGCCCTTGACAGATATATCCTCTCCTCTGAAACCCAGGAGATTCTATCTCAGAAGAGCGATGCGAAAAAGCTGGCCCCTATGGAACCGGCACATCTTTCCGAGGCCAGACAACGAGACTTGAACGGAGTCGCTGTATTGGCCCTCATCCTTGTGGGCATTATCTTCTTAACATTCGGGTTCGGATACGCTGAACACTATGTCCTGGAGTATATCGGGCAGAATATCATGCTGGATATCCGTCTCCGTCTGTTCAAAAGGATCACATCTCAATCCATCCGTTTCTACGATCACAACCCCGTCGGGCGCCTGGTCACACGAGTGACCAATGATATCGAGAACTTGAATGAATTTTTTAAATCATCTCTTATCACATTTTTTAAGGATATCTTCATCCTCGTTGGGATTCTGGCCATCCTTTTGACCCTCAGCTGGCGATTGGCTCTGGTCAGCTTCATCGTTCTTCCCTTGATCTTTGTACTCACTCTCTTCTTCAGCCGTCTGGCACGAGAGGCATTCCGAGAACTTCGGGAAAAGGTGGCAAAGATGAACACATTCATGCAGGAGCGTTTTAGCGGCATGAAGACTATCCAGCTTTTCGCCCGGGAAGAGTCAGAAATGAAGGCTTTTTCTAGGATCAATCATGAAAGCTATGTGGCCGGGATGAAACAGATACATATATTCGCCCTATTCAGGCCGATCATGGATCTGTGTTACTCTTTTGCCGTGGCACTGATCATATGGCATGGAGGAGACAGGGTGATCAAAGAATACCTCACCCTCGGCTCTTTGGTGGCCTTTATCTCTTACATCGAAATGTTTTTTAAACCGATTCGAGACATTGCCGAGAAGTACAATATCATGCAATCGGCTATGGCTTCTACCGAACGGATATTCGAGTTCATGGACCACAGGGACATCATTCCCGAGCCGGAGAACCCTTTGGCGCCGTTAAAGGTGGAGGGGCGCCTGCAGTTTAAGTCGGTCCATTTTGCCTACGATAATGACCATCCGGTGCTGCGTGATGTCTCTTTTGAGGTCCAACCCGGTGAGATGGTTGCCATCGTCGGGGCGACCGGCGTCGGTAAGACCACGGTGGTGAATCTTATTGAGAGGTTCTATGACCCCGTTCAAGGGAACATCTATTTGGACGGGGTTGATTTGAGGGATTGGTCAAAGCATGAACTTCGTTCCCATATCGGCCTCGTGATGCAGGATGTCTTTATTTTTGGAGGCAGTCTCAAGGATAACATATCGTTAGGCCGCGATGAGGTCGATATCGACACCATTGATCTGGCTATCACCCGGTCCAACGCAAGCAGGTTTATTCGGCGTCTGCCGCATGGTATGGATCAGGAAATGGGCGAGGGGGGCTCTTCCCTCTCGGCAGGTGAACGCCAAATCCTTTCATTTACCAGGGCATTGGCCTATAATCCCAAGATCCTCATCCTGGATGAGGCCACCTCCAGCGTGGACCCGGAAACCGAACGCCTCATTCAGGAGGCGATTTCGAGAATCACCCAAAAGCGCACGACCCTAGTGATCGCGCACAGGCTGTCCACGATCCGAAAGGCCAATCGAATCCTCGTTCTGCATCAAGGCCGGATTCGAGAGCAAGGAACCCATGAAGAGTTGATGACTTTGGGGGGGATCTACTATCGCTTGAATCGATTTCGGGAGACCTAGTGCCTCGTATCATATATTCCGAAATTCATATTTAGAGTTCTTGATGGAACGCTCGATTGTTTATATGTGCGATGAGGCATGGACCATTCCCTCAAGACGATATCTATAGAGCTCAGTGAAAGTGATCTGATCTTTGAGGGTTTAAAAGGCCTTTTCTTTCGAGCAAGCTATACATTCTGCCATAGGTTATGGGGCATAAACCCTCATAGCTCAGATCACTGCGGGATTCAGTGGAATTTTCCCCGAGATATCGTCTTGAGGGAACAGCCCATACCTCATCTTTTACCTCCTCGGTGAATATATGATAGAGAGCACTAGTTTATCATATGCCGATTCTTTGAGAAGTCAAAATCCGACGTACAACTCCATACGAGAGTGTTTTAACGCGGGAGTGTGTTGACTCTTTCAGTCCCGCAAGTCGCGGGACTGAAATGTCCGTGTTTGTCTGTGGCTAATATGTGATCATCTCCATTCATCGATCTTGATACTGCGGCTATAGCGCAAACCACCGGCGCTCCAATAGTTGTTATTCGACGCGCCGGTAACAATAGTGGATATATTTGAAAAGCCGCCGAAAGCAGGCATTTTGGGCTTAGGGGCAGGTGCATCCCCGCCTTCCGCAGGCTTTGGTTTGGCAAAACCGGGAAATTGCTGCGGTGGCGGCGCGATCCACTTTTCCAATTCATCTATGGTATCGAATCGGGCCTTGACAAAACCGGCAATCGGGGGACTCAGGACGAAGCATGTTCCGAACAAAAACCCCTGCTGGGCCGCTATGTCCTTCATAATCTGGGGATAATCCATCTCTCCTCCCCACCTGTTAACGGCCCAGTTTGCCGCGGATAGAATCCCCCATCCCTCGAACAGGCTGACGATGTTTTCGCCTTTTTCAAAGCCTTTTCGAACGGAAAAGGGTTTGAAGGGGGATTTTTCCTCATTCTCGGCAATAACGATGTTGATCAGATTCATGGGATTCCCGATAACGCCCATATAGGTTGTTCCCACTTTCCCGCAATTGCCGAGGTTTATGGCCATCAGGCTCCACGCCCGTCCAATCGTGGTATTGGCGTGAGCATAGGGCCCTACAGCGCCAACGTCATAATTCAGGCCGATCTCGTCGCGAATATTCCCGTTGATGACCAAAGCGCCCACAAAACCGTTATCTGAAATCGATATGGCCTCTTTTGAATTACCGGTTCTTGGATCCGCCGACCCAATAGCGAGAAGAATCGGCAGATACTCCGGCTTGCAGCCGGCCATGACCGCGTTCACAGCGACGTCTCTGACCGTAAAGGTCCAATATTCAAAAAAATCGCCCGTGTTGGTGGGGGACATCCTGCCGACGATTTCGTCCGGATCGTGGCTGGTCCCCTTCAGCATTTCATCCATTCTTTCCGGGGTCGGCAAGACGATGGGGAGAAAATCGGTAAACCTCTTTTCCAAAAATAGCTTATTCAGTTCTTCCCGAGTGCCGGTATAGGTCTCCGGTCCTCTGTCCTGCTTGATTTCCTCCATCTTCTTTTCTTCAGCAGTCAAGGGCCTGGTCAATTTTTCAACGAGCTCCCGCATGACCGGACGTCCGGAAACGGGATTGATCCCTTCTATGACATCCCTGCGCATCTCTTCCCTTGTTTTGGCCCACACCGGACCCTGGATCCACTGGGTTCGTACTCCGGGCATGCCTTCTTGTCTTGCTTTCTCCTTCTCCTGTTCATAGAACTCCGCGAGGACAATGGCGCTTGCTGGAATACCCATTTCAGATTCAAAATAGATGGAATGGCCGACGACCGCCGGCGCGCATTGGCTTCAATGACCCAGCCCGATGATCACGGCATCGGCCTTCTCCTTTATCTCAGCCCACAATGCCTCATCAATCCCCTCGAAACCACCCATCGCGGCTTGTTTTCGTTTATATAAGGCCTTTGTTTCGGGCATTTCTCTTTCAAACCAGGCAGCCATCTCCGTGAGAAGAAGATCACTGCCCGGATAACCGTTATCCACGATATAGATGGTCTTGTCCTCCAAAGTATCCAGTCGCGGCGCCATGGCTTTTGGTTTGATGGATGGCGGAGAGCCCAGTGGAGTGAGTACCGTTAATTTTTCTTCAGACGACGCGGCTTGCACCGGGCTGTTGAATGCGGAAAAGCCGCAAAAAATGCCCAGACAGAATAATGCCATTACGGCAGCAGTGATATACCTCTTCATAGTCATTGACTCCTTTCGTTGGGTTAAAAAATATGGACCTACAGATGCTGAAAAAACAACAGCGTATCAGGTAGAACCCCCTGACAGAGATCTATTGCGCCAGATCGCAAGGGAACAGGAAGCAACCATTCTCTCCGGAAGGGAATCTGCAGACCGTCTCCATATCTCTATATCATATAAACCGGTTTGAAATACACTAAAAACAGTGCTCATCACATAAACCCGTGGACTCGGTCAGGACGATACTATCGGTTCGGCTGGTCTTAGGGATTTTTTAGATCGAGAGGGTTTGTTAAGGCATGGGGTATGAGCTGATAACGACAGAAAAGAAAAATAATACCCCGCCCAAAAGGGCGGGGTATTGAAGATGAGCATTAATCCGTAAAGAAATAGCGCTTAACAGTAAACGCGAGTTCCCTCGGACGCGCGGGTTGACCACTCGTATAACCGGCTCCGGTATACAGATCATAGAGGGTCAAATAATAGTACTTATCCGTAAGGTTCGTGCCCTCTAAGCTGAGTTCCCACTTCGTATCCTCTGATCGCCACATCAGGCGTCCGTTGACGACACCGTAATCGTCAATGAGTGCTGTTCTTGTGTTAAGGGCAGCCGCAAAGTGTTCGTCCTGGTAGGCATAATCGACGCGGGCCGTCACATCACCCACATCGCCAAGATCGAGCGTGTACTGCGCGCCAATGCTCGCCTGGTGCTTAGGTGTAAAGGGCGCGGCGCTGTCGAGCGAGACTCCGGTAGATTCATCTAACTTCGTGTATTTGAACTTGAGATATGAGTATGAGAAATCAAGAGAAAACGCCCTGGTCGGACTCCAAACGCCTTCCACCTCGAAACCTTTGACCTCTGCGTCACCCACATTGGCCACAGCGGCACAGGGAGTCTGTTCATACTCAGGGGACCAGGAGCATTCACTGACCAACAACTGCAGCTCTGTATAGTCGTTAAAAAAGGCTGACGCGTTCAAGCGGAGTTGATCCCACAGGGTGCTCTTCACGCCGATTTCATAGTTGATGAGTTCCTCAGGTTTGGTGGCATGAATCTGAGACGGGAAAAACGGTCGGGCATTGGCGCCGCCTGCCTTGTAGCCGGTGGCGATTTGGACGTAACCCATAACGTTATCGGTGAAGTCATAATCGAGGGCCGCGCGATAATCCCAACGACTGCTGGAAAAGGGCGGGTAGGCGAGTCCATCCACTCCATATACGCCGGCATTGAGCGGATTTCCCGCCTGCCAGTGAGCCGGAACAGTCACGACGGGACCGCTGACGGATGTCCCGTCCGGGTTATGCCGATGGAATGTATAGCTCTTTTCGTCTTCCGAATAACGCAGGCCAAGGGACAGGTCCGAGCGGTCGGAGAGATGGAGGCTTAATTGTCCGTATAGGGCCTTGGCTTCCGACGGCACAAGGTCAGGTCCATGGAGGAAATGCAATGCCGCATAGTTGAGATCCACGCGCGCGTCCTCGTCGGTCTGCTTGTCAAGATAAAACGCGCCGAGGGTGAGATCGGCATAGCCGTCCCTGAGGGAGGCATTGAGCCTAAACTCCTGTGTCCACTGCTCGTGATCCATCCTCTGAAGCAATGCCTGTACTGAAAGCGGCGAGCCGTCGTTGTCATCCGCAAACTCGTTCAAGTACTCACGGTATGAAGTAACCGAAAGCAACGAGACGGTATCCGTGATCTGCCAATTGAGATTGAGCGTATAATCCATCGATTCAAGGTAGTTGATCGCCGGCATGACATAGGGCGCGTACATACCGTAGTCCATAAAAAGCGGGTTCGGCGTACTCTTACCATCGTTCAGATAGGTTGAATAGTTGTAATAGGTGCCGCCCGTCACAAAGCGGTTATCGTAGGGAATATCGATTCCCGCATCATAGGCCCCGTTTCCGTTGTTATCAAAAAAGATGGGGACAAGGGAAATCGAATTCGGATTAAATGCCGGGTTCGGGATTGGAGGCCCTGCTGTTTGGAAGAGTATCGGAAGGGCTGACCCGGAGTTGTCTGCTGCCTCGATAAGAACGTTGGGTTGAGCCTCTGATTTATCGTTTACGATATTGGCCGTGAAACTGGCTTCGAAATTATCACTGGGTACCCAGCGCATGCTAAAACGGCCGGCCGTCATGTTTTGGCCCCCTTCCGTGCCAAGCACGCACCCCAAACCTCCCTGGCTGACCGTATAATTAGGCAGACCACCCGGAGTGCCGGGGGGCGGCAGGTTGTTGTGACAGGCATAATCAAGGCGGGTCACATAGCCGTCTCTCGAACGGGAGACACCGGCCATGCGCACGAAGAGCTTGTCGGGAATGAGCGTAAAACCAGCCGCGGCCTTGAGATCCAGCCGGTCAAAATCGCCATAGGTCAATGAGACGAAGCCGTCGTCGCTACCGTCTGCCTTGCGTGTGAAGAGCTTTATGGCGCCGCCGATGGCGTTACGACCGGCCAACGTTCCTTGCGGGCCGCGGAGAATCTCGACGCGTTCAAGGTCCAGGAGTTCGAGAATATTGCCGGTTATGGTCGAATAATAGACATCATCCACATAGATAGCGACTCCCGGCTCCACGGACGGGTTGAAGTCCGTCTGACCGATGCCCCGAATGAAAGCGACGAGCGAACTGCCCATGGAAGCGCTGTTCGGTCTGAGTGTGACGCTCGGAGAGAATAAAGTAAGCTGATCGAGAGTAATCTGATTTCGCGCCTCGATCATGTCGGCATTGACCGCCGTAATGGAGAGGGGCGTCTCCTGTATCGATTTCTCGCGGAACTCGGAGGTGACAACGATATCTTCGAGCAGGAATTCCTCTTGGTCCCCCGAATCCTGACCCATCGCCGTCCCGCAGACCAGTGCCATGCCGAGGGCCAGAAAGAATGTCAATATACACATGAATAGAGTACTCCGGTTTGATACTTTCATCTTCTTCCTCCTTTTATTGTGTTAAGTGTATTCTGACTCCTTGATTAGTCCTTTTGTGTAGTTAAATGAATTTAGACTTTTTAACACCTCCTTTCGTTGACTTAAGTTTATTTAATCCCTAAATAACAAAATATGCTTTATCAGGTTGAGTGGTGATCATAAAACTCGGTTTCAAGCCGACAAATTTCGACTCACCCTCGCCCTGCGAACAATATGTATACAAAGCGAGAGTAGTTGATTAGACGATGTTTTTTTGAAGCGCAATGGAGTATATGGAAACGAAACCACCTTGTCAAGCAAGAATTGATATCCAAAAATGACCATTGAGTTATTGATGATATTGTTTTTTTTGAAAAACCCTGAGCACCAGGAATGGGAACTAACGCATGCGAATCTGGAGTTCGGTCTTGTCGTAAAAAAAGAACCGCCGGTCTGCATTAGAATCATATCTATGACGAACCGGCGGCTATGTTGTTTAGACTGTGGCCAAAAGTGCCCTTTTAACCAGGGTCTTGGCAATCTGAACCTTGAACCTGGCAGCCTCCAGAGGTCGGGCGTCCGCGACAGCGGCTTCCCCTGCCGCCGCGGCGGTCTCTTCGTTGATCGTCTTTCCGGCAATGGCCGCTTCCGCCTTTGTCGCACGGTAGGGTTTAGGCGCCACCGCGTTCAGGCAGATCCGGGGCTTTTCCCCCCCGACCATAACCGCGCAGTTGACAATAGGGAAGTCTATGGATTTGCGTATAGCGAATTTCAGAAATGCGCTCTTAGCGCCGGCCGGAGGTACCGGGATCTCAATCTCTCGAATGATTTCGTCCATGTCAAGGATCGTATTGCCCGGGGTCCTGACATCGAAGAAATTCTCGGTCTCGATTTTCCGTCGGTCGGTGACCACCCTCGCATTGAGAGCGATGAGAGCGGGAGCGGTATCGCTGATGTTCACAGCGATGCACCGGTTGACAGCGCCGAAGATCGAGTGATAGCGGTTGTCCCCCATCATGGCAAAGCATTGATTTCCCCCCTTACGGATACAGTCGAAGCGGTTCTCCGGTTTACGGAAGTACCAGCACCGGTGTAATTGCGCGATATTGCCGCCGATCGTTCCCATTTCGCGAACATGGGGAGTGCCGACTCGAAAGGCAGCCTGAGCCAGGGCGGTGTATTTCTGCTTTACGGTCGGATTCTCTGCGATATCGGCCAGGCGGGTGGCCGCGCCGATTTTGAGCACCCCCCCCTCTTCCTTGATGAAATCAAGGCCTGGGACGGTCTTGATATTGATGAGGGTGGATGGGTAGGTGCGAAGGATATTGTCCTTGAGCGTCCCAATGAGATCGGTACCGCCTGCGATGAGGTTGGTTTTGCCGTCGGCAAGGGCCGTCTTGACCTCCGCCAGAGATGTCGCATTTGTGTGATTGAATGATTTCATGATTTTTCTCCTATGCTTTGCCTAACGCTCTCAGAACCTTGTCCGGCGTAGCCGGCGGGTCGACCCATACGCCTATAGCGTTGTGGATGGCCATGACAACAAGATGGGTGTTTGCCAGTGAATGGCTGATCCCATTACTGCCGTACGCGGCATTGCCTGCCCGC
>JAFGFY010000278.1 GCA_016930795.1 Deltaproteobacteria bacterium
TGTTGCGTTTAAACGGCAACGCTTTGCGTTCAGCTCCATACTTGCTTGGCGAGTCAATTGGAGGTGACTTCGATACCAGATTACCACAACAGATCCTTCCTGCAATTCTGGTTTTGTCCCAGAAGTCTGTGTCCAGCTATCAATTTCTGGAATCGGCCACATCTTCAAACTTAGAACCGGTAATCGTTTTCTGAAGAAAGCCCAGAACAAGGGTTCCCGCCTACGACTTCAATACGGATTGGCTCGATGCCTTTCTGCCGAATGTAGCCCTCCAACCGATTGGCCGGTTTCTGAGGGATGAAGGCAACTTCTGTCTGCCGACCACTCTTGGGGGCCTGGATGACCCCTTTCTCTGTTACTGAATTAAGCTGAAAATCCTGTCAGAAGGTATTCGTAGTGCCTGAGCGTGTTTTTTTCTAGTTCATCCTGAGGTTATCCATAAAACACTTAACGGACTCAGGCACTTTCATGGCAAACCTTTTTTTCCCTTGGGTTTATAAATGGTTAACCTGTCTGCCCTGCTTGATAATACTTCCTTTTTGATGGGGAGTCTTGGTTTGGTGGGGACGGGAGAATAGTTGCCGGCCATGGGGATGAGCAATTTCATGAACCAAGACCAGCCTTCGCCTCAGCCTTTAGATAATCTTTACCTATTGTAATCATTAACGATTTTGTGTTTCGGAGATGACCATTCGAAAGATCGGATGCCGACCAAGGTCCATTCATCAAGTGTTAGGCTAATCTTGAATCGATTTCTCCCCTTGGCGGCACGATAAGCTCCTGTCGTTAATGAGGACGACAAATTGCCCTTTGGATTTTCATTTGGTATGTTTCGATTAATTCTACTTAATCTGGATTTGATACTAGTGGCCCCTGACCAGCTCCGGCATGTGTCTCTCCATATCGCGATCAGGGGACGCTCGCGGAGAACTGTCACATGGGATCGAGGATTCATTCGGTCATACGACAAGCCGTTTACGTAGACGGGTGGGGAGGCTAATCACGAGTGATGTCTTCTATGACTCGATTGATCTTGCCTGTCCATACCGGAAAGATGTGGAGAGACATTATATGACATATTCTTCATGGATGTTTTTTCTTGGGATATTGCTGATTGCCATCTGTTCTGATTTATTAATCCCGGTGGTGCTCGGGCGCTACTATCCAGGATATAATCATCTCGTTGACACCATCAGTACATTAGGCACGCCGGGAAGTCCTGTCCAGAGGTATGCATGCATGACCTTGATCGGCGTTGGGATCCTCTTGCTACTCTTTACGTATGGACAGGCTCGTGCGTTTCACTCTATGACATGGTGTCATATCCTTTTTATCCTTGGGACTTCATTGTTTGGCATAGGAACGGTATTAGCAGGTATTTGTCCTGAAACTCAACCGGGGACCCCGGAAACCGCTCCAGGAAAAATTCATGGCATAGCTTCAGGGATTGGATTTCTTTTCTTGATTTTTAATCCATTGTGGGCGCTGTGGATTCAGGAGTTCTCCAAGCTTCGATTCGTCAATGGGCTTCTATTTCCTCCGGCAATCATGACCTTTGTCCTTTTTCTGGTGTCAGAACATCGTACAACGGGCATGTTGCGTTACACCGGCCTCTTCCAGCGCCTCAATCTCCTGATCTTGTATGGTCATTTGTTCTTCAATTATCTTTGGCAAATGAAGAAGCTATGATACTCAAGGCGGACATTAGGTGTAATAGGCATTGACTGAGAAGGCAAAGGAACCCAACTAGATAACGGCGGCGGGGAAAATTAGGTTATGCTTTTGAAGGTTCATTGGCCATCACCTTTTCTCGCCGGTCATTTGCAGTCGTTATGTGGGGGGAAAAATGAAATTGTTTGAGGATATCGTTCTGACCGATTCGGTGGAGATTGCAGTCCCTCCCGAGAAAGTTTTTGACTTCCTTCTCGGAATTGTTGATGATGCGAGCTATCGCGCCTGGCACCCTGATGATCATGTGGCGTTTCGGTGGATAGGGGGGACACCCTGGGAAGAGGGATCCGTGGCCCATGCTGAAGAGTATCTGCATGGTAGATTGCATAAGCTGAAATTCCGAGTTGATAAGGTAGTGCCAAAGAGAGAGATCGTATATGCACCCCCTTCTCGAATCCTTCGCATTTTTTTTCCGGAGAACAGGTTTGAGATAAGACCAAGCGAAAGGGGTTGCATCTTTACGGCGCGGGGTCATTTCCGGTTCGGTAGGATAGCTAAGGCTCTTGCAAAGGGCAAACTGGAGATCGGCCTCACATCTGTCCGAAAGCATATGAAGGAGGAAGGGGAGAATCTGAAGAGGATTTTGGAGATGGAGGCGACGCGGTAAACCGCGCGCCTCAGCTCTGGCGATTGGGCATTCTAATTTTATTGTGTGATAATGAGCGTTTCCATAAGAAGGGTAAAAATGAGAGTCAGTATTCATCCGATTACATTAGGGGTCAATCACTGCTACATCATTCGGGGTGAAAGTACCATCATGATTGATGGCGGAGCTCCGAACCAAGAAAAAACTTCATGAAAGCTGTTATATTCCCCGATATAGCTTGCAAAATCATTCAATAGATTAAAAATGATGATCCTGTAAAAAGTCGCCTTAGTTGTCACTCCCGCCCTTCGACTTCGCTCAGGATAAACTCCGGCGGGAGTCCAGAACGCTTTGAAAATACTGGATTCCCGCCTACGCGGGAATGGCAGAAAAGGGGGTTTTCTGACTTTTTACAACTTCGTCAAAAATGAACCCCTATTTGATTGTAAAAGATCTTCGTGAAACGTTGCTATGCAGATGCAA
>JAFGFY010000062.1 GCA_016930795.1 Deltaproteobacteria bacterium
GAAATATTGCTGCTCCGTGATTGCGCTGAAATAATTCCCTTTCTCAACGACGATCATGTCTATACCATCTGTATAGATAATCAATCGGGAAAGGGGTTCATCATCCGGGAGCATCCCCGATAGGCGATCGATCCCCAGACGAATCTTCTGGAGACTCAAACCATTTTTTCGAAGCGAGACAAGGACTCTGAGCTTCACAATATCTTTGAATGAATAGCGAGCGCGCCTCCCATTCACCTCGGGTGAAACGAGGGCAAGACGTCCCCAATATTTCAATTGATTTGAAGTTACGTCTGTCAACTTCATGACCAAGTCTGTTTTATATATACGGTCCATGTCCATTATTTTTGGTTGAAAAATACGCTATTTTCTATGATTTTTAAACCAAAATGCCGATAAAACCATTTTATGTCAAGAAAAAACATCTATTCAAAAGCTTCCTATATTAAAGAGCTTTGAGATATATTCCACAAATCAAAGCCGCTCCCAATCTTAGAAGAAGAGAACAATATATTATAGAAATTATGTTTTTTGAAACCTGCGATATTTTGCCAATATCTAAGCATTTCAACCGGTTCAAAAACCTTAGATATGTCTCACTTATGACTACTAATTCTGATCGAAAAGAAATCTGCTATCGCAGAACTTTGGAATTCGATACGTAGTAAAAAGTTTGCACACCACCAAATCTTTACCCCAATATAAGGATTTCCTTCCTCTAACTCAGGGTTTGCCCGACAGACCGATTTTGATACGCTTCTTTGGCCTCTTTTTTATCCTTATAAAATCGATGAATAGGAGATTGTATTTTAAGCAACTCTCTATGATCCATAATTTAACTCTAAGATCGAAAGTCCTGTTAATGGTCAGGCTGATGAACCAACAAGACTATGATGATGTCACTCTCAAGCCGGACACGGCTGAGGCGATCCTGCTTATCAGTGCAAAGGCTTCATCCATATTGAAACTATCGAAATCCGCGGGCCGAAGCACGGGCCTCAATTGACCTTCCAGCTGCTGAACAAGTTCCCGCTTATATTCCGGAGACATATCAACCAGAGTGTTGCCCGGCACGTCGAGCTTTTTCCTTACCATTTTGAGGAAAGAAGGTGCATCAAGATCTACCTTCTTTTTATGAACAGCGTAGAAAAGATCGAATATATCCCGGATTGCAGGTTCTTTCCGGGTCAGGGCTGCACGGACTTTTTCGGCGTATGCCTCCTTTATGTCCATCGCTTGGACGGTGAAAACAGGAAGAAGAGGTCGTCTACTGAAGGGGTTCACAACGATGGTGCGGGTTTCACTACTCACTGAAGCAAGGAGGAGCGGTTCGCGAATGCCGATTTCAATTTTGATTCTCTCCTTTCTATCCATCACAGCTGATGGGTACTCAAAAGAACCAATGTATTGTCGCGATTCGTTGTGCCCTTTAAAGGCTCGTGAAGTTGAAATTCCGGGAACAAGTGTAGGAAACTCATCAAATATCGCCTTAATGGACTCCATTTTAGAAGCTCTCTGATTTCGTGGGGTACCCACTGCAACCGGAATGACCAAATCCAGATCTTCACTTAGCCGGTAAAAATCCGCATAGACCTTGCTTAAGCAGGTTCCTCCTTTAAAAACGAGCGGTGTCTCCCGATCAAAGATGTGATGCAAAATCAATGAGCAATAGTAGTCCTTTTCGATAAGGTTCGCAGTAAACCCAGTAACGCCTTCCGAATAGGACAATGCCTCACGGAAGATATCCGGGTCAGATTTATGAAGATATGGGAAATAGACCTCACCCATTAACAATGATTCCCCATTTTCGGTTAATGGTTCCTTTGGCGGATCGGCCTGGAATCCATGGAATCAGGGAACTTGAAGTGCTGATTCGGCCCTGGAGTTTATTCATCATTCTCGGTTTCCGGATCAAAGTATCTAATAAATAACCTATTCGCCTGATCGTCGCCATATTTCCATACTTGGCCGTCACCTTGATTAATTCTGAGGCAATCACGGGCTCGTTTTTGATCTCCCCTTTTATCCAGTCATATCCCCGGGGCAGACTATTAAATCGGGACCAGTCATAAACGGCATCCATAAGGGTCCGGGCCTTGGAAGGGTAAATGATATTTGAATCCTCCCGGGATCGAACGGCATTGATGGCTCCGAGTCGTTCATCTGCGACCTTTATGAATTGAAATGCCAGGCTCCCTATGGTTTTTTTTCCGGAGATACGGTTATTGTATAGACAGGTCACACTGGGGATTTGGTCATCAAGCCCATAGAAATTAAAGGCCGACGGACCACAGATCTGATATCTGCCTGAGACTTCTTTCATGAGCTTCTGAAGAATCATGGCCGCCCCCGGACTGTATTTGCCTCCGGCCGGTATTCGAGGGGGCAGTAGATAGACCCCCCGTTTAAGCCTCAAAATCCAACCGGCATCTGACAGGCGACGGAACAGATCACGTTCCTGAGATGTGGATATACCTAAGATGGGGGCTATTTCCCCAGTGTGGACAATGTCCAGTTTCTTAAGCTGGATGAATGCGAAAAATCGCGATGAGAGATTCCCTAGTTCCGGTCCCTTTGATTTCATATCATTTCCTATAAATGGTTTAATAACCCATTATTAAAAAATATCATAAAATGTCAATCTTTTAATGTCCCCTTCTGGGAATGGGAGAAAATCCCTCGCCTTTAGGCGAAGACTTTAGTTAAACATTATACAATCCGCAGGGATCAAGGATTCCAGGATTCCCGCCCTCTAACTCGGGGTTTGCCCGACAGGCCGATTTTGAAACGCGTCCCCGGCCTCTTGTTCTATGTCCTGGACCATGTGATTATAACGGGGGGAGAAGTGAAACAAGGTGTATTGTTTCACTCCAGCCAATCGGGCGAGGTTCCCAGCCTCTTTGGCCGTGAGATGAAATTTCTTCCGGGCGGCATCCCTGTCTCGGTCCAGGAAGGCGGCCTCAATAAACAGGTGGTCTGAATGTTTTGCCAGTCTTATGGCCTTTTCGAAGTTCTCCGGGGTCCCAGCGATATCCGTAATGTAGGTTATCTTCTGGCCTGGAGATACGGTGGCAATCTTTCGGGCCAGCTCTCCCAGGATGAATTTTCTTTCCTTGGTCGCGATTCCTTCCTTTTTGCAGGTGACAAGGAAATCACTTTTCGGATCCCTCTCTTCATAGAGGGCCTTCTTGAATTGAGTCAGCCAGGGGCCCACAGGAAGGCCGAGTTCTTCTAATTCTTGTTTGTTGATATTGATGTAAAAGTCTTCTGTTATGGAAAGTCCAAGGCAAGGGACGCGATGATCAAGCCATTCCGCTTCCACAAGAAACGAAGGCTCTCTCAGGAGAATGCCGGTGTATAACTCCTCGACCTGATTTTCTCGTGGCTTAAAACGGTCCTTACAGATGTAGGTCCGCGTCAAGGTCCTATCCGGAAGGATCTCAGTCACCTTCAGTGTGAGGTCGGTCTGATATTCGTGGACCAAGTTCCATGTATATCCGGCTAGTTTTCCCTCCACCTGTCTGAAAAAACCCTCCGGTCCAAAGACATGGAGTTCTTTGTCACGTCCGAGAAAAAGACGCAGAAGGGTGTCAAAGCCTATGAAGTGGTCCATGTGGGTATGGGTCACAAAGACATGCGTGACCTTGAGCATATCCCTCGGTGAAAGACCGCGAAGTTCGCCCAAATCAAACAGCAGGGCCCTCTTTTCGAACAGAAAAGGAATATAGAGTCCTGGGTCGGAGAAGGGATCATTGGTCAGCCTTGGGTGAAAAGAGGGTCTCATGGGGCGTCCGTTTCCGGTGAAAAAAAGGATAAGTGATGTTGCGATTGACAAACATTACCAAATGGGTCATGATTTGCCAATAATTAGCAAAAAATGGCCCCTGTTTTCATGGGGCATGCTGATTGGTTTTCCCGATCCCGGTCCTTGTTTATTCAAGATCTTTGTCCGTTACGGATTCATTATCTCCTTTTTTCAGAGCGAGGAATATCATGGCATTGAACAAGGCGGATATCACCAGAACCCTGATGGATAGGATTCGTTTTAAGAATCCCAGGAAGGGGAGACAACAGTTCCTCTTCCCGGAGCTTGATTACACGGGTCTTAAGAAAAGGCGCGCGGAAAGAATTGTTGAGTCCCTGTTCGAAATCATGAAGCGGGAACTTGAAAAAGGGGGGGGCGTCCGCATCTCAGGTTTCGGACAGTTTCAGACTAAATTCAAATGGGCGAGAAAGGGAAGGAACCCCCAAACAGGGAAGTCGATTATACTGAAATCCCGAAGGATCGTCTCTTTCCAATATGCTTCCAAACTGAGAGAGCGAATCAACGCGAAGAAATAAAGAAACAGCTTAGCTCCTTTTATTGAAAGACCAATTCACCATCCTTTACATCTACCGTGATTCGATCCCCCTCCTTGACGCTTCCATCGAGTATCTTCATGGCAAGCGGATCCTGTACCAGGTGCTGAATTGTTCTTTTAAGCGGCCTGGCTCCGTAAACAGGATCAAACCCCGTCCGGGCCAGGAGTTCCTTGGCGCCATCTGTCAATTCCAGGATGATCTTTTTCTCTTCGAGGCGTTCGCCAAGAAGATCGGCCTGAATGCTTACAATCCTCTTGATTTCTTCAGGGCCCAGTGAATTGAAGATGATGGTTTCATCGATGCGGTTTAAAAATTCCGGTCTGAAGGTACTCCTCAATGTTTCCATGACCTTCTTCTCCATCTTGGCATTGTCCTTTCCCGATAGCTCCTGGATCCACTGAGACCCGACGTTGGAGGTCATGATGAGGACGGTGTTTTTGAAATCGACCGTCCGACCCTTTCCATCCGTCATTCGACCATCATCCAGAATCTGAAGGAGGGCGTTAAAGACGTCCGGATGGGCCTTTTCAATCTCGTCAAAAAGGACTACAGAGTAGGGATGTCTCCTGATGGCCTCTGTGAGATAACCCCCTTCATCATATCCCACATACCCGGGAGGCGCGCCTATGAGTCTGGCTACAGAATGTCTTTCCATGTATTCAGACATATCAATGCGGATCATATACTGTTCATCGTCAAAGAGAAACTCGGCCAAGGCCCGGGCCAACTCCGTCTTCCCGACCCCTGTGGGGCCCATGAATATGAAGGAGCCTATGGGGCGATTCGGATCTTGAAGTCCGGAGCGGGCGCGTCGAACAGCGTTTGCCACGGCGATGATCGCGCTTTGTTGACCCACCACTCGTCTCTCAAGCCTTTCCTCCATACGCAGGAGCTTTTCCTTGTCTCCCTCCAAGAGTTTCGAGATTGGAATGCCTGTCCATTTGCCCACG
Source organism: Deltaproteobacteria bacterium (assembly GCA_016930795.1). Classification (GTDB taxonomy): domain Bacteria; phylum Desulfobacterota; class DSM-4660; order Desulfatiglandales; family HGW-15; genus JAFGFY01. The sequence continues at coordinate 5,313 of JAFGFY010000062.1, forward strand.
ACCTCTGCGATATCCTCACTGTCCACCTCTTCCTTAAGCATCTTTTTCCCGGTTTGGAGTTCCGTGAGGTGTTTGTTCTCCTGTTCCAGACTCTTTTCCAACTCAATGAGGGTCCCGTATTTCAACTCGGCAGCCCTTGACAGGTCTCCCTGGCGTTCCGCGTTTTGAGCATCGGATTTGGTGGACTCCAGCCTTTCCTTGATTTCCCGAATCTTGGAGATGGTCTCCTTCTCTTTTTTCCATTGAGCGCTCATCTCCTCCATATCGCCCTCAAGATCCGATAATTCTCTCTCGATCTTCTTGAGCCTGTCTTTGGAGGCTTGATCTTTTTCCTTTTTCAGGGCCTCTTTTTCGATCTCAAGCTGTGTCATCTTTCTCTGAATATCGTCGATCTCGGCCGGCATACTGTCGATCTCGATTCTGAGTCTCGAAGTCGCCTCATCAATCAAATCAATAGCCTTGTCCGGAAGGAACCGGTCGGTGATATACCGGTGAGACAGGGTGGCCGCGGCCACAATGGCCGAATCCTTGATGCGGACACCGTGGTGCACCTCATATTTTTCCTTCAAACCTCGAAGAATCGATATGGTGTCCTCTACATTGGGTTCCTCCACCATGACGGGTTGAAAACGCCTTTCCAGTGCGGCGTCTTTTTCAATATATTTTCTGTATTCCTTGATCGTGGTGGCCCCGACGCATCTTAACTCACCCCGGGCGAGGGCGGGCTTCAGCATATTGGAGGCGTCTACTGCCCCCTCGGCAGCCCCGGCACCCACCAAGGTATGCATTTCATCGATGAAGAGGATAATCTCTCCCTGAGCATCCGTGACTTCTTTTAAAAGCGCCTTGAGTCTATCCTCAAATTCCCCTCTGTATTTGGCGCCGGCGATCAGGGCGCCCATATCCAAGGCCACAACCCTCTTGCCTTTCAGGGTTTCCGGGACGTCTCCCTGAATAATACGTTGGGCAAGGCCCTCCACAATGGCGGTCTTTCCGACCCCTGGTTCTCCCATGAGGACCGGGTTATTTTTTGTCCTGCGGGAGAGGACCTGGATGATCCTTCGGATTTCATCATCGCGTCCGATGACCGGATCTAAGGCCCCTTTGGAAGCACTGGCTGTCAGATCCCTGCTGAATTTTTCAAGGGCTTGATATTTGTCCTCCGGATTTTGATCCGTAATCCTCTGCCCCCCTCGTATATCTACCAGGACTTTGAGAATGGCATCCCTGGTCACGCCTGATGCCGCGAGGATCCTGGCCGCATCCCCTTCTGTTTCATCCGTGGTGGCCAGAAGGATATGCTCCAGGCTGATATATTCATCTTTCATGGGTTCGGCCTCTTCAAAGGCCTTGTCCAGAACGGTCCTTAATCTGGGGGAGATGTAGACCTGTCCGTATCCCGTCCCCGAGACTCTGGGGACCTTATCCAGTGACGCGTCAAATTTTTGGGTGAGTTGTTTCTGATTGGCCCCTATTTTCCCAAGAATCGAGGGGACCACACCCTCTGCCTGTTCCAGAATGCTACGGATCATATGTTCAGGTTCGATCTGTTGATGGTTCATTCTTTCGGCCAATTGCTGTGAGTTCTGGAGGGTCTCCTGGGCCTTCAATGTCAGTTTATCAAGTCGCATTTTTTGGCTTCCTCTTGTGTTGTGAAAAAGTACCAAGTGTTTTGTTGTCGAAATCCATGGCTTGTCGTCTCTTTTTCTTTCAGTCCCACTTCGCCATGATCCATTTAACAAAAATTAAGCCTGCGAATGCCCTGTGTCAAGACGGGATGGTTTCCCTGATCCACCATCAAAGTGTCATCTCCCCGCTAAGCGGGAGCTACGATGCGGCGTATGTAAACGGCGCAAGGCGCAAGGAAAAATTTGAAAAACCATTGTATGAGTATCAACCCTAACTCCTGTGGAAGATTTATGGGTAAGTGAGTTAAGGGGTGATGATGTGTCTTAACTTCTACATTCAGGAGTTGGAAGCTGACTATTGAGATCAAGGCTTCCGACAGACGATTTGTGCAACCGCTCTTTTGGGAGTCGATATGATTCCTTCAAAATGATGGAGGATGTCCCAATCCGCGAACCATTTGGACATCTCGCCCCGTTTCAACAGGAAATCCGGATTATGGGGTTTTCCGAATTTCGGCTGGTCCACTGTAAAAGTCTCATAGATGACGATGCCCCCTTTTTTGAGGGCCTTTTTGATGCAATCGATCAAGGGCCGATGAAGATAGCGAAACACTATAATCCCTTGGAAAGCATCTTCTGGGAGAGGATTGTCCCCCTCTTTTTCCAGGTCCACCTGCCGAAAGATGATTTCTACTCCATGGTCGGCTGCCGACTTCCGTGCGCGGGACAGGGCATCAGAGGAGACATCCCAGCAATAGACGGAGAAGCCTTTGACTGCAAGAAAGACCCCATTATGCCCATCACCACAGGCAAGATCCAAGACAGGCCCGTCGGTTTGTTTTTCTGACAAGAGGACCCAATGATCCAGCAATAATTGGGCCGGCTTCAGAGGTGAAACGGAAGAAGGCATCTGTCTTGATTTCTTGTTGTAACCGGGGTAATCATTTAATAAGCAACACTCTTCTTTTGAAATCGCGTTTTGTGGTATTAACGGGAACACCTGAGCAAGAGAGAAGATGTCCGACGGATCATTCGGTCCAACTGAGCCAGATCTTCTTTCGATTTTGGAACTTGTAAAGGACCCTGTCCAGTTGGCCGGAGATCTGAATATCAAAAATCTTCTTTCTGGAGAAGCCACGAAGCTTGCTCTCAAGACGTGCCCAGTCGGGCCGTATCTTTGTTTCTTGGGTATGGTATTTGTGGAATTGCACATGCATCTGGTCGATCTGGTTGTCAAAATCGACGATGGTATCCAGGATTTTTTGCTTTTCTTCGGAAAGGGGCATGTTCATTTGACCTCTGATAAGAGGTTATCTTGGTCTTTTGATATCCCATCGCTCGGGATGTTTTCGAGACGTAGCATCTGATAAAGCCGGAATCATAGAAAAGAAATTAACAAAGGATCAAAGTAAGGGTTGCACTCGTGGACGAGCGCGTATAATATCCTCGAGTAAGAGGTTTTTTCGCCTTCGCAGAAAACCACGGCTTTTCCAATGGGGTTCCATCCTATCAGGACAGGGGTTTTTCTGTCAAACCTGTTTTTCGGCTCTTTCAGCCGCAGGCACAAAAGAGTAGCGGATTATCGATATAAGGAGCCGCTGTCGGATTTGTTTTGACCGGACTCATGCGCAAATAAGCAATAAGCTGAAAAAGAGTAAAGGAGAAGAAGATGTCTGGAGATATTCTGTCAAAGTCTGATCTCGAAGGATTGAAACTTGTCAAAAGAGGGAAAGTCAGAGATGTATATGAAGTGGAAGATAAGCTGCTTATCGTGGCCACTGACCGGATGTCCGCGTTCGACGTGGTGATGGATGACCCCATACCCGATAAGGGTAAAATTCTGACCGGCATTTCCGTTTTCTGGTTTAACCAGCTGGAGTCAGTGGTTGAAAATCACATCATCTCCACGGAGCTGAACGAATATCCGCAGGCATGCCGGCCACATCAGGAGCAATTGAAGGGGCGAAGCATGCTTGTTAAAAAGGCAAAGCCGCTTCGGGTGGAATGTATTGTCAGGGGGTATCTGTCCGGTTCGGGCTGGGCGGAATATCAATCAGAGGGAACAATATGTGGCATTCCTTTACCTCAGGGTTTGGTGGAATCGGAGAAACTGCCGGAACCCATTTTTACACCGTCGACCAAGGCCGAGCAAGGCATTCATGATGAGAATATATCTTTTGAGCGCACAATCGAGATTCTGGGCAAAGAAACGGCGGACAAGATAAAAGATCTTAGCCTGCGGATCTATGAGTTTGGAAGAGACCTTGCCGCTCAAAAAGGCATCATCATCGCGGACACTAAATTTGAGTTCGGGTTTGAGGGTGACCGTCTTATCCTTATCGATGAGGTTTTGACACCTGATTCCTCCAGGTTTTGGCCCACGGATACATACGTTGCCGGCGGCCCTCAGAAGAGTTTTGATAAGCAGTTTCTGAGGGATTACTTGAGCAGTCTTGATTGGCCAAAGGAGCCGCCACCTCCCAGACTGCCTCAAGACATTATTGAGAAGACCAGGGAGAAATATTTAGAGGCCCTCGAGAGACTCACTGGGCATGGGTTGAAAGAATAGCCGGCAAGAGTATTGAGATGTAATGAGCAGGAAAGAGCTTCCAGAGCATGTGATTCCGAAAGAAAAGGCCGTTTTTTGGCTCGATGGCCGCGGCTTCTGGCATACCGCAGAGGGTAAATTTGAAAATAGGAACATTATCAATCATTTTCATTCCTGCATTAGAAAGGATGCAAACGGTTATTACCTTCGACAAGAGCATTCTGAATATAGGGAGAAGGTCTATTTCCTTTACGAGGATACGGCCCTCTTTGTTGTTCATATTCTGAAAGATGGTGACATTATCCTGGTGCTGAATACGGGGAAAAAGGTCAAGCTGAAGCCCAAGAAACTCTTTATCAAAAATGAGTGTCTTTACATGATGTTAGGTGAGGAGAGGGCCAAATTTTCTGAAGAAGCCCTTCTTCGCATCACGGACTATATGGAGGATGAAGCGGGGCAGTTTTTTATCAGGATAAATGGGAAAAAATACCAGATCCCTGAAAAAGAATGAAACGATATTGAATTCGAATGACAACCATTAACTGTCGAAATTCTATGGATGTTCCCAAGCTGTGAGATCTATCATGAAACATAGGGGTTGTTCAAATTGTTTATGGATATCTGATCCTTTCCATAGAGTCGGCATCCTTGTGTTTTTTTTGTGTCTCCTCTCACCATCTTTTCAGGCATGGACTGATGAAGGGGATATCTCACAGATCCGCAAGGGAGTGATTAAGATCATCGTCATGGACCAGACTCCGGACTACACGGTGCCATGGAACCCAGGCCGAATGAGTCAAAAGATGGGCACGGGTTTTATTATCGACGGAAACCGCATTCTCACCAATGCCCATCTTGCCAGTAATGCACGTTTTCTGGCGGTTGAGAAAGAAGGGGATTCCAGAAGGCATGAAGCAAGGGTCCGTTTTATTGCCCATGATTGCGATTTGGCTATGTTGGAGGTCTTGGACAGCGCCTTTTTCGAAGGAACGGTTCCCCTTTCCATCGGCGGCATCCCTACCTTGAACTCAATTGTCAATGTGGTGGGGTATCCCATTGGCGGGATGCGTTTGTCCACCACTCGAGGGGTGGTATCACGCATCGATTATCAGGTCTATTCTCACTCCATGCTGGACCAGCACCTGGCCATCCAGATCGATGCGGCCATCAATCCGGGAAACAGTGGAGGCCCGGTCCTTCAGGGGGAGAGAGTCGTAGGTGTCGCCTTTCAGGGCTATCGCGGTGATGTGGCTCAGAACGTCGGATATATGATCCCCGTGCCGGTGATTGAGCGTTTTCTGAGCGATATCTCCGACGGGCAATACGACCGGTACGTGGACCTGGGTATCCAGTTATTTCCCTTACTAAACGGCGCACACCGCCGTGCACTGGGGCTCGACTCCGGGGATTATGGGGTGATGGTCTCACACGTGTATAAAGAGGCGCCTTGTGCGAATCTCCTTCAGGTAGGCGATATCCTCCTCACCATTGATGGCCTCACTATTTCCAGTGACGGCTACGTGGATATGGAAGGGGAAAAACTGCACATGGCGGAGGTTGTAGAGAGAAAGATGCAGGGGGATACAGTCCGGCTCGATATTCTCCGGGAAAATCGGCATGAGGAGGTCATTGTTTCCTTATATGCACCGTGGCCTTTTCAATTACAGGCCTTGCAGCATGATGTTCGGCCCCGCTTTGTCCTTTTTGGTGGACTCGTTTTTCAGCCTTTGTCGAGAAGATTCATCATGGAGGCGGATATCAGGGATGAGAGTATTCGATATTATTTCTCCTATTATTTAGATCATGAGCTCTATCTTGATACGCCGGAGATCATTGTGCTGAGTCAGGTGTTACCGGACCCCATCAATGTTTATCTCACACCTTTTGTAAATGGTATTTTGGATACAATCAACGGCCGTCATATCGGAACTCTGGAGGACGTGGCCAATGCCTTTGGTGAGTCACCCGAGTATTACGTGATTCGACTCAAAGGAAACGGGCGACCGCTAGTGCTGGAGAGAGGAGCTGTCCAAGAAGCTCGGGAACGGATTCTCCAAAGGTATGGAGTCCTTCAGGAGCAATACTTGGGGGATTCTTTTGTGCCGGAGGATTGGGACGAGAAGAAATAAAATGAGTAGAACCCTATGGTCAAAAATCGGAAGTCAGTCATGTTCCATGTACGACCGTAAAGAAAGAAATAAAGAATATGCCTAACCGGAGAACGATCCTATTATGCCTGTGGCTTCCCCTTTTTCTTCTTGGGGGCTGTGCCACCCCGTCCATTCCGAAGCCGAATAGGGCAACCCAGGACCCATTGATTCAATCCCTGATCAGGGTCAACGTGACTGGGCAGGATTATAACTTTCACCAGCCATGGCAGCAGGATTCTCCCTCCAGCCACACGGGCATAGGGGTCGTCATGGAAGGGCCGCATATTCTTCTGACCTCACAAATGATGGCAAACCACCGATACGTGGAGTTGGAAAAACTGGTCACTGGTGAAAAAGGAAGGGCTGAGGTTGAGGTCATCGATTATGAGGCCAATCTCGCCCTAGTTAAACCCCTGGATCCCGATTTTCTGAAGGACATGCACCCTTTGGACTTTAGCCTCGACGCCGTTGAGGGAGATCTACTCACGGTTCTTCAAGTCAAACGAAACGGAAATATTGTTCCCAGTGAGGGACCTATCACCGCCATCGAACTCCTGCGTTATCCCTCTGGCAGTGCCTTCCTGGCTTACCGCCTGAACAGCTCCCTTCAGTTTCGCCTGAATAACTTTACACTCCCTGTCCTTAAAAGCGGGAGATTGTCCGGTCTTCTGATGGGATACGACTCAAAAGGTCAGAGCGTCGACATTATCGCGGCCCCGATTATTGAGCACTTTCTTAAAGAAGCGTCTGATGGCGATTATCAAGGCTTCCCCAACCTTGGTCTAAAGGTCGTTTCTATGGATGATCCCCAGCTTAGGCGATATGTAGGAATTCCAGAAGATCTCGATGGTCTCTATATCCAAGAGATCCAGAAGGGCCTGGGAGCGGAAAAGGCAGGGATCAGAGAAGGCGATATCATCATTGAAATAGCCGGTTTTACCCTGGATCGTCGTGGAGATTACGAACATCCCCTCTATGGAAAGGTGTCCGTCTCATACCTCACCCGATGTGAGTTTTATGCAGGAGATCGTGTCCGGTTAAAAATCTTCAGAGAAGGAGAAATTTTGGAAAAGGAGATTATCCCCGAGTATATCCCTCCAGAGGACGATCCTGTTCCGCCGTTTCTGGCCGACTCTCCTCCCCATTACTTCATCCTGGGCGGTCTGGTTCTTCAGGAACTCTCTTTACCCTATTTAAGGGAATATGGCTCGGACTGGTCTGTCAAGGCGCCTATTTCTCTGGTCCACTACCAGAGAAACCAGTATGCCTTGGACCTTGGGGAGAGGGAAAAAATCGTGCTGTTATCAGGAGTCCTTCAGACATCCCGCAGCATGGGCTATGAGAGCCTCAGAGACCTTGTCATTACTCGGATCAACAATCAGCCCGTCAGGAGGCTTGGGGACGTCCCCGAGGCCTTGAAATCTCCAATCAACGGGTTTCATAAGATCGAATTTGAAGATTCTCCCAGGACAATCTATGTGGATCCTGAAGAGTTGGGCGGCATCAACCAGGAAATTCGGCAGCGATACGGTCTGCCTGCTCTCCACAACCTCGACGCCCGATGAAACCATGTATTCTGAGAACCCTTTTAGGTCGATGTGACCTGATCACTGATCACCCCAATCGGAAAAGAGATCATGACGAATCCTGAAGATCAAGGAGCAGTTCAATCGGAAGTCATGGTTGTTGACGATAATCCTGTAAGCTTGAATCTACTGTCAGAGATTCTTGGCTATGATGGATACCGGGTACGCGCATGCTCCAGCGGCCTCCTCGCCCTGAAATCCGTGGCGGAAAGAATGCCGGACATGATTCTCCTGGACGTAAGAATGCCGGATATCGATGGCTATGAAGTCTGTCAGCGTCTTAAGTCTGACGAGCGGAGCGGTAAGATACCGGTGATCTTTATCAGCGGCCTTGGCGAGCCCACCGAAATAGTAGAAGGATTCAGTGTAGGCGGAGTGGACTACATTACCAAACCTTTTAGGATTGAAGAGGTATTGGCTCGTGTTAGGACTCACTTGACACTACGCAATATGAGAAAGGAGCTTGAAGCCCAAAACGAGCAGTTGCAGCAGGAAGTGACCGAGCGCAAGCAGGCGGAAAGTGCTTTACGGGAAAGTGAGGCAAAGTACCGCGTGCTCATAGATAACCTGCCCAGTATCGTCTATAGAGGATATGCTGACTGGTCGGTTGATTTTATGGATAGGAAGGTCGAGATGATCATAGGCTATCCTGCGAACGAATTCAATTCCCGCATTAAAAAATGGTCTGATATCATGATTGAGGAGGATATTGAAAGCGCGGGGGTTATTTTCAAAGAGGCTTTGAAGACAAACAAATCCTATGTGAGGGAATACAGGATACGAAACAGGGCCGGAGAGATCCTCTGGATACAAGAAAGAGGCCGTATCGTATGTGACCAGGAGGGGAAGATTGAATACATAAGTGGTGTTTGCTTTGATATCACCGAACGAAAACACCTGGAAAAAGCGGTCATGCAAAGGGAAAAGCTCAACACCCTGGGAGCGATTGCCGCCGAAGTGGCGCATGAAATACGGAATCCGTTGGTTTCTTTGGGCGGTTTTGCCAGGCGTTTACTGAAGAACCATCCTGACGTGCCGGAATGTAAGATCATCTTACAGGAGTGCAAGCGATTGGAAGAAATTGTATCAAGAATAAAGAATTATCTTACACCGGTTGAGCCGCACTATCGGGAGTGTCTCGTCAATGATGTCATAAGCGACTGTGTGTCTCTCCTTTCTCCGGAAATGACCCAGAGAGAAATCATCTGCCGTCTTGATCTTGATCCAAAACTTTCCGTTATCTACGCAGACCCTCAGATACTTGAGCAGATTTTTATAAATCTTTTACTCAATGGTGCGGAAGCCATGGACAAAGGCGGAATCCTGGATATAAAAAGCTTCGAGAGCGATCTTGACCTCCATATCGAGTTCAGAAACCCGATCCACAACTCGACGGTCAAAAACCCTGACCTCCTTTTCATGCCCTTTGCTGAGGGAGGTGAAAGCATCGGACTACCACTCTGCTACCGTATGCTCCGAAAGATGGGGGGTCTTCTTTTATCCACGCAAGAAACGGATTATATAGCATTCAGAGTCTCTTTGCCAAAGACTGTCAAGCCGGTCCCGGAAGTGACAGGTGAAGCCGTGAAAAGCTGACCGATCAAATCCACCTCGCCTGACCAGATGAAGCTCCGCCTGTACATCCATACCCCCAAATATATGTAAATGGAGAAGGGGTGACGGCATCGTATTGATATATCAGTTGAATCATGGTTTTGTCTGCTCTTCTGAATACCTTTGAATAAGTCTGAAAATAAGAGTAAAAACTGAACTGAACTCGCCTTGACAAAGTCGCACCCGATGCTTAACGTATTTTACATCGGTTTGTGGTTTCTTAAAAGGAATCTGACGGATGCCCTTACTGATAGGGAAATTCTTTTTTTCAGACCATAGTTTTTGGAATTATGCTTCACGGGATGAATCATTATGAGCGTTTAAATAGGGTATTAAGAAACCCGTTTGGATAAGCACAATCACTGTTGTATTGGACATAAGAGAATAAAAAGACCGGGACACTATAAACATGAGTAAAAAAGTAAAGGTGAAAGTGGAGACGGGTACTGAAAAGGAGATTCCAACAGAAGAGGCTCTCCAAGAAGAACAGGTGGTTGAAAAGGATGATGAAGCCAAGGAAAAAACACCGGAGGAGATGACAAAAAAGGAGCTTATTCAAAGGATTAATGAACTTCAGGAAGAGTCTAGAAAACACTATGATCTTTATCTGCGCTCTGAGGCGGAGATTGAGAACATAAGAAAGAGATACAAGAAAGAAAAAGAAGACTGGATCAGATACGCAAACGAAACTCTCATCAAGGAGATTTTGCCGGTCATTGACAATCTGGAAATGGCCATATCCCATACACAAAACGAGGATGCGCTTCAATCTCTCAAAGAGGGAGTGGAACTTACTCTCAAGGGACTAAAAGATACCCTGGAGAAGTCGGGATTGGAGGAGGTCAAAGCACAAGGAGAACCCTTTGATCCCTGTTATCATCATGCAGTATCAGAAACAGAAGACCAGAAAAAGGAACCCGGGACTATCGTTCAAGAGCTTCAAAAGGGATATACCCTCAAACAGCGTTTGATCCGCCCTGCCATGGTGGTGGTGTGTAAAGGCGGGCCCGAAGATCCAACCTGCCGCGATGAGGCTTCCGGATAGGTATACGATAAGAATAGTATAGTGGAAATACTAAGGAGGTAGAGATGGGCAAGATAATTGGGATTGATCTGGGAACGACCAATTCATGTGTTGCGGTGATGGAGGGGGGGGATCCTGTCGTGATCGCCAATCAGGAGGGGACCCGAACAACCCCATCCATGGTGGCTTTCAATGAAAAGGGGGAAAGGCTAGTGGGCCAGATAGCCAAGAGACAGGCTATTACAAACCCTGATAATACGATTTTTGCCGTCAAGAGGCTGATAGGCCGAAAGTTTGATTCTGCGGAAGTGCAAAATGACATCAAGGTTCTCCCCTATAAGATCACGAAGGCCTCGAACGGTGATGCACACCTAAAGGTGAGGGATAAGGAATACAGCCCCGCAGAGATATCCTCCATCATTCTGCAAAAAATGAAAAAAACCGCGGAGGACTACCTGGGGGAGGAGGTGACCGAGGCCGTCATCACGGTTCCTGCCTACTTCAATGACAGCCAAAGGCAAGCGACCAAAGACGCAGGACGTATCGCGGGTCTGAAAGTGGAAAGGATTATCAATGAGCCGACAGCGGCTTCACTTGCCTATGGATTGGATAAAAAGGGAGATAGAAAGATCGCGGTCTTTGATCTTGGGGGTGGAACTTTTGATATATCCGTTTTGGAGATTGGTGAAGGAGTCTTTGAGGTCAAGTCTACCAACGGAAATACCCATTTAGGGGGAGAGGATTTCGATCTTCGCGTTGTGGACTATCTGGCGGATGAATTCAATAAGGACCAGGGAATCGATCTTCGTAACGACAAAATGGCCCTTCAGAGACTCAAAGAAGCCGCTGAAAAGGCCAAGATGGAGCTATCCAGCTCACAAGAGACGGATATCAATCTACCGTTCATTACGGCGGATGCCAGCGGGCCCAAACATCTCAATATGAAAATGACGAGGGCGAAATTGGAGGCCTTGGTCGATGAACTTATTGAAAAAGTAGGGCCGCCTTGCCAGACCGCTCTTAGGGATGCCGGTGTGAAGGCCGGTGATATTGATGAAGTGATCTTGGTGGGAGGAATGACCCGAATGCCGAAAGTCCAGGCCAAGGTCAAAGAGATCTTCGGTAAGGAACCGAATAAGGGAGTGAATCCGGACGAGGTGGTCGCAGCAGGGGCAGCCATACAGGGCGGTGTTTTGAAAGGGGATGTAAAGGATGTTCTTTTGCTCGATGTCACTCCACTCTCCCTTGGAATCGAAACACTGGGAGGGGTATTCACCAAACTGATTGAAAAGAATACGACCATCCCCACAAAGAAAAGCCAGATCTTTTCAACGGCGGCGGACAATCAGCCCGCTGTTGAGATCCATGTGCTTCAAGGGGAACGTGAAATGGCCACTTACAACAAAACCCTCGGTCGATTCCAGCTTGTGGGTATTCCGCCGGCGCCCAGGGGGATCCCTCAGATCGAGGTGACTTTTGACATTGACGCCAATGGAATTGTTAATGTCTCTGCAAAAGACATGGGTACGGGCAAGGAACAGTCGATCAAGATCACAGCATCCAGCGGACTCAGTGAAGAGGAGATCGAAAGACTCGTCAAAGACGCGGAGCTTCATTCGGATGAAGACAAAAAGAAGAGAGAGTTGGTGGACGCCCGCAACATGGCTGATTCTTTGATATATTCCACTGAGAAGTCGATAAAAGAGGTGGGTGATAAAGTGGATGGGGCCACAAAGGGGAATATCGAGAAGGCTATCGAAAACCTAAAGAAGGCTATGGAAGGAGAGAACACGGAAGAGATCAAACGTCTTTCGGATGAGTTGACCCAGGCCTCCCACAAGCTGGCTGAGACTATGTATGCCCAAGCTTCAGCAGAGGCAGGGGCCAAAGGGAATACCAGGGAGGGTACAACAACGGAGCCACCAAAAGACGATGATGTAGTGGATGCGGATTTTGAGGAAGTGAATAAGTAGGAATGAAAGGCGCAGGGCTGAAGGCTCAAGGCCGAAGGTAAGACAATCCTTTTCTCATTCCATACGCCGTGTGCCTTACGCTTAATGCCTCTTTCTTTGGCCGCCCATGTCCGAAAAGCAAAAAGGTGCGCTTCAATTAATAAAATGCTTCTGAAAATCAAAGTGAATCAGCTCATTAAGGCTATCTCCTATCTTATGATGGGGATAGCCTTTTCTTTGTGGGGTTGCTATCCTCAACCCACTTTGGAGATCCCACATGAATGCGAATTGGCCGAACAGGATGTTTTGGCAGGAAACTATGACCGGGCAATCCAACGATATGAGTCTTACTTGAAAGATCATCCGACACGGGAGGGATCGAGATATGCCCTGTACGCTATAGCCAGGATCCATTATAACAGACGACATTATGATAAAGCCCTAGCTCTTTTCAAAAGGGTAGTCAGAGAGTATCCAAGACATTCGGAACTACCTGTCGCGGCATATGATGTAGCGAACACCTATTATCTTCTCGGGGACTATGAAAAATGTAAGGAGGCAGCCCTGAATTGGCTTGAGAGTTATTCTACCCATTCCATGAGAGGAGAAGCCCTCCATCTTGCCGGGAAGAGTTATAGGGCATTAGGAGATTATCCCCAAGCTTTCTCTTTGTGGGTTGAGGCGGGGGAAATGTCTGAGGAATCTCCAGACCTGAGGAACGAGATTGCCGGGAATATCACAGAGCTGATAAAGGAGAGTTCTCTTGAAGATCTCAAAGAGATGTCACAGTATGCTGATGAAAGCCCTTATCTCCCCCATATCACCTACCAAATGGCCTCCCTCTACTTGGAGGATAATCAACTAGAGAATGCCAAGAGTATGGCCATGGCTTTGGTTCGATCAACACCTGAGCAGAGCTGGATCTCCCGGGGAAGGGTTATCCTTGAGAAAATAGAGCAAGAGGTGTCCGTAAAGAAGAATGCTGTCGGTTGTCTGCTGCCGTTAAGCGGTCCCTACGCCATCTACGGGCAGGAAGTCTTGAACGGAATCCAGTTGGGGATGGGGTTAGGGAACCCGTTAGAGAGTGCCCAGGGCATTGAATTGGTCATCAAAGACACGCGAGGGGAGGCTGATGACGCCGTTCTTGCCGTGGAAGAGCTGGTTAGAGAAGAGAGGGTGATGGCCATTATCGGCCCGCTGGCCAGCAGAGAAATCTCAGGGGCAGCGAGAAAGGCACAGGAATGGGGTGTTCCTATTGTAACATTGACCCAGAAGGAAGACATCACGGCAGAAGGAGAAATGGTGTTTCGTAACTACCTGATCCCGTCCAGAGAGATACAAGCATTGGTGGAGAAGGCGATCAATGGGCTGGATCTGAAGAGGTTTGCCATCTTCTACCCTGATAATCGATACGGTCATACTTCTATGAACCTTTTTTGGGACAGAGTGGAGGAGCTGGGGGGAACGATCACATCTGTGGAGTCCTATGACCCCGACGAGACTGATTTTGCTGTTGAGATCAAAAAGATGGTGGGCCTTCACTATTGGAGGCCTAGATTGATAGAACAGACGGTGAGGCAAGACAATCAGATAAGGTGGGAAAATGAGATACAAGAAAAACACCCCTCAGAAGAAAACCCGGCGCCTATTGTGGATTTTGACGCCATCTTTATCCCGGATGCCCCTCAACGTGTGGCCCTGATTGCGCCGCAGTTTCCATTTTACAATATCTTTGGTGTTCGCCTTCTTGGGACAAGGCTTTGGCAGTCTACTGAACTTATAGACCAGGCAAAGGACTATGTGAAGGGGGCCATATTTCCTGTGGCCTTCTTTGGAGAAGGTCAATCCAACGGACTTGAAGAATTTGTGAAGCTCTACAGGGATAATTACGAATCGGAGCCAACGGATATGGCGGCCAACGGATATGACACAATCAGACTCCTAAAGGCGGTCATGAATGATGGGGACGGCGTTCATACCCGTCGAGGTCTGCAGCGCAAGCTCATCCTCTATGATGGACTCGAAGGGGTAACAGGCAAGATATCTTTTGACGAACAAGGGGAGGTGGAAAACTCCCCTACCTTATTGACCATTTCCGATGGGCGTTTTCATGTGATATCTGCGACGCCTTAATCCTCTATTCCGTTTTTTCATCTTCTGTTTTAAGCTTGTTCCACTTCCATTTCTTCTTTTTTGGCCTTTTTCTTGGTTACTAATTTCGCAACGATAATGCCAATTTCATACAAGATGATCAATGGCAAGGCCATCATGACCTGTGAAGCGGGGTCAGGAGGCGTGAGGATGGCGCTTACAATGAACATGAGGAGCACGGCATATTTCCGTTTTTTCTTTAGCGATTCCGGTGTGACAATTCCTATCTTGGTGAGGAAGTAGATGATCACAGGGAGCTCAAAGGCTATCCCGAAGCAGAATAGGAGCCTGATCGCAAGGGAAAAGTATTCATTGATTGAGGGTAGTGGCTGGATAAAGGCATTTTCAAAACTCAAGAAGTACTGGAAACCGAAGGGAAAGACGATGAAATAGCCGAACAGTGCTCCTCCCACAAAGAGGAGAGTCGAATAGACGACAAAAGGAATGACATATTTCTTTTCATGCTGATAGAGGCCCGGGGCAATGAACATCCAGATTTGATAGAAAAGATAAGGGGCTGCGAGCAATACCCCGGCGACAGCGGCAGTCTTGAGGTAGGTTAGGAAAGCGGCGAGCAGGTGGGTATAAATGAGTTTATCCCCGGTTTGCAGAACACCTTTTAGTGGTGAAACAAGTATGAGAAAGAGCCTTTCCCTAAAGGCATAGCAAACGACAAAACCGATGCCTACAGCGATGGCACACGCAATCAGCCTTTTCCGCAGTTCCTCCAAGTGGCTCAGAAAGGGCATTTTATCTCCATCATCCATTCTTCGTCTCCTCGGAGGTTTCCAGCTTTGTCTCTTCTGATGGTTCCGTTTCTTCTTTTGGCTCTTCTTCAGATGTCGGGATGTTTTCGATGCCCGTATCATGCAATTCCTCGTGTTCTTCCTTTTTGGGCTCCTCCAGATCTAACGGTTCATTCAGTTCACTCACCGTATCCGCCAGTCCTTTTTTCACTTGCTCAAAATCCTCCTCCAGATCCAGACTCTCCTTTATCTCCTGGGTGGCCTTTCTGAATTCTGCCATCCCTTTTCCAAGGGCCCTGGCCAGATCCGGCAATTTGCTCGGGCCGATCACGATCAAGGCAATCACTAGGATTATGATTAATTCCGGCATTCCGATGCCAAACATGTTTTCCTCCTCAGATAAAAGTGTTGCGTAACAAAATTTGAAATCGCAAAGCGATTTCACAGTTGGATCATCAGTGCCGTCTCATCACAATCGGGAAATTTCGGACACCGCAAGCAGTCCGCCCAGATCTTATGGGGGAGTACTGATTTTTCCACCTCCTCGAAACCCATCTTTACAAAGAAATCGGGCACATAAGAGAGGACAAAGACCCGCTTCAGCCCCAGAACACGTGCCTCCTCAAGACACGTCTCAACCAGTCGGGAGCCTAATCCTTGTCCCTGATGATCCTCGGAGACGGCCAAGGAACGTATTTCAGCGAGGTCTTCCCAACTGATCGCAAGAGCGGATACACCGATGAGAGCGCGCCCTTTTTGATCGTCTTCCACAACAAAATGATCTCTCAGGTGGTCATACAACTCACTTAGGGGTCTAGGGAGAAGCAAACCTTTGTTTGCGTAATCTCTTAAAAGTCTGTGAATGAATGTTACATCCCTTATGACCGCTTTTCTGATCATTTTCACCTCATAATAAGTCCAAAAAGACTTTTGATCCCACCCATGGCCCAAGGCCGGAGCTTAGTGCTTCCGGGCCCGTTGATGGATTCTATAGAAGTACATCAATCATCATCTACACTCAGTCTCATCACAAGGCCAGAAATTCCCTTTTTCTTGAACAATGCTTCGGCATGATTCTCTGCCGCCTCTTTTCGGGTGAATACCCCGCAATTGACCCTGTAGTATGTCCTGCCCATTACTTCTCTTTCATTGATAAATGCCGGAAAACCGCTCTTCTCCAGATTTTCAACCATCTCATGAGCCTTGCCCTCCTCCCCCAAGGAAGCGAGCTGAACGGTGTATTGAGCCTCAGTCATTTTGGGCAACTTGGAGTCGGGTCTCTCTTTTTGGAAAACGGTCACTCGAGTCTCTACTCTATTTGTTTCAGGATTTTCATCCTGAGGTTGAGTCCGAGTCACGGATGCTTCTCTTTTTGGGATCGCGACACGCTCCTTTGGCGCCCATGCCTCGATTTCATCATCTTTTTTGCCGGAAAGACTTTTGTAAAAGCCCATTTTCAGATCGGTTTCAGATTCACTGGAGAGACCCGTCTCGTCTGATTTCTCACGGCTCATCATATCCCGGATAGCGCTTAGCTGGCTCCTTATATCAGACACATCTGTAAGCATTTCGGGCAAGAATCCGCGACCCACAAGGATTCCGAATATAAAGATCCAAAACAATCCAAACAAAAACCCGAACACCCAGAGGGTTAAAGATAGGCGCGTGCATTCGATCCGGTAAATTTTTGATTCCTTATTCTGTCTTGGTTTCTTTTTCCCAGCCATTCTCTCCCCGGTTCTACATCCTCTCCGGAGCGTGTATCCCTAGGAGGGTGAGGCCATTATACAATACAATTCGAATGGCATCAGCCAAGAAAAGCCGTGCCAGACTTAGGGACGAATCCCCGCAGATAATTCGATTTTCCGGGACCTTCATCCCTAGATTGAAATACTTGTGAAATAGAGAGGCCAACTCCGTCAGGTAATATGTTAGTCGATGGGGTTCAAAGACTATGCATATGGTTTCCAGAAGAGAAGGGAATTCGGCCATAGACCGTATAAGAGCCATTTCTTCATTAAGAATCAAGCGCTCCAGGACCGTCTTAGGATCTTGGGTAAGTGAGATACCTTCTTCTTCCGCCTTTCTGAAGATACTGCAAATTCTAGCATGCGCATACTGGACATAATATACGGGATTATCACTGTCATGTTTTTTTGCGAGATCGATGTCGAAATCAAGGGGAGAGTCGTGGTTTTTGCTGAGAAAGACAAACCGCGCCGCGTCCACACCTACCTCATCCATCAACTCCCTTAGGGTGACGAATTGTCCTGCCCGTTTGGACATCTTCAATTCCTGCCCCCCTTTCCAGAGTTTGACCAACTGGATAAGCAAAACAGTGAGCCACTCCTCACCAATCCCGTTGGCCTTTAAAGCCCCCTTCATTCGCTGGACATAGCCATGATGATCTGCCCCCCAAATATTGATGGCCTTTGAAAAGCCTCTCTTCCATTTTTCCAGGTGATAGGAGATATCCGAGGCAAAATAGGTGAACTCACCGTCACTTTTCTTGATCACCCGGTCCTTATCATCCCCAAGCTCCGATGTTTTTATCCAGATTGCTCCATCCTTTTCGTAAAGGTATCCCGTGCCTTTTATTGTCTCAATGGACTTATCAAGAAGACCTGAAGAAAAAAGATCTGTTTCGCTGTACCACACATCGAAGGTCATACCGAAATCGGCCAGATCCCTCTTAATCTCTTGAAGCATCTTTTCTTTACCAAGTTTGGCGCAGTGAGCGATGGCTTGATCCTGAGTCAATCCATCCAAATCGGTCTGATTGGATATTTCTTTGGCTAATTCCACAATATAATCGCCATGATATGCATTTTCAGGAAATGGATGGTTCCGGTTCGACATCTGTTTCCAACGGGAGTAGATAGATTCTCCCAGAAGCTGAATTTGCCGCCCCGCATCATTGATATAGAACTCGCGGGTTACACGATAGTCACAGTAGGCCAAGATTCTGCAGAGGGTATCACCCAGTGCGGCTCCACGGCCATGACCCAGGTGAAGCGGACCTGTGGGATTGGCACTCACATATTCCACAAGAACTTTTTCGCCGTTTCCTTGACGGCTGCGGCCGTAATCATCCTTAAGTGCGATGATCTGAGCGAGGCACTTGTGCCATTGCTCGGTCCTAATCGTGAAATTAATGAATCCGGGACCGGCGATGTCCACCTTCAGGAGAATATCCTCAGAATCCATGAGGTGATCCACAATGATTTGTGCTATTTCAGTGGGCCGCCGTTTCTGGGACGGTGCAAGGGTCAGGGGGAGGTTAGTGGCAAAATGGCCATGATCTGAATGGTTTGGAATTTCCACTGTATAATCGGGCAGAGGAGTCTGATTCAGCTTTCCATTGTTAAAACAATGCTGAAGGGTTGTCGTCAATATGCTATCTATCTTGTTCTTCATCCCATGTGTTCCATGTCAACCTATTTCTATGATCAATCTTCTCCAGGAACGGTGCCAAATTAAGGGGCTGGCGGTCTCTTTTCAAGCTTAAACCATTTTTCCGATGGTGACTGAACAGAGCCCCCGGGGGCAGGATCGAGGACGGGCTGAGACGAGCCTTCTTGACCCGACTCAGGTTGTGTCCGGAGCGAAAGGATCAAAGAATATACTGTTTGGTGACCCGATCAAGGCGCGCTGCTCCAGATCCGTTCACGGGTAAAAGCTAACTGATATTACTCCATATATCAAGCATTATGTCGGTTAGACATACTTTGGTTGACACAATATGGGGTTGTAACTATTATGAAATGCCAGAAAATACTCGGGTGTGCAGAGTGCAACTGAAGAGGGTTTAAGCTGTAAGTGTAAGTGTTCATAGCTGAAGAAGGATTGTCTGCTTAATGGAGTTTCTGTTTTGCCTGATTGGCCTGCTGCTCATCGTGGAGGGGCTTCCCTATTTCGCTTTTCCCGATAAGATGAAGGAATGGATGACCAAGATCCAGGAGGTCCCGAATACTCATTTGCGGATCATGGGTTTTGTGGCCATGTGTTCAGGATTACTCATGGTCTACCTTTTTAGATAACAAAATGGTTTGACTTTACTCGCCATCTTGTTTAACGTACGCCACTTAACGGTGATACTTAGCGATCATTTGGATTTTTTAAAAGAGAAGCTCATCAAAACGGTGCTCGGGAATCAAGGTATGCAGGTTTGAGGCACAGGGCACACGGCGCAAGGAAGTACAATATATCCTTATGCTTTGAGCTTTGTGCCTCGCGTTTTTTTGCCTATTTTTCGTCCCTGAAAGAGATTACTGAGGACTCTCAGTTTAAATGAGTTGAAGTTTTACGATGTTTCACATTGCGGATTATGATTATGTCCTGCCGGGAGATTTGATCGCACAGGTTCCCGTTATGAATCGAGATCAGTCTCGTCTTCTTCTGGTGGAACGTGAGAAGAAATCGTTTTCCAACAGCTTTTTTTCAGCCCTTCCCGGGTTGTTGAAGCCCGGGGACCTGCTGGTCGCCAACGATACGAAAGTGGTCCCAGCCAGGCTCTTCGGACGTAAAGAGAGTGGCGGGCAGGTTGAAATCCTTGTCCTGAAGCCTCTCAGTTCGGATGGTTCGAAGGCTGATACGCGGTGGTGCCTTCTGAAATCCTCTAAGCGACCTAAAAGAGGGAGTCGCCTGATCTTTGAAAACGACATCTCGGCGACAGTCGAGGAACTGGGTGATGATGGGCAAGCAAAGATCCATTTCCATGATGTGCCCTCTGTAGAGACCCTCCTTCAGGAGAGAGGGACGATGCCTCTACCTCCATACATAAAAAGGGATAAGGCCGATAACCGGGCGCCTATGGATCGAGAGAGATACCAGACTGTCTTTGCACTTAAGGCCGGGGCCGTCGCCGCCCCCACGGCCGGTCTTCACTTCACTGAAGAATTAATCACTAAACTGGCCCGGGCAGATATTTCTCTTCACCATGTGACCCTTCATGTGGGTCCCGGCACTTTTCGCCCTGTGAAAACGAGAGATATAAGGGAGCATGTACTGGAAGAAGAATGGTTTTCCGTTGATCCCGACACTGCGGAGGCGATTAATAGGGCGAAAATGGAGGGGAGACGGGTCATCGCGGTCGGCACGACCGTGGTGAGGACTCTGGAGTCTGTTGGAGGGGAAAGGGGTGAAATCATCTCGGGAGAAGGGACAACGGGTCTCTATATTACCCCCGGTTTTCGATTCAATGTAGTAAGCGGTATGATTACCAATTTTCACCTCCCCCGTTCTTCTCTGTTATTTCTGGTTTCTGCCCTTGCAGGGAGGGATTTGATAAAAAAGGCATACCAGCATGCCATTGAAGAGAAATACAGGTTTTACAGTTACGGGGATGCCATGCTGATTCTCTGAAGGGAGGATTGCCGCAGACCTGATTTGGAGAAACAGTCAGTTACCTTGGGTGGTTCGTCCGGTGCTTATTGAGCCAATGACCGCCGTTTCGGAGTATTTTGGAATTCAAGGTTATCCAGGAGTGCAAGAGCAGTAAGGCCAGATTGGGGGAAATAAAGACTCCCCATGGCCAATTTGAAACTCCTGTCTTCATGCCCGTTGGAACTCAGGGGGCGGTAAAGGCCGTATCTTCAGAAGATTTGGTGGAGATGGGAATCAAGATTCTCTTGGCCAATACCTACCACCTCTACTTGCGACCCGGGTGCGGGACGATTGAGAAATGCGGGGGGTTGCACCGCTTCATAAACTGGAAGGGCCCTATCTTAACCGACAGCGGAGGCTTCCAGGTCTATAGCCTGGCCAAACTCAGGACCATATCCGATGAGGGGGTAACATTTCAATCTCATTTGGATGGATCGAGACATTTCATCGGGCCGAAAGAGGCCATGGAGATCCAGCAGGTCTTGGGGAGTGATATCGTGATGGCCCTTGATGAGTGTGCGCCATACCCGGCTGACTATGAATATGTCCTGAAGTCCGTGAAACTGACCAGTCTGTGGGCAAAAAGGTGTGTTGAACACAAAAAAGATCATCATCAGGCGCTCTTCGGCATCGTGCAGGGTGGAATGTACAGTGATTTGAGGGAGATGAGCGCCAAGGATTTGACTGAGTTCTGTTTCGACGGATATGCCCTGGGCGGACTCTCTGTGGGTGAGGATCGGGATACAAGAGAGAGGGTTGTTTCGGAGACCAGGCGGTTTTTACCGGATGACAAGCCTATCTACTTGATGGGTGTCGGCAAACCGGAAGACCTCGTTAGAGCCGTATCCCTTGGCGTAGATATGTTTGATTGTGTGTTGCCGACCCGTAACGCAAGAAACGGGACACTCTTCACGCATAGAGGGCAGCTGGTCATTAAGAACGCCTGCCACACAGAAGATGATCGGCCCATAGATGAGAAGTGTGGTTGTTATACGTGCTCCCATTATTCGCGGGCGTATTTGAGGCATCTTTTTATGGCAAAGGAACTCTTGGCCTACAGATTGAACACGATCCACAATCTATATTATTACAACCAACTCATGGATGACATCCGATGTGCCATTCGGGAAGGAAGATTAGCTGATTTTCGTAACAATTTTTTCAGACTTCAGCAGGAAAAAGATTGAGATGCGGAGTTGATGAATGGGAGGCTTAAATATGAACTCTTTGGCATATGCAATGGGAGCGGGAGGTGCTGGTGCTGGCGGTGAAGGGGGAGGAGCCGGTGTTTTTCTTATGTTTGGCTTGATCTTTGTGATCTTTTATTTTTTACTCATAAGACCCCAACAGAAGCAAGCGAAACAGCATAGAGAAATGATCGCCTCCCTTAAAAAGGGAGACAAAATCGTCAGTACGGGTGGACTGTACGGTACCATTACCGGTCTGACGGATGATGTCATCACTATGGAAATCGCCCCAAAGGTCAGGGTAAAGATAACGAGAGCGTCTATTTCCAAGTTGATGAGAAAAGAAGGGAATAAGGAAGAAAGTCAGGTCGCCTGACAGACCTTTGAGGAATCATCAGGACTGAATTCTAAGGAGTGAGCAGTGTTAAAGAACTTACGTTTACGGGGTGTGATAGTCTTGGTTCTTATCCTCTTGGCATTCCTATACCTGACCCCTACTTTGAGTGGAAAGCTCCCAGGGTGGTGGTCCGGTATTTTGCCTCAAGAGAAGATCCATCTTGGGCTCGACCTTCAGGGAGGGATGCACCTGATTCTTGGAGTGGAAGTGGATAAGGCTGTGGAGAATGCCCTGGATATGGATTTGGAAGGGCTTAGAACGGATCTCCGTGAAAAGAATATCAGGTTTCAGGAACTTCGACGCCAAGGGATCGAGGGGCTCGCCGTCACACTCATGAGGGAAGAAGATGAGGAGGTGCTCCGAGAGTTGGTAGCCACCCGATATCATGAATACCGCAAGGAAGCTGATCCGAAAAAAGAAGGCCCTTCATATCGGTTGGTCCTGAATTCTGAGGCCAAGACCCAGGTGAGGCAAATGGCCGCGGACCAGGTCCTCAAAAGCGTCCGAAACCGAATTGACCAGTTCGGAGTCAGTGAACCGGATATCAGACCCCAGGAAGATTATCGGCTTTTGATTCAACTTCCCGGCGTCAAGGATCCTGACCGGGCCATCGCGCTGATTAATCAAACAGCCCTGCTGGAATTCAAGCTGGTTGATGAGAGTATGACGGCAAAGGCGGCCCTGGATGGATCCATCCCCCCTGGCAGTGAGATCCTCTATGAGGTATCCGCTAATCCCGATACAGGGGAGTTGATCAAAACTACCCCCGTTTTGCTGAAAAAGAGGACCCTTCTAACCGGAGAATACGTGAAAGATGCGAGTGTCCGGTTTGATCAGTACAGTGAGCCTTATGTCTCCCTCTCTTTTGATTCCAAAGGAGCAAGGCAGTTTGCCAGGATTACGGAGGAAAACGTTGGAAAGAAACTGGCCATCGTGCTGGACAACAATGTTCATTCCGCCCCTGTCATAAACGAACCTATTCCAAGCGGAGAGGCCATGATTAGTGGGAGCTATACCATTGATACAGCGCGTGATCTGGCCATTGTCTTGAGGGCCGGCGCCCTTCCTGCGCCGGTGAAGATATTGGAAGAGCGGACCGTCGGTCCTTCTCTGGGACAGGATTCCATCGATAAAGGCCGTAATTCCATGATCGTCGGCGGGGTGGTTGTTCTCGTGTTCATGGTCATCTACTATGGGTTTGCCGGCTTGATTGCCGATCTCGCCGTTCTTCTCAATATTCTTTTTATTATGGCAGCGCTCGCCGGCCTAGAAGCGACCCTGACCTTGCCGGGGATTGCGGGAATGATCCTGACCGTCGGCATGGCTGTGGATGCCAATGTCCTCATATTTGAGCGAATTCGTGAGGAACTGAGACTTGGAAAACCGCCCCGAGCGGCTATCGAAGGGGGGTATAGCAAGGCTTTGGTCACCATTCTGGACGCCAATGTGACGACTCTCATCGTCGCTCTTGTTCTGTTTCAGTTTGGGACAGGCCCGATTAGAGGTTTTGCCGTGACTCTGAGTATTGGTATTATCGCGAGTCTTATCACGGCCATATTCGTCACAAGAGTGGTCTTCGACTATCTCTATGTACACAGAAGATGGAAGAAGATCAGTATTTAATACAGGTCAGTTACGGAGCAATGACATGGAATTCATCAACCCGGGAATAAATATAGATTTCATAGGCAAACGAAAAATCGCCTTTCTCTTTTCTGGCGCCCTGATCGTGGTCACTGTCTTTTTGCTTATCTTGAGAGGCGGCCCCAATCTTGGCGTGGATTTTTCCGGTGGTGTTGTCATTCAAGTCAAGCTCGAGACAAGCCGGACGAGTGCAGAGATAAGAGAGGCCTTGGCTTCTCTCGGTCTTCAGGACAGCATTATTCAGGAGTTTGGTGAAAAGGGACGGCTCGAACGGTTGATAAGGGTCAGAGAGACAGACATTGAGTTGGAAGGATTGAGTGAGAAGATAGAAAAGGCCTTGAAGTCGCAATTAAACGAAGAGGTAGAGATAAGAAGAGTTGACATGGTCGGCGCGAAAGTCGGCCGCGACCTGAAAGATAAGGCCCTCTTTGCCATCTTCTACTCCATCCTCTTCATCGCCGTTTACATATCAGGGCGATTTGAGCTCAAATGGCTGATGAGCATTGTCATGGCCCTGTCTCTCGCCATTGTCGTCTGGATCACATCAGCCCTTGGGGCCAGTGTCGTCTGGTTGATCGTCATTGCCTTGATCGTCACCGTGGGCCTCTGCTGGGGGCTCAAATTGAAGTACGCCATGGGAGCGGTGATCGCTTTGATCCATGATGTTACCATTACGGTCGGCGCCTTTGCCTTGACGGACAGGGAGATATCCCTTGCTATTATTGCCGCGTTTCTGACGATTGTAGGGTATTCCCTGAACGATACCATTGTGGTATTTGACCGGATCAGGGAAAACCTCAGACACTTTCGTCGGCGGGGGCTTGAAGAGGTGATCAACTCCAGCATCAATGAAACGTTGAGCAGGACCATCCTCACTTCAACCACCACCTTGATTGTGGTATTCGCCCTTTTTATTTTGGGTGGCGGTGTGATTCACGACTTTGCCTTTGCTATGCTGGTGGGTATTGTTGTGGGGACCTATTCATCGATCTTCGTGGCGAGCCCCGTACTCTTGGCCTGGAAAGGAACTTTCACCCAAAAAGGAAAAGCCAAAGAGAGCTGAAGTCCGTATTCGGATGAGCTGTTATGAAGAAAAGCCCAAGCCTTGAAGGAACAGGGAGTCGAAATCTGGTCCAGGGAGTCTCATCGCGGGAAAGGGCCCTGGACCGATACAGAAAAAAGAAAGCAAAACCCCGTATTCAAAGAAAGATCTTCTGGGTGGCTATTCTCCTTGTCATCGGCCTCCTCTTTGCGGCATGGTGGGCATGGTCTTCTATTTATAGCGTCTCACCTGAATTCTATTTCATCCTGATAAGCAAGAACGGAGATTCCGTAAAGCTCCTAAATGGAGAAACCCTCCCCCTCCATCCCGAGGACCGAGTCAAGATCCTCAAGATTTCAACAAATGTAGGCCTTAACTGGGGAGTACGCCTGGTTTCAACAGAATTTGATGTCAACGCCCTTGTAGAGGAAGCGTTGCCCATTTCAGAACTCTTACCCGAAAGGGAGATATTCGATCGATACACCTTCAGGGCTACAGTGAAACGGGTCAATCAGGAAATGGGTCATTTTGTGATGGTCATTGAACCCCGTGTGGAAGATTGGCTGGATCGCGCGGATGGGATGACGGATGTCGGCGAAAGGATGGTCCTTTTAGAACGGGCACTTGATCTGAGACCCAACGATGAACGGATTCGGGATCGACTGGTCGATGAATATAAGTCTTCGAAGGAATGGCAGAAGGCGGCCTCATTACTGGAGATGATGGCAGAACAGCAGCCTGATCAAGATGTTCTTCCCGGTTTACTTGAACTCTATGAGGCCATGTCCAAAAAAGACCAGGTCAT
This sequence comes from Deltaproteobacteria bacterium, assembly GCA_016930795.1. Lineage (GTDB taxonomy): Bacteria > Desulfobacterota > DSM-4660 > Desulfatiglandales > HGW-15 > JAFGFY01. The sequence continues at coordinate 31,172 of JAFGFY010000062.1, forward strand.
TGCTGTTCTTCGAAGGATTCTGGAGAAGAATCCCGAGGATTTGGGTGCCCGTCTGCGTCTGGCTGTTGCTTTGGAGAAGGGGGGAAGCCTTAAAAGCGCCATCAAGGAGTATGAAAAATATGTAGAGCGAATCGGGACGAGGGAGAGACTTCCTGTCTATAAGACCCTCGGGTATCTCTACACGAAAACCAACCAAACCAAGGAAGCGATTTCCAGTTATCTCAAGGCCGCAGAACTGGACAATAAAGACGTGAATCTCTTCTACAACCTTTCGGATCTCTATGAAAAGACGGATCAGATAGACAAGTCGGATGAGTATCTGGGAAAGGCCGTAGCGTTGAAATCAGGGGATACGGAAGGTCACCTGGAGTTAGCGGAAAGGTTGATCAAGAGGGGGAAGTATGGGGATGCGGAAGAGCACATAAGCGCTGTCCTGAAGAAAAATCCCAAATCCATGGAGGCCCTGCTGTTGAGGATCAATATTCAGGAGAAAAAGGGGGACAAGAAGGGGCAGAAAGAGACCTACGACCAAATCCTATCATTTGACAAGGCCAACCAGACTGTCATCTATAATCTGGCCGTTTTGGAATATGAGACGGGTAATTACTCAAAGAGCCTGTCCCAGTTTAAGGCATATCTGAAATCGAATCCAACGGACGCCGTTGCGCACGCGTTTGTGTTCGATATTTACAGAAAACAAAAGAACGACAAACTCGCTTTTGAACAAGCCCAAACCCTTATCAGATTAAAACCTCAAGAGATAAGCTATTATCATTATTTATTTGAATACCTCGACGGTCTTGGCAATTACGAGAAGATGATAGAGCTCATGGGGCAGGGACTCAAATCCTCCCCGAACAATCCTGATCTCAGGGAATATCTGGTGGTGGCCTATCTGAAGACGGGGAAAGAGGGCCTCGCTATCGCCGAGATGGAGAAGATTCTGAAGAGCAAGCCGAAAGACCTGTCCCTGCTCCTTCGGCTGGCAAAGCTTAAAGAGAGACAGGGGGACTTTGAAGGGGCTCTTGAGGCGTATAAGAAGATTCTGGACATCTCACCTGACCATGAAGAGGCCGGAGAAGCCTATCTCAGGCTTAGAATCAGGGCATCAGCACAGAATGGCGGATGAGCCCTCATTGTTGCAGAAGTCGAAGATGTTGTGATTATTGCTTCTAACAAACTCTTGTCATGGTTATTATGCAAGAAAAGGGTAAACCTCATTTTCAGGTGGCTGCAGGTCTCTTGCGGCGGGATTGTCGAGTGTTGGTCACGAAGCGCCCTGAGGGAAAGCATCTGGCAGGGTTTTGGGAGTTTCCAGGCGGAAAACAGGAAAGGGGTGAAACCTTGGAGGCATGCCTGGAAAGGGAGATGAAGGAAGAGTTGGGCATAGAGGTCCAGGTCGGCAAACACCTTTATACCGTTCATCACGAATATGAAGACCGCAGGGTTTCCCTTCACCTGTTTTTATGCATTGACCTGGGAGGTGACCCGAAGCCTTTGGATTCTCAAGAGATCAAATGGGTTTCCCATGAGGATCTTCCACAATATCAATTCTCTCCACCGGACTTAAAAATATTGAAATTGTTAAGTGACTTTGAGTAAGGTTTCGCGATTCATCCGGTTAAGGAGTACGTAATGATATTAGGTTACACCTCAGTTGAGCAGGGAGCGAATGGTGATGAAATCTTTTCTTCGATTCCGAATCTCCCGGCCTGGTCATTTCATACAGTTACGGACGGGTGATGCCTCCCCCCTCCGCTGTTCTTCCCGCTTCTCTTAAGCGGGAAGCCAGGGGGTCCTCCATTCCGTAACTGTATGAAATGACCAGGCCTCACGACAGTCACTACGAAAAGACCTCATCACAATTCTTTTCGTATCTGGGGAAGTTTCTTAATTAATCGAACTCATTAACCGGATGAACCGGCTTCGCTCCGATGTGTCTCAAATCGATCAAATCCTTTTGGAGAACATCAATGATAAAGGATCTTGTGACAAAGACGAGAAGTTATCGAAGGTTTTTTGAAGACCATCCCATCCCCATTGAGACCCTCAGGGATCTGATTGATCTTGCTCGTCTCTCCGCTTCCGCCGCCAACCGCCAACCACTCAAGTACATGCTCTCCAATGAAAAAGAGATGAATGCCGTCATCTTTTCCAGACTCAAGTGGGCCGGCTATTTAAAAGACTGGGGCGGTCCGGAAGAGGGCGAAAGGCCGTCAGCCTACATCATCGTTTTGGGGGATACGGAGATTTCGACTTCCTTCGACTGTGACCACGGAATCGCCAGTCAGAATATCCTTCTGGGAGCGACGGAGATGGGGTTGGGAGGTTGCATGGTCGGGGCTGTAGAGCGAAAGCATTTAAGAAAAGATCTCCATCTCCCGGATCAATATGAGATCCTCCATGTGATTGCCTTGGGCAAACCCAAGGAGAAAATTGTCATTGAGACCGTGGGCCCTGATGGAGATATCAAGTATTGGCGCGATGTATCCGGGACACACCATGTTCCCAAGCGCCCGTTAGAGGAGATTATCATACGGTGTGACAAAGCTGACTGATTCGAGGAATGACACAAAAGAGAGAAAAGTGAGACCGCATAAGCCGGGCCTTTCGATCTCAAATATAAATCCAAATCAGAAGCGTTAATATAAATGACGGAAACGTTGGATGTTGCCCCGCCACTTAGAGGGCATGATGATGCCTAAGAAAAAAGGAAAAAACAAGAAAAAGAAGTTAAGTATTATCCTTCCCGCCTACAATGAGGCAGACAACATCGAGAAGACTATAGAGTCATTTGTTGCAATCCAGCATAGGATTAACTTTGATGTCACGTTGATTGTCGTAAACGACGGGAGCACGGATGCCACCCCCGATATCTGCCAAGTCGTCAGCAGAGAATATCCATTTGTGAAGTGTATAAATCACGCTGAAAATATCGGATACGGTGGCGCAATAATCTCCGGAATTAAGGCCGCTGAAGGCGAGTATGTCGCAATATGTGATTCGGATTGTCAGTTTGATGCCGCCGATCTTCTTGCGCTGCTGAAATTTACCCGCTCATTTGATGTTATCGTGGGTTACAGGGAAAATAGGGCTGATCCCCTGGGCAGGAGAGTCCTCGGACGGATATGGACTATGATCAGCCGATTTCTATTCGATATCAAGATCCGCGATTTGAACTGTGCGCTCAAAGTCTTCAGGCTTCCCCTTGTCAAGGACCTCGACCTTCGATGCGTGGGACCCGGCATCAACATGGAAATACTGGCCCATCTTTCAGCCTCCGAAATCCCAATAAAGGAGGTTCCCTGTATACATTATCCTAGAACGGCAGGTCGTCAGACTGGGAGTAGCCCTCGCGTGATTAAGCGTGCATTCGCGGAATTGATGAGTCTTCTGACGAGGAAAGACAGCACGGGTTCCAGCCTAATGAATCGCGGTCCGGCTGCGGTGATTTTTCTCTTGGTTCTTGCGTTTTTTCTGCGGGTGCCGAATTTCACGGAGAGCCTTTGGTATGACGAAATATGGTATACATCCAGTTTCCTTAACGCACGTACCATTAGTCATATCCTTTTCAACGATGTTCACCCCCCTCTTTATCCTCTTATCATATTCGGCTGGATCAACGTTTTTGGTGACAGCGAAATGGCGGTCCGAACGCCATCGCTTCTATTTGGGCTTTGCTCCCTCTGGGTCTTGTATTTATTGGCCCGCTTCTGGTTTAACCGCTCTGCGGCCATTTTAGCGGTATCCTTGGCAGCACTATCCCCGGTTCATATCTGGTATTCCCAGGAGAATAAAAATAACATGCTTCTCATGCTGTTAACACTGGTAAGTGTTTACAGCCTTCAGAAGGCGTGGAACGACGACAGGTGGAGACCCTGGATTGTCTTTATCATCGTGTCCGTTCTTTCCCTGTATACCAACATCTTTGCTGTTTGGATTATCCTTTCCCTATTCATCTGGATGTGGGCCCGTGTGTTTTTTGGCCCAGGCCGGCGAAGATTTAAAATCGTCCTTATCTCGAGCATTTCGGTGGCCCTATCCTATTTGCCCTTCATTGTGTCAACCTTGCTTCAAATGGACAAGATGGGCAGAGGATATCTGCGGGCGTTTTCACTGGAAGAGTTTTACAGACTGTTCCTCATCTATTTAAGTCACGGAAATACAGTTCGCACCCTTTCGCCTTATTTTGATCTAAGCAAGATTCTTGATCAACCCTGGTTCTATTTTCTCGTGGATGGTCTTTTCGCGGCGCTTGTCCTATGGGGATTGATTGGGATAGGTTTGCGGATATGGAAGAGGCGTCCGATGCCCTTTGAAAGGGGGGAGTCTTTGAGAACCGGGAGCGGGGTGTTTCTCTGTTATCTTTTCATTCCTCCTTCATTGCTCTTCATCGCCTCATTCTTCTATAAACACATATTCATAGAGCGCAGTATGATTATTATGTTGCCTCCATTTTTGATTCTTCTCGCCTACAGTGTTCTCTCAATACCCCGTTCAGTTTTGCGAAACATTGCTCTTGCCTTGCTTTTAACCATTAATGTATGGGCCCTTTATAATCTGTGGTGGGCTAAATCGGAAACCTGGACCGTATACAAACAAAACCCTGATTGGCGATCCGCGACTCACTATTTTTACGACCTTTTAAAGAAGCCTTCCGGCCGTTTTGTCATCGCCCAGATCACCCCGACTGATTCCCTTTCCTATTATTATTCGCGAATCCGGAAGACAGACAGTGAAAAGAAGGTTGACTTATACCCCTCAAAGTTGCCTGGTGTCTATATTGAAACGTACAAGAGGGAGGAACTTGAACGTCTTATTGATCAAAACGGACTGAATGAAATCTATCTTATTCACAATCTCTATTGGTCCGGGCCTTTTGAAAAGATATACAACGACTTCAAAAAAGAGAGAGTTTTTCGGGAAGGGGGAAAGGTTTCATACAAAGGGCTTGAGATACACAAGTTTATCGTTTCAGATTAAAAAGAGACCCTCTTGTTCCTCAAGGATTTATGGCGTAGATGTAATTATGTGACTTTCTGCCGGGACACAACACTAGGGGTCCCTGCCACTCTCGATCAATAGTCTTTTGCCTTTCGATTTTTCTTCAATCCCTTTGGATATGACCAGTTTCTTCCCTAACCTCATCCCATCATCAAGCACATGACGATCCCGTCTCAAAGCGTTTTGCCTTACACTGATGGTCCTTGGATATTTATAGGAGATATGCTCCTTAAGCAAAGGATCTTCAATCCTGACCAGCGCCAGCTTTTTTCCGGCCCCTTTCTCGAAATGCTGTGATTCCATCTTTGATCGAAACCCTTCAATAATTCCCACGGCGAAGTCGCTCTTTCGATATCGATTCAATCCCCTATTTTCATTGTACTTTGTCCATTGGGAATCAACATAATGCTTTACAAAATCATGAACATAAACAGCGATTTTAACGTTTTGAATGGTCCCGGTCATCTCCAAGACATTTCCCCTCTTGCCCTTTCCCACCACATAGGCCGGCACCCAGATGTTGTGGACGAAATAGAAATCCTGTATCAGGTTTGCGAGATCATTTTCTTCGCGAAAATGTCGCAGCGCGGGCTTGCCCACAAATACACTGATGAAATGACGATCTTCATCACGCTTTAATAGGTCTATATTATGTTTTCCGATTAATTGGTGTGTCTTCTCCATAGCGGCTTCCGCTTCATGTTGGTTTTTGCTTTGTGCTAGGGCCATGAGTTTTTTGATTCGAACCAGTATTCTGTCTTCCCTGCTTGTTTTATTGCCCAGAAACCTCTCGTCTAATGGTTTGTAGTTCCCTGAAGCCTTTGGATTGGCTCGGAGCAGTCGGCATGCCTCCATGTAACTCGGACCGTGAGGGGGCTCTCCATCCGCTCCCAATAGCTCATGGGCAAGCTGATGGGCGATTTCATGCTTGAGAACCTCTTGAACCGCGTCCCATGAATGGTTGAGAACAAGGTCCCGGCTCAGGCAAATTTCTCTTTTTTCTTCAGAGAAATGTCCCCATCTCTTCTTCAAGTCTCCCAGGCTGAATATAGGCTTAGACAACCTTTCTCTGTAGGACCTATCCAGAACCCAGAGGGCAGTCTCCCATTCACAGGCGAGTCCATGAAGAATTCTCTGCTCCAGTTTCTGCTGAATCTCAGCGGTGTTTTCTTTATTCATGTCTGGGTAATCTTTCCCTATACCGTGCACGTAGTGCCTTCCGCCTTGTACCTTGCGCCCTGTGCCTTTCGCCTTTCTTTACAGCGCCGAGATCAAAAGCTCCATCAAATCAATAACCCTTATATGGTCGTCCAAGCCAAGGGTCTTTATAGCATCTTCAAAGTGTATGAGGCAAAACGGACATGCCGTGACAATGACACTCGCCTCTACATCTATGGCCATTTGAATCCTTTTTTCCGCCATTCGAACGTTTTGCTGTTTGATCTCGTGCCAGAGTATGACATCCCCTCCGCCGCAGCAGAAGCTCCTGTCCCGTGACCGCTCCATTTCCACCAGGTTCAGGTCCGGAATAGATTGGAGTATCTTTCTTGGGGCATCATAGATATCATTATGTCTGCCAAGATAACAGGGATCATGGTAAGTATAGACATCCAGGCTGCCCGAACGCTTTTTGGGTCTTAACCGGCGCTTCTCGATAATCTCTTGGAAAAATTGAGCGTAGTGGAAGACATTCAAAGGGATGGGATAGTCATTTTTCAAGGTGTTGAAGGCGTGAGGATCCGTGGTGATAATTCTCTTGAATTCGACGCCCTTGAGGATCTCCATGTTTTCTTCCATCAGGAGTTGAAAGAGCCCTTCTTCTCCCAAACGGCGGACCTGATGTCCTGAGTCCTTTTCCTTCGGTCCTAAAACACCAAAATCTATTCCTGCCCTGTGAAGACCTTTCACAATAGAGGAGGCAATATTTTGGATCCTCGGATCGTATGAGGCGTAGCTGTCCACGAAGTAGAGTACATCCACCTCCTCTCCTTCTTCCAAGATCTTTACGGGGATGTCTTTTAAGTCTTTTACCCAGTCCACCCTTTTTGCGGGCGGTTTACCAAAAGGATTCCCGGTTTTTTCAAGGTGTACCAAAACCTGGTTGAATACCTTGGGGTTTTGAGAGGTCTCTATGAGATGTCGCCTCATATCTATGATCTTGTCAATATATTCAATAAAAACGGGACACTCCTCCTCGCATGCCCCGCACGTGGTGCATGACCAGATTTCATCATGGGATATAAGGTCCCCTACCAGAGGAGAGCCATCCCTCTCTGTCTCCTTCACCTCTTTATGTTTTAGAATGGGAACCTTCTTGTACCCGTAGTCCCTTAGTTTCAGAGTGATCATTTTGGGGGAGAGGGGACGTCCGATAGCGTTCGCCGGGCAATGATCCGAGCAGCGTCCGCACTCGGTACAAGTGAAAAAATCCAAGATATGTTTCCATGTGAAATCTTCAAATTTCTCTATGCCCAAGCTCTCCAGTTTTTCAAAATCGTCGACATCCCATCGTGCAGGTTTTATCCGCCCTTTCGTGAGTTTTTTTAGGAATATGTTGGGGAGGGCCGTAATAATATGAAAATGTTTGGACAGGGGCAGAAAATTGAGGAAAAAGAAGAAAACGACAATATGAAGCCAATAGCTCAGAGCGTGGATGACTGAAAGAGTGTCGGAAGAAGCGCCGGACAGTATAAGAGCAGACAGGTTGGTGGACGGAAGCCGTTCCGAAACCATGGTTTCTATTCCCATTAAGAGGAGAGCGCTCCCATCATAGGACATGTCGCTCAACATAAGAAGGATAATAAGGGTTAGGACGAAATAGGCCTCGAATTGACGGCTGTCTTTATACCTTTCAGGCCTCATTATGGCCCGCCTGAGTATGGCCCATATACAGGCAATGAAGACCAATAATTCACACACATTTTTGAGGCTGTTGTAGTCTCTGCCCAATTCTCCTTCCATGAAAGGACGCAGAATAGGAAAATTCATTCCTTGGGTGATCAGATCTATGGAGCGCAGACCCAGGACCACAAAACCCCAGAATATTACTATATGTATCAGGCCTGCCCAGAAATAACGGGGTTGCCTCTTTTGAATGAATCCGTAGGAAATGAGATCAAGGAATCTTTTGATGATATGCGAAAGACGGGGATCCGGACGTCCCAAACGGAGCAATCTATAGCGTCTAAGAAGGATAAAGAGAAATAGGCCTAGGGCTGAACAAAAAATCAGCCATGTGAAAACATACCCCGGAATACCAAGATAGACCTGATTGGCGGGATGTATGGGAATCATATTCAGCCTTTGTTGAGTGATTGCGTTTTTTTTAAAGATGCTTTCTTCAGAAGGTCTATCTCTATCATGATCCGGTGCCGCGTTTCAAGGAGATACGGCCTGCCGCTCTGGCGGACTTTAGAAGGGGAGGTTTGTATGACAGAGGACTATTGATCGAGAGAAGAAGGCTACTCCTTCGTTCCGAGGCTCCTGGCCTGGTGTTTCCTGAGACTTATCTGCAAGGGAAACTTGCCTTTAGGACGGAAGGCGGTCGGTGATTTCCCTTGTCTTGCTAAACTCGATTTCGGGCCATTTTTCTACACAATAGCCGAGGTGCCATTCACTGGTGGTCAAATAGACCCTTGACCCCTCGCTATCCCATGCCATATTGGCGCTGTTTTTCCGCTCAAACTCTTCCATTTTCTTGATATCATGACATTCGACCCATCGCGCGACGTTGAAATGAACCGACTCATAAGCAGCATCCACACCATATTCAGACCTGAGGCGTTCCATCATGATGTCAAACTGGAGCATCCCAACAGCTCCCAGGATGTAATCTTTTCCCTGAAACGGCCTGAAAACTTGAGCTACACCTTCCTCTGCAAGATGGGTCAGCCCTTTTTTAAGATGCTTTGCTTTCATGGGATTTTTGAGAATGACCTTTTTGAAGATCTCAGGGGCAAAGCTGGGGACCCCGAGGAATTTCAAGGGCTCTTTATCTGAGAAAGTATCCCCTATTTTGATCGTTCCATGGTTGTAAATGCCTATGATATCACCCGGATAGGCCTCTTCTATGTTTTCGCGATCGTTGGCCATAAAGATAGTGGCGTTTGAGAATGTGATGTTTTTCCCTATCCTGTGATGAGTGGCCTTCATTCCTCTGGTAAATCTCCCTGAACAGATTCGAACAAAGGCCATTCTGTCCCTGTGGGCGGGGTTCATGTTGGCTTGAATCTTAAATACAAAGCCGGAAAAAGGTTCTTCATAGGGAGAGACATTCCGACTCACAGCAGCCCTGGGGCCGGGACAGGGAGCTATTTGCACAAAAGTGTCCAACATCTCTTTGACGCCGAAGTTATTGATGGCACTTCCGAAGAAGACAGGCGTCTGATTGCCTTTCAGATAATGCTCGAGGTCAAAAGGATCCGCGGCGCCTTGAATCAGTTCAATATCCTCTCTCAGCTCATTGGCCGGGCTTCCAAGAAGATCATCCAGGTATGAATCATATGGGTCGTTTATCACAATACCTTGCGCGCCTGTTATATTCTGCCCCGGCGTGAATAGATGAAGCTCATTTTTATAGATACTGTAAACCCCCTTGAACCTTTTCCCCATGCCGATGGGCCAGGAAAGCGGGGCGCATTCGATTTGGAGTTTGTCCTCAATATCTGAGAGTATATCAAGAGGAGCCATGCCTTCCCGGTCCAGCTTGTTGATGAAGGTGATAATGGGCGTGTTGCGCATTCTGCAGACTTCCATGAGCTTTTCTGTCTGAGGTTCAACCCCCTTGGCGTTGTCAATCACCATAAGGGCGCTGTCAACGGCTGTCAGAACCCGGTATGTATCCTCTGAGAAATCCTGGTGTCCAGGTGTATCAAGGAGGTTGATTTCAAAACCCATATAATTGAATTTCATGACTGATGTGGTAACAGAGATGCCCCTCTCTCTTTCGACGGTCATCCAGTCGCTTGTGGCGTATCTTTCAGCCTTACGGGCCTTCACCGCTCCAGCTTGCTGAATAGCGCCCCCATAAAGAAGGAGTTTCTCGGTCAGAGTGGTTTTACCGGCGTCTGGATGGCTTATGATGCCAAATGTCCGGCGTTTGTTAATCTCTTTGGCGTTATGGTCCATGATATGTTCGTCTTTTCTCTCATGCTGTCTTACACGTTGTGGGGATAAAAAAAGGGCCCCTCCACAATAATCCTTGACGGAGAGCCCTCGTGTGCCATGAATCAATCAACTATATTTCAGTCACTCCCGTGACTGCATGACCTTTTGCCCCCTCCTCTATTCCAGTAATAATCAAAAAGTCCTCATAGCTCAATCCTATAAACCCTATCTTGGCAGACAGAGTATACGAAATTTGTCTTCATGTGTCAATCGCGGACAGAAGCCGCTTTTCAGGAAACAAAAAGATCCTTAGTGGAAAAATTGGGATCACTGGTAAGGTTGACGCCAAGCCGCCTCAGGCCTGCCTCGTCTCCCGGGGTGGGAATATGAGTCATATGAACTTCACAGCCTTGAAGTTTCTTTAATGATTCCATAGCCAGCTGGGCAGCAGAGTTTGTCGTCGCGCTGATGCTAAGGGCTATGAGGGTCTCTTCCAGATCCAGACTAATATTTTTTTCATTTAAGACATCCATCTTAAGATTCCCAACCGACTCTATAATGCTGGGTGGCAGCAATTTAATCTTGTCAGGTATTCCCGCCAAATATTTGATGGCATGTAAAATGAGGCTTGACGCCGCGTGCAATTGAGGGGAGTTGTTTCCGGTTACGATAGTGCCGTCCTTTAGAGCGATGGCTGCGCCACAATATATGCCTTCATTTCCTTTATCTGTCTCCTCCGCGGTCTTGGCCGCTTCGCATGCCGGGTCGACCACCCTCCGATATTTTAAACTAAGGTCCAGGTCATTGATCAGGAGTTCTACCCTTTGCACGGTTTCTTTGTCCGTGAGGCCCATGGCATATTCGCAGCGATACCGGTAATATCGCCTGATAATCTCCTGTTTAGCCGCCTCTTGTGTGGCTTCGTCATCCGTTATGGCGAACCCCACTCGATTTACACCCATATCCGTGGGGGATCGATAGAAGGAGTCACCGTCCATGATCTTCTTCAGTATTCTCTTAAGAACAGGGAAGACTTCAACATCCCGGTTGTAGTTGATCGCGTTGGTGTTGTAAGCCTCCAAATGAAAAGGGTCTATCATGTTGAAATCCCTAATGTCCGCGGTTGCGGCCTCGTAGGCTACATTAACGGGATGTCTGAGAGGTAAATTCCAGATGGGGAAGGTTTCAAATTTCGCGTATCCCGCAAAGATTCCCCTTTTACATTCGTGGTAGACTTGAGAAAGACAGGTAGCCAGTTTTCCGCTTCCGGGGCCGGGTCCGGTGACAATAACCAGAGGTTTTTCGGTCTCGATATAGGAGTTTGCTCCATATCCCTCGTCACTGACGATCAGGTCAATATCCGTGGGATATCCCTTGGTGTATTGATGGGTGTAGACCTTGATTTTTCTTCTTTCTAATTTGTTCTTGAACTGCTTTGCCGCCGGTTGATCATCAAAACGCGTGATCACTACACCCAACACATTGATGCCCCACTCTCTTAAGTCATCGATTAGTTTGAGGGCGTCAGAGTCATAGGTGATACCAAAATCCGCCCTCATCTTTTTCCTTTCGATGTCTCCCGCATAGATGCAGAGTAAGAGATCCGCCTGGTTTTTGAGTTCCTTAAGGAGTCTCATTTTGATATTAGGGTCATAACCCGGCAACACTCTGTGGGCATGGTAGTCATATAGGAGCTTGCCCCCAAATTCCAGATATAGTTTATTGTCAAACTTGGTCGCTCTTTTAAGTATCTCCTCACTTTGCTCTTTGATGTATTTATCATTGTCAAAAGCTACTCCAGATTCCATACCCCTGCTCCTCTTCTTCACCTTTATGGTGTGTGTCAAAGTATGCAAAATCCGTCCTTGTCTGTCAATATGACTGGTTATCCCCCGATTTTTTTCGTGGGACTTAAGTCTCTTTGCCTTGAGCCCCTTCCAAGGGGCTTTCTGAGGCCTTCCGCTTCCCGGCGGGAGACTCACTATTCTCGTAGTAATTTGTCTGGATATCTGTAATATCGTCAGACTCTCTTTCGCGTGATTGTGTTTATTGGGTATTCTGGTATAAATGGGGGGAGCGCGGTCTACGGACGGAAACCGCCTTTTGAATTATTGAGAAGATCCCGGCTCTGGTATGCCTTTTTCATCCGGGTCTATTCTTGGGGCCTCAAACCAAAGGCCCTCCAGGTCATAGAATTCCCGGTCAGGTTGGTAAAAGATGTGAATGACGACATCATCATAATCCAGCAAGACCCAATGCCCTTCCCGCTCCCCTTCCGATCCGTAGGCTTTGAAATTCTCCTCATCCATTCTCTCCTTTATGTGGCGCGTAATCGCCTGAACCTGTCGGATGGAATTCCCGCTGACGATCAGGAAATAATCGGTAAAAGAGCTCAATTTTTCCATTTTAATCAAGACCGGGTCTATGGCCTTTCGCTCCTTGACGATATCAAGACAAAGGAGCGCCTTATCGAGAACCTGCATGGATCTTGTATAACTCCTTATCTATGATATACGACCGAACGGATTCCAGGACCAGGAAGCGAATAGACTTTTCCGCCATAGCCCTTTCCCTTATTTGAGTCGATGAGATGTCCATATGCGTCGTCTGTTCGCAGAGGATCTTGTTTCCTGATGGATGGAGAAAGACCCCTTCTTCATCCGAACGAGCGAAATCTATGTCCAGGGATGAGAGAAAAGGTTCAAGTTCCCGGTATGGAACGCCGGGTCTTGTGATGACGACAAAGTGGGCATAGTCGAAGAGCCTTTCATATTCTTTCCATGTTTTGATCTCCAGAAAGGCGTCCATGCCGATAATGAAAAAAAGGACGGGGTCAGGTCGGAAAGTCTGATGTAGTTCCCTGAGGGTTTCTACAGAGTAAGAATAGCCCTGACGACGACCTTCAAGGTCCAAGGCCTCGAATTTGGGTGACTCCCGGGCAGCCAATTGGGTCATGGCGAAACGGTGTTCAAAAGGGGTGACGGGCTTTGTCCCTTTATGGGGTGGAACGGCCGAGGGGATCAGAAAGAGTCTTTCCAGATTGATCTTCTCAGTGATTTCTTCCGCCACCCGCAAGTGTCCCAGATGTATGGGGTCGAAAGTGCCTCCCAGAATGCCTAGCCTCAAATGTCTTTCCTTTCCAAAAAAGGGGTTTGGGTCTAAGACTGAAGGGTCCCAAGGCGTTCAAGCCTTAGGGTGGTTATCCTTCGGCCTTTGGTTTTTACTATGGAATCTCTTCGCAATGTACGCTTTCACCTTATCAATGCCCTGCCCGGTCAGGGCGGAAACAGGCAAGGCATCTATCTTCATCTCTTCCAGGGCTCTCTTCAGACCTTCTACATCTCTGTGCTCGGATGAATAAATATCCATTTTGTTAATCAGGACCATGTAATCCTTTTTTGAAAGGGAAGGACTGAACTTTTCCAGCTCATTCCTAAGCGCAAAGAAATCCTCCAGTATATCGTCTTTCGGGACGTAAGTGATGTCCAGGAGGTGAAGCAGAAGCTTTGTCCTTTCAATATGCTTCAGAAAACGGAGACCTAGGCCCCGTCCCTCACTGGCCCCGTCTATCAACCCGGGGATATCCGCTATGGTCAGGACCCGGTCATCTTCAAGGCTGATCACACCCAAGTTAGGCATCAGGGTCGTAAAGGGATAACTGTCGATTCGAGGGCGGGCCGTTGTCAGACAAGAGAGCAGGGTTGATTTGCCTGCGTTCGGGAAGCCAATGAGTCCTATATCGGCGAGGTATTTAAGAGAGAGTTTGAGGAGTTTCTTTTGGCCGGGAAGACCGGGTTGGGCCATTCGTGGCGCCCGATTGGTTGAGGTCTTAAAATGCTCGTTTCCTTTTCCACCCCTTCCTCCTTGGAGAAGGAGGATCTCCTGATCTTTCTCGATCAGGTCGGCAAGCAACTCGCCGGAGTCGTGATCATAGATCATGGTCCCCAAGGGAACACCAATAATCACATCATTGCCGTCTTTGCCTGTTTGGCTTTTTCCCCTTCCAGGGCTTCCATGTTGAGCCTTAAAATGCCTTTTGGCCCTGAAATGATCTAATGTGTGAAGCCTTGTAGAGGCCCTTATGATGATATTTCCTCCGTTTCCGCCATTTCCGCCGTCAGGCCCCCCCCTGGGTATATATTTTTCTCTGCGGAAACTCACGCAGCCTCTTCCCCCATCGCCTGATCTTATTGAAATTACAGCTTCATCTATAAAGGCCATCTTGTCTCTAAAGAGGGGAAGAAGGTCGCCACAGGGCTAAACGGCGTGAACACTCACCTTTTTACGGTATTTGCCAAACCTCTCAAAGGTGACGGTTCCATCGATCTTGGCAAAAAGCGTATAGTCTTTCCCCAGACCCACGTTTTCTCCCGGATGTATCTGGGTCCCTTTCTGCCTGATGATGATGTTACCGGCTCGCACCTTTTGGCCTCCGTACCTCTTTACGCCATATCTTTGGCCGGCACTGTCCCTTCCATTTCGGGAACTGCCGCCTCCCTTTTTATGTGACATGGTTTACAACCTCATTTCTTGCAGGATTTTGCGAGACCTTTGAAAAACACCCCCTTTTGCCCAATCTCGGCGTCAGGCTCAAATTCTAATCCTCGAAATACTACAAGGTATGGATGCCTGTCCCGATGGCGATCGGGATGGTTAAAATTATCGCCTTCCTTGACCTTGAACAAAATTGGAACAAAATTGAACTTTTTTTTAAAGGTCTCTCTGTTATAGTCTTAACAAAAGCCCTATGGCTTGTTTAGTTAAAATATGATAAATTAAGCCTTAATATTGTCAATTCGGACAAGAGTAAAATACTGCCGATGACCTCGCTTTCTTCGATAGTTCTTTCTCTTTTTGTATTTAAAAACGATGATCTTTCTTTGCCTATCGTGGTGTGTAATATGACCCTCCACGGCGGCATTTTCAAGGTAGGGCTTGCCTATGTTGACGTTGTCCCCGTCAGAGGTCAAAAGGACCTTGCCAAAAGAGACGGTGTCCCCCACTTCACCCGCCAGCTTTTCCATCGCCACGTCTTCACCAGGCGTAACGCGGTGTTGTTTTCCTCCTGATTCAATCACTGCGTACATATCTTACAATCGCTCCTTTAATCAAATTTTTCATATTAAATAGTCCAAATCATAAAGTCAA
>JAFGFY010000063.1 GCA_016930795.1 Deltaproteobacteria bacterium
CATACCCTGGACATGCTTGAAAACGATTATTACGGGCATGAATCTCAGGACGGAAGGATGGTGGATGACCGAGTTTTAGAAGCCGGGTATGTGGCCGAAGTCGTGGATGAATCGCTGGGGGTGCTCGGTTTTTATAATTTCATCGACCCCGCCAAGGCGGTGTTCAAGATTTTTTCATCCATGTACAAGGGAGAACTCAATCCTGACAGGACCCGCCCCCTGAACATCCTTGACCCGGTGTTCGACGACGTGGGCATCGGGTTCGGCGCCGGCCAACTGACCCTTCAGGGGGTCTCTTATAATGTCTACGTGGTGACCTGCGATTTCGCGGCCGCCTTCAGCCGGGAGAGCAGATCGAGGACCGCGGCAGAGCTTGAGATAGCGGGGATGATCAACCAGCTTCGGGCCGGGCCCCTTGAGGTGATCGAATCTCTGGGTCTTGAGTTGGCCCCGTTTCTGGAGGCCGACCCGAGCCTTTATGAGGTCTTGGCGAGATCGGTTTTTCCCCTTGTCCCGAGCACGTCTCTGCAGGGCGCGTCAAGGGCGCATTCAAGGGACATGCTGTTCAATGACTTTGTGGGACACATTTCTTCTGACGGAAAAACGGTTGAAGACCGGATCATGGCGTCCGGATATATTCCCAGGAAGACCGGTGAGGCGATTCAATTCGTGGAAACCGATTCTCCCTATGAGAACGAGGCGATAGAAGAGACGTTGAGGGGAATGGTTGAGGGGGAAATCGACCGCTTTATGGAGACAGGGGAACTCATCCTGCTGAGCGCCGAGTTTGTGGACATGGGGATCGGGGCGGAGTCCGGGACACTGGAATGGAATGGCCAAGCGCTCGAAGGGGTGATGACCACCGTCACAGCCGGTATGAGCGGGGATTGGAAACCCATTTATCTCATCGGTGCGGTCTACGAGGATGAAAATAACGACGGGCTTCTATCCGTGGGTGAAGGCGTTTCCGGGGCGAAGGTGGTCATCTCCAGTATGAGTATGGATGAGGCCTTTGATTCGGAGGAATTCAAGGAAACCGCCACAAACGTCGCCGGAATGTTTACGGCGCCGCTGGATATAGGCTCTTACTCGGTGACGATTTCCGTGCCGGGAGAAGAGCCGGTGGAGTATGCGGTATCAATAGGGGAGGAAAATGTTTGGCTTGAACATCGCCTTATCAGGTCAGGGCAAGAGGAAGGTGAATGAGCGAGCCGCGAAATTGCGCAATCGCAGCGAAAGGGGGGATGCCTGGGCGAAGAGCTTCTAGAACTGTAGAGCTTTCTGATGTATGAATGACGTTGACATGTAACAGAAAATGGATTTTGAGCAAAGAAACCAAACAACATGAGAAGGAGAAGAATTATGAAACGTTTTACTTTGATTGCCCTGGCGGTCCTCTTTATCGCCGCCCTGGGCGCGGGTTCGGCATTTGCCGATACCTACCAGGTGACGGCCGGATACGGCGTCCGGGTCATCGAACAGGGGTCCTGCGAGCAGGTCGGCTCCATCACCATCGAGGGTCAAACATCAACTGATGAGTTTCTTGACGGAACGATCATCACGGTGGAACTGCTCGGCGGGGCGAGAATCTGCCGGAATGTCGGCGCCGCCTATTATTTTGGCGGTCCGGGCGTTATCCCTACTGCGCAAACTACGTGGAACCCGGCAACCACCTCACCAGATGAGGGTTATGACTACTATATTGAGGCCGTCACTGGGGATGACTATTTTATCATCGGAATTACGGAGGATTCAGATCCCGGCGACCGAATCGTCGTGGGCCATGAGTTTGATAGTTTTCTCTGCTTCAACCTGCAGGGCACGATCTACAATCCCAGTGATCCGAACCTTCAATTGGTCCAGGTCTCTTATCGAGACTCTCTAGAAAACACCTACTCAGGCGACTCTTATGTGGCCACTGTGAAGCCGCAGACCATCTCTTTCGGTATCTGCGCGACAGGAAAATACGCGGATGTGTCTAGCCAGGAATTTTGTTGGATTCCTCCCGCGGTGCAGGGACAAACGGCCCAATGCGGGTATGATCCCTGGGACAGCGCCTGTCTCTTCAGGTTCACGGATAATTCCGTAGGCGAGCTGGACGGCACCTATGAGATTACCGTTGGAAAGACCGCCGGCGCAAAGGCGGGTATCGGATTCCAGACTATCAATATATACTATTCTACTGGCGGTTATTATGTGCCCGTCGTGGTGACCGAGCGGCGAAATGCGGCCGGTGTTGTTCTTAATCCGGCTGATTACGGAGGTTTCGCTCAGCCGCCGATAGAGGCCTTGTACGCAGAGACGTCCCAGATTACGGTTGAGGCCGATCTGGCTGGCCCGGGCACCTATTTCGTGGGTGGTCAGGGCTACGCTCATCAGGGCCCCGGCCTCTGTCTATTTGAACCAGGCGACTGGTACGTTGATGTTTATGGTCGCAAGATCCCATGCGGCCACAGCTTTTCGAACCTGAACAGGCTGATACTCCACACCACCGAGTGCCACTACGGAGCGTATCCGCAGCCTTATTGCCTGCTTTTCCCGTTTGGCGCGGGAAGCTGGATGAACGGTCTGGTCCTGGACAACCCGAACAGCCACGACCAGGTCTTTACGGCCTATATCAATGAGGCGGATGGTGATCTGTATGTGGCCCAGGCAACGCTTGCAGCCGGTACAATGGCGGTGGACCTTGTGGAAAACATCTTCACCATCACGAGCCCGGACAGCACCGACTCGGCGCCGTTTGATGAGGATTATTGGCTGCAGATTTATTCCGATGACGACGCGTTCTTTGGCTACATGTTCATCTTTGATGGGACCATGGCAAACGGCTACACGCCGATCTGCTGCACTCCCGAGTGTTTGCCGAATTAAGTCTTGAACACGTGAACATCATCGGCTATTGAACTGAACCGATAAACAGACAGCGGAGGGGTGATGATCTTCCCCCTCCGTTGTTTCTTTGAAGCATCCTTTCATTGCACTAAATAGTTTGAAGGGAATCACGCATGATGCCTTTAATCAGTAGAGACAAACGGTTTTTCTTGACCCTGGTCAGGGCATGGACGGGCGTGGTTTTTCTCCTGGCCTGGTTTGCCACTCAGGATGCCTTTCCCGGCGATCATGGGTCGCCGGTCCCCTTTCAGATCCTATTCTCAGGAGATATAGGAGGAGAGATCTCTCCCCTCAGGCTCTGAAAGGGGGAAACGCTCGGGGGTCTCTCGAGACGGGCCGCCCTTATTCGACAAATCCGTGAGCGGGGAAAGGAGGACGGGCCCTTTATCCTCCTTGATGGGGGAGACCTCCTGTCTCCGGCCAGAAGATATCCCCTGCTCTATGCCGAGCTCTTTGTCAAGGCCTTGAACCGGATGGGCTATGACGCCCTCAACCTGGGTGAGGCGGAGTTTCTTATAGGCAAAGACGTCTTAGAGCGAATAAAGGAACGGTCTGAATTTCCGCTGGTCAGCTCTAATCTCTCTTCCCCTGATCCGCTCTGGGACCCCTATGTGATCAAAGAGGTCAACGGCGTGAGGATCGCCGTCATGGGCGTCCTTTCGCCTGCCCTTGGTCCCGGAGGGGGCAAGGTGAGTGTTGAGTCCCCAATCGATTCCCTGAGGCGCGTGATGGCGGATTTGTCGGGAAAGGCCGATGTCTTTGTCCTCTTATCACACATGGGACCGGAAGAATCCCTTGCCCTTGTACGGGAAATAGAGGGGATTGATATAGCCATTATCAGCCACGTGACATCCTGTTCTCTTGAGGCGGAGACCGTGGGAAAGACACTGGTGGTCAGCGCCGGAGAAAAAGGGGGAAGACTGGGACATTTCAAAGGGGTGTGGGGAAAAGAGGAGAAGAAGATGCTTTCCATGAGTTTTGAGAACCATCCCCTGGGGAGCGACATCGCGGATGACGACGGCATCCAGCAGCTCATCATGGACTTCACCGCCTCGGTCAATAAAGCGGACTCAGAGGAGTACCGGGAAAAGATGCGCCGGATTCAGCCCGAGGAGGATGCGGAGATAAAGGCCATGACTGAACGGACCATGAAGATGACCCCGGAAGAATTCTTTCAATTCTATCATGAAGAACTAGAAGAAAGGACGAATATTCCACAATGAAGACACATGAAAAACGTTTCGTTCTTGCGGCGATCTTGATCGCGGTCTTGATCCCCGCCTGCGCCCATATTCAGGAAAAAGACCCCTCAGAGGGGCTGAAGGGAAGGGTATCCGCCTACTGGGAAACCAGGATCTCCAATGAATTTGACAAGGCCTATGCCTTTTTTGACCGGGATTACCGGTCCGACATCACCATGGCGGAGTTCATCAAGGGCGCCAATGTTCAAATCAAGGCCTATCAGATCACCGGCGTCAGCCTCTCAGAGGATCAAACCAGGGCCGATGTGTCCGTGGTCTATGATGCCGAGGTCCTGGGGCGCAGCATATACGGAATCGAAACAGAAGATGAATGGATCTATGAAGATAATGACTGGTATTATTCGCCGAAAACAAGAGGTTTTAAAGACCTTTTTCCGGGGAAGAAAAAAGGCCTGTAGGATCATCCTCATCCTCTTTCTTGCCCCTTTTCTTCAACCGGATGCCGGAGCGCAAAGCATCCAGCCGATTTCCCGCTGGTCCGTGGGTTCGAGTTGGGAGGTCAGGGCGGTCTACCGCCAGGTGAACGGTGATTGGTCCGGTCCCGTCCTCTGGACATTTACGGTCATAGCGGAAGAAGAGGAGATTTGTCAGGTCCGGGTGACGAGTGAAGAGAGTCCCGGCCAGGCCCTTCTGGAGTTTGATAAAGGGTCGGGACAGCTCAGGCATGTGACCCTAACGGATACCTTGAGAGGGGAAGTGATGGTTCGCGAGATTCGAATCAACACCCTCTCTCCGGTCTATCCCTCTTTTTCAGCAATCCCCTTTCATGTCCCCTTTTTTCTCTACAGCTCCCCGAATGACGATTTTCGCCTGGAGCGCCTGTTGAACGGCCGATCCATCGGCTCTGAAACCCTGAGCCAGGCCGTTGAACCGGTCTCACGGATTCAGTGGACCTCCCTGCTGCCGAAAGAGGCCCAAGATGAGTGGAAGGCCTACGATTCCGAGGGAATGCTGTTTTCCATTCAAAAAGGGGACCGCCTTGTCTTTAAACAGATCTGGTTTCAGGACCTGCCCTGGGCCCTCTACACGGAGTCTAAAGACAGCAGGGCCTGGCTGAAGAGGGAATTACCGTGAAGACCCGGATGGCGATCTCCCTTCTCTTGGGCGTTATGGCCGCGGCGCCGACCGTCATGGCCGGGTCCGACGCGGCCCGTGTCCCGCCTGGCCGAATCCCCTGGTCCGGCTATTGGTGGCCGATGCTCGCGGGGGAACTGGTCTATGGATACACGAATGAACCCTCTCCCCTGGAAAAATACGACGCCTATATGACCGGGTATTATCCTGCCGAGGCTGTGGCCCAAGGGCTGGTTCGAGCCTATGATCCGGATGGAGAGCCCTGGCACGGCCACTGTGACAAATGGGCGGCCGCGTCCATCCTGGAGCCGGAGCCGAGGCAATCGGGCGAACTAATGGGGATCCCCTTTGCCGTGGGCGACAAAAAGGGGCTTCTCACCCTCCTCTATTCCCAGTACACCGTTATGACCTATGGGACGGTGTTCGGGGGATTATCCGGTGATGACCCGGATGATATTTATCCCGGCGGCGCCGACGGCTTCCACCAGACCCTGATCAATTATATCGCCAACCAGGGTCTGCCCATTGTCGCGGAAATAGACCCTGGAATAGAGATATGGAGCTATCCCATCTATCGCTATCAAATGGATTGGGAGGACGATGGAGACACCCGCCACGTGACCTGCACGGTCTGGATGGCCGACGATTTTGTCGGGCCTGACTATGTGGGCACCCAAGACGCCGCCAAGACCTACACCTATGCCCTGAAGATCGACCAGAATGGGGACATCCTGGACGACCCCGGTTACTGGGAAGGGGACAGCATTGATTCGCACCCGGATTTCCTGTGGTTCCCCATATCTCCGGTGATCAGCGGCTCATATGTCGAGGAGGAGGCGGTCCGCCGAATTGTCGAGAGCGGCCAAGAGGGAAGCGATGATCGTTTTGAGCCCAACAACCGCATTGAAGAGGCCCATCCCGTCCAGGATACCGTGGAATATCAATGGCTCTGGGGCAGCGCGCGGGATGAAGACTGGTACAGGGTATTCCTTGAAGAGGGACAGGATTTTTACGCCTTTTTACTCTCCCCGTTGGAGGATTTGGACGTCCGGATCTTTGATGGGGATGGACGTGAGGTAGGTTCGTCATTCCCTAACGGCTCCAGGATCGATGTGGTGAGTCAAAACGATTATTACTATGTCCGCGTCAGGCCGGAGGCCATAGGCGGAGACTATTATAACATCGAGTTCTTTGGCTCCCCTTCGGAGGTGATTCCCCATGTCGCCCAATTAGGGGGCTGGGAGACCGAACTCGTCCTTTTGGGTCAGGAATCGTATTATGATCAAGTGCGATTTAATCTCTTTGATAAAGACAGGGAGATGATCGGCCTGGAAAACGCCGCCATACCGGAAGGGGCGCTGGTCAGGGTCTCTTTGGGAAACCTGTTCCCTGACACCGCGGAAGAGGGAAAGACCGCGAGGGTCATCAATCTGGATGCCGCCGTTCCTCCCCACGGGTTCTACAGCTATTCCGCGGAACAACATCTGGTCAATATGCCGTTTCAGGTCGCCGCGGCCCAAAGGCTCTTCGTCCCCCGTATTCGAAACACGGGATCATGGTGGAACGGCATCGCCCTGATGAACGCGGACGCCATGGAGGAGACTGCCACAACCATGATTGCCTATGACCGGGAGGGGAATGTCTTGATGGAGAACGCCTTTGTCATGGGCCCGGGCCGCAATAGGGTGGGTTTTATCGAGTCATTCGGGGCGGTCCCCGAAGGAACGGCCTGGGTGGAGTTTTTCTCAGATAAGATGACACAGGGCCTTGTCATATGGGGAAACCATCAGGCTTCGGCGGGGGTCCCTCTGCTCAGAGAGCAGCATCTCGGTACGACCCTCGTATTGCCCCTTCTTGCCACAAGCGGTGGGTGGAACACGGAGGTGGGGGTCCTGAATCCCAACGAAGAGACCGCCATCTTGAATATCACGGCCTATTCATCAGATGGTCAGGCGAGCGAGCCCCGGGTTATATCCATAGCCCCCAATGGGTGTCGAATCGGCCCGATCCAGGATCTGTTCCAGGAAGACTGGGATTCAGGGTTTGTCTGGGCAAAGATCACCGCGAATCGGCCTCTGTGCGGGTTTCAGTCATTCGATCGCGCCGAGGACGAGTATGTCTCTCTGCCGTTGCAGACCGAAGGGGAGGCGAAAACAGAGCTTTGCGTCATGTACGGGCCCGCCAGGGATACGGCCTGGACAGGCCTGGTCTTTCTGAACCCCCATGGCAGAAAGACGGATATTTGGGCGACCCCTTTTGATAAGGACGGGAATCCTCTTTTGGAGGGGGGTTCTATCTTCTATAACGTCCCCCACGGGCTGGCAGGGCATCAGAGCGCCGTTCATTTTGTCGAGGGTCTGTTTCCCGGCCTGCCCCCGGAAACGGCCTATGTCAGGGTCTTTAGTGAAGAGCCCATCCTGGGTTTCGGCATCTATAATCCCGGGACCGGGGAAAAGGCGGTGGATGTCCTGTATTTGGATTGATCGGGCTTTAAAAGAGGATATGGAGGCCTCTCAATACCCGCATCTCCCCACAAGGGATGGGGGTATTTTTTTTGATGCTTTACTTTTTTGCGGTGATTCACTATTAAAACACTGAGGGAAACGGCTTTGTTCATGATGGGAAGAGGCGTATGACAGATGGGGACCAGGATATGGGGATTGGGGCCTGTGACAGGAAATCCTTTTCACTGTTCGCGGTCTCGAATGAGACATGCCGAGAGGGGAAGGCGCAAGGCCCCCGAATTGCGGCGGGCCCTCTCTTTGACCGGATTCAGAAGATCTCCGGACCCCTTGAATCCCCTAATGTGATCATCGCTTTTTCCCATTCAGACTATCTCGTCTCATTGGGGGGGACGGAAAAGGTCCTTCATGAAGAACAGAGGGAGTTTGCCAAACGCGGGATCTCGTATATCCAGGTCTATGGCGCCGCGTCGAACAGGAATGAGCGAGCAAAAGATCCCCTGGATCAGGTTGTGGGAGTCAATGTTGATTCCTCACCCGCGGGGCAGTTTGCCCTGGTCCAACTCACCCTCATTCTTCAATGGCTTCAGGACCTCAGGCGTCTTCATGTCACAGCCATTCATATCCATCACACCATGAACCTTTCGGTTTTTGGCCTCCTGCATTTGATGAACGTTCTTCATGACGCCAAGGTGCGCGTCTTCCTGCACGATTATTTTACCATCTGCACCCAGTTTAATCTGCTTCCGGACGAGAAACATTACTGTGGTCTGGATTGTGAAAATTGCGGGAAGGAAGAGGAAAGGACCCCTCATTATTTTATGATGAAGCGGTTGTTTGAAAACACGAGGGCGGAGTTTATCGCTCCTTCGCAGGTCGCAGCGGATATCTGGCGAAAGGCCTTTCCGGAACATGCCGAGAAAATAAGAGTCATCCCTCACCAGATCCCCTTTGATGTTGAAACGTCATCTTCGCGTCCTCGAGGGAAGAGATCCAATGACCGCCCCAGGATCGCTTATCTGGGCTATGAATCCTTGTGCAAAGGACTGGAGACCTGGTGGGAACTTGTCTCTATCAAGGAGTTGAGAAGATGTTACGACTTTTATCATCTGGGCGCGGCCGGGCTGAAAATGCCCGGCGTCACGTATGTCAAGGTGTCATTTCTGGATGACGGGCCCGATGCCATGATCCACGCGCTGAACAAGAACCGGATCGACATCGCCTTCCTATGGTCTATATGGCCTGAGACCTATTCTTTCACGTTATTTGAGGCGTTTGCAGCCAACTGCTTCGTCGTCACCAATGAAAAAAGCGGCAATATCGCTGCTCAGGTCCGGGCTTCCGGTCGAGGGGCGATTTTTCGCGACGAATCAGGGCTCCTTGAGACGCTGAGGGATGTTGTCGGTGTCAGAGAGATGCTTCGGAATCATGTCAACAGGAACAGCCCCATCGGTCTCAGTTTCAATCCGCGGTTGGCAGAGGAGAGTGTCGAGCGCATGAAACCGGCGGCCTCTTTTTCTTATGTGGAAAAAGAAGACCTGGCCCGTCTGACGGAAGGATCTTCCGATTGGAATCGTTTCATTCGCGCCATGGAGCTGGAAAAGATTCGGGCGGATTACATTGAAGAACTGTGGGGACATGTTCAGGAGTTGGAAAAGAGACTGTCTGAAACAAACCGGCAGCCTGATGAAGATCTTTCGCGGGTGAAAAGAGAACCGGCTCATCCGGCGAGTCATGTTGACATCCCATTGGAAGATCCTCCACAGGTGGAAAGAGAACCGGCTCATCCTCCCGGTCATATTGAAATCCCATTGCATCAGATGCTTGATCAGTTGGTGGCGTTCTTGGGGCGGTATCCGGCCCTGAAGCGCGCGGGAAAAGCGCCGTTTCAGGTTATTTGGCGTGTATATCAGAGGGGAAGACAGAAGTAAGAAAGGTCATAGTCGTGCATTACTTTACCAGCATCACAGCCAACTATCTGCCAAAGGCGCGGGTTTTGGCAAAGTCAGTCAAGAGACATAATCCTGAGGCGATCTTTCATCTGGTCCTAGCGGATCAAATGCCGGACCATATCCATCCGGAGAGGGAGCCGTTTGATTCGGTGATCTTTATCCAAGACCTCGGCATCCCGAATGTGGATTCATGGGTCTTCAAACATACGGTGGTTGAACTGTGCACGGCCGTCAAGGGGGCCGCGTTTCATAGGATCGCCGAGTCGGAAGATGCGGATAAGGTCATATACTTTGATCCTGATATTGTTGTTCTCCACGGCCTCGATGAATTATCCGGGATCTTGGACCGGTCCAGCGTGGTCCTTACACCCCACCAGGTCGAGCCGGATACCGCGCGAGAGGCCATTGTGGATAATGAGATTTGCAGCTTGAAACACGGTATATATAATTTGGGATTTCTCGGCATTCGAAAGAGCGCTGAGGGCATGAGGTTTATACGATGGTGGCGGGACCGGCTGCTCGAATTCTGTTATGACGATATTCCCGGCGGCCTATTTACGGATCAAAGATGGGTTGACCTGGCCCCGGCCTTTTTTGACGATGTGCTCATCCTTCGTGACAAGACCTATAACGTGGCCACATGGAATCTCACCCATCGCGACGTGCAGTTAGGTCATGACGGTGGATTGTGCATTGACGACTCACCCGTCAAGTTCTTTCATTTCTCAGGGTTTGACTCGGGTGATCAAGAAGTGATGCTGAATAAGTATGCCAAGAAAAATAGCCCGTTGTTCGATTTGAGGGAGTGGTACATCGGCGAGTTGAATCGGGAAGGGCACAAGGAACTCGGGGGACTCCCCTGCAGACATTCCTTTTACTCCAATGGAGAGCCGATTACGGACAAACAACGTCGTGTCTATCGGTTCAGACGGGACTTGATTGAGGCGTTTCCCAATCCCTATCGCGTCACGGGAGACAGGCGCTGTTACTATTCCTGGTTTAAGCATCAATACGCGGGGGAGAATGGTCTGGAGACCTATTCACCTCATCCGTCAGGCCGGATCCTCAATGGAATGATCCGGTTTTTTCACCGACACCCGAAGTTGAAATACGCCGTAAAAGGGGTCTTGAACACGGTCTGGAACATTTCATCGAAGGTGAAGAAGATATTTGTCGGAAATCAGTCGAAAAACCTTTCGCCATAAGGATATCCCTTCTCGATGCACTTGAGTTCACTTGAGAATATGCGGAATTTTCGCCGGCAATATCTGTCCGGCAGGGAAGGCTTAACGCTGAAGATTCTCGACCTGGGCAGTATGGCCATCGGCGGGAGCTATCGGACCCTATTCCAAGAAGCTCCATGGGAGTATATCGGAGCGGATATTGTCTCCGGCGACAATGTGGACATGGTCCTCTCAGATCCCTACAACTGGCTGGAAATCGAGTCCTGTTCAATGGATGTGGTGGTTTCCGGACAGGCATTTGAGCATATCGCGTATTTTTGGAAGACGATGCAGGAGATCGCCAGGGTAATGAAGCCGGGCGGGTTATGCTGTGTTATCGCACCATCAGGCGGCCCGGAACACAGATACCCGATTGATTGTTGGCGGTTCTATCCTGACGGCATGCGGGCGTTGGCCGCTTACGCGGACCTGGAGGTCTTATCCGTGGACACCCATTGGGACTCTCAAGGGTATGAGGATGACAGCGATCAATGGGCGGACACGGTCCTTGTGGCCAGGAAACCGGAAACAGCCGAATCTGAAGGACCGTCCGGGGATCATCTCTACCGCAGGGACATTGATGGGGAATCAGACGATTCTCTGAGCAAGGTGATCCGATATATCCAGCCGAATCAGCGGGTCTTGGAACTCGGGCCGGCCACCGGGTACCTGACCAGGTATTTAAAAGAAGAACTGGGTTGTTCAGTCCACTGTATTGAAGTGTCGGAAACCATGGCACGGGAGGCGGAGCAATATTGTGACAAAATGGTCATCGCAGACATTGACTCCGTTTCCATGGAAGAGGTCTTTGCCGGCAACACCTATGACCTGATTGTGATTTCCGATGTCCTGGAACACCTTCGGCAGGACAGGAAGACCCTGAATGCCTGCCGTAAGCTGCTCACTCCCGAAGGGCGGTGTATTGTTTCTGTCCCAAACATTGCCCATGCCGGTATCATCGGCGAACTGCTTAGAGGACGTTTCGAATACAGGGAAGAAGGGCTGTTGGATCGAACCCATGTGAATTTCTATACTCGAATGAGTATCACGACCCTGCTGAGGGAATGCGGATTTTCTATTGTAGCTATGGATCGCGTGGAAAGGCTCCCGGAAGAGACGGAGTTCAAGGACTCATTGACGGATCTGCCCTTCAGCGTGCAGCAAGAGATCCTGAACAGGGAGGATGCCCTGACCTACCAGTACATTTTCCTTTGTGAGGCAAGCCCCGAATCCCGGAAAGGTCAAGGGCGAGAAACAGGCCAGGAATCACCTTCGGTGATCGATTTGAGACGTCTTCACCTTCAGGGATTAAACGACCGCATAGATGAGTTGACAGAAGCGCTTTCCAATGCCCAGGATTTGGCATTGGAGCGTTTGTCCGCCTTGAGGAGATACCAGAAAGAGCTGCCCTACGCGCAGAAACTGGCATTGGAGCGTTTGAACATCCTGAGCACATACCAGAAAGAGTTCCCCCACGCGCAGAAACTCGCCTATGAACGGCTGGACGAGATCAGACGACTGACAGACGAAAAGAAACAAATAGCAGACCAAAATAGACAACTGACTGATTCTATCGAACAATTGAGAGAGCAAATGGTGACTCTTAAGAATCAATTTGGATATAGGACATATGAGAAAATAAAGAGAATTTTAAAGAAAATGAAGATACGCCGTGCTGACACATAACTTCCTTAAAAAAGAACCCTCACGCCCCTTCCATATCGCGGCTTCGCTTCTATCTTACAGCAGGTCTTTGAAACAGAAAGTCCTTTTTGTAAACCATGCTTTGGGAGGCGGCATTGAAAAACATATGCGAGAATTGGCCGCCTGTCTTCAGGACGAGATGGCGGTGCTCACCCTTCGGCCCTCAGGCCCTGAAGGGGTGGTCCTTCGCGTGGGGACAGAACGTCAAGGTGAAGGACTCTGTTTTCCTTTTCCGGGTCATTACAAAGCCTTGCTGAAGGTGTGCGGTTTGTTGAGGGTTTCCCGGGTCCATTTTCATCACCTTATGGGGTTTCATCCGGTCATCCGAAAACTGGCCAAAGATCTTGGACTCCCTTATGATATCACCCTCCACGATTTCCATCTCATCCATTCGAATCCGACAATGAACGACGAAAACGGCAGATTTTATCAAGAGTCGGTGAAAGGCGACGAGTCACGCGATAGGTCCCATTCGACACCAGGCGTCCTGATGCCGCGAGAATGGCGCGAG
Source organism: Deltaproteobacteria bacterium (assembly GCA_016930795.1). GTDB lineage: Bacteria > Desulfobacterota > DSM-4660 > Desulfatiglandales > HGW-15 > JAFGFY01. Next base: position 13,081 of record JAFGFY010000063.1, read on the forward strand.
GGCCAAACCGATTTTCTGGGAGCGGCGGAACGGGTTTTTGTTCCTTCGGAGTTCGCCGCCCGTCTGTTCCTTGATCATTTCCCGGACCTGGACCTCATCATCGCGTGGCATCCGGACTGGGAACGGAATGCGCCCTACCCGAACCCTCGACGCATCCGGTTGGAAGGGAACAGGCCCATGAAGGTGGCCTCCATCGGCATGTTGAGCAAAGAAAAAGGGGCTGATCTGTTTGAGGCCTGCGCGAAACAGGCCAAGCGCCGTCATTTGCCATTGGAGTTTCACCTCATAGGATATGCCCTAAGACCGCTGACCCGGTCTATCAAGGTTCATGGAATGTATGAAGACAGGGAACTGGGTGGGCTGATTTCCGAAATGGATCCCCATGTGATATGGTTTCCAGCCCAGTGGCCTGAAACATACTCCTACACCCTCAGCGCGGCCCTGGAGTCAGGAAGACCCCTCGTGGTCCCCAACATCGGGGCCTTTGGGGAACGTGTTGAGGGAAGGCCGCTCACGAGGGTGGAGCCCTGGGATCAGCCCGTCGATCAGTGGCTGAAAGTCTTTCTTGATTTGAAGAAGGAAATGGCGGGAATGGAAATAGGGGAGGAGGAGCGGCCCTGGGAAGATCAGCGCGAATCAAATCAGGGGTTTGCCTATTCATCAGATTACATGGCGCCGGCGCCCGAGGAGCGTGACCAAGGGGATGACACCTTTTCCGAGGAAATGGAGTGGCTTCACTCGTATGCGTGTTGGGATGAAAGGGATGGGAGAGAGACTATTTTGCGGTGCCTGTTTAGGCTGAGTCAAGTTCCGGTTATCGCGGGCCTTCTGAATCTCATCCCCTATCATCGACGGCGGCAGATCAAACGCTTTTTTTCTCGAAAGCCGATTCATGAAATCGCGCGCTAGTGTCGCGTCCCAGATATGTCTTATATCATTTTTGCAGTTTCAATCACACGTTGGGGGCATGAGGGTCTCTTTTCAGTTTCACCACCATCTACTCAGAGTTCGTGGAACGGCACCAAAATTTTGCATATTATGAAGCAGCCCCACAAAACCATTTACCCACAGCGACGGGCATTCCTTGTGCCTGTCCACAGAACGTTGTCCTCTTTGGGGGCGGTAACAGGCTTGGACGTTATTTGGGTGGTGGAACTGAAAAGAGACCCCCATGCCCCCTTTGGTTCTGAACAGTAGGTACTTAACATTCAAATAAATTTTGAGACACGACACGGGTCGGCAAAGGGTCTCTTTGACGTTCTGTTGCCCTGCAATGAGATAATCCAATTCCATGAGAAAACAACCCGTTGAAAATCACCGTTTACCCGGGAACGGCCTGAGATCAGAGGCCCTTATGTTCCTGTTTATGTCCTTGCTGATCGCGACGGGTATCTTTTTGCGCGTATGGCGCGCCGGAGACATGCTGGTCTTTGCCGATGAGATTCACCTGCTTCAATGCGTAATCACCAAGAATCTTTCATGGATTGTCACCCATTTTTTCAGCGCCGACGCCTGCATTCCTCTGGCTGTTTACTGCAAGCTTCTTCTCGAAAAAGGGATTTTGAATGAATGGCTGATGCGTCTGCCGAGCTATTCGGCGGGGGCCGTGATCCTCATCACCTTCGGATGGGCCGCGCGGAAATGCTTGAGGCCATGGGAAGGGCTTTTCAGCGTCGGGTTGTTTTCCCTTTCACCTTATTTCATTTTTCTTGCGCGAGAGGCAAGACCCTACGCGATCATCACCCTGCTTTTCGGCGTGGCGATGCTGTGCGTTTTCGCTTGGGCCCGTGGCGGTCCTCGCGGGTTGTTGCTCTTCTCATCGGTTCTCTGCGCGCTGGCCATCTATTTTCATCTTGTTGTCGGGCCGGCTGTCGCGGCGCTGGGATTGTATCCTCTGGTGATGATCGCCAGCGGAAGGGTTTCAAGAGAGAAATGGCGTGATTATGTCTATTCGGCGGTCATTTTTTTGATCATCACCCTGGTCCTGGTAGGGCCATCCGCGCATTCCTTGTTGCAGGAGGTGGGCGGGAAGGCCGGGCAGGGGAACGGCGGGATGGAGACGATTCAACGAGGCCTGATGCTGATGCACGGCCTTCCGGTCGTCATACCCGTTTGGGTCTGGGCGCTGTGTTGCGCGGCAGGGGCCTGGTCATTATACCGCCGTTATTCGCCGGAGACCGTCTGTATGTCGGCCATTGTCGCGATACAGATGGGCTCGATATGGCTGATAGAGCCGAGTTACGTGGAGATTCCATGGGTATGGTTACGCTATAGCGCGCACGTTTATCCCATTGTCGTTGTGTTCGTCGCCGGCGGGCTGGCGTCTGTCGCGCGTTTGCCAAAGCGGGGCATCTGGGTTTCAATGTCGCGCTGTCTTTTGCCGTTGATATTGATCGCTTTTTTCTGCCGGCATTTGATCCTGGGGAATTACAGCCTGCGGGGCACCCAAATGTATAATACACACCCCATGATCTTGTTCGCGCCCCGAGAACTCGATGATTCAGGGCTGGGACGGATCATCCCGTCTTTTTATAAGAACCGGCTTCCGTCACTTCCACCTGGATCCTTGATAGAGGTTCCCATGCTTGTCACGTTCCCGTTATACCGGGTCTATCAAATCGACCACGGCCGGAAATTCATATCCGGCACATTGGGAAACGGGTATGGCCAGACCATTTTTGGCGACCAAGCCGTAACCCGTTTTAAGACCAACCTGCCGGTGAACGCGTCCATCGCTGAGGTCAACCGGGGCGCGCGGTATCTGATTATCCATAAACGGATCAAGACGGAATTGAAGGAAGCGTTTGATTTATTGAGGCGGGATCGGCTGATGGGCCCGCAGATCGACACCATGGCCTATTTCTTTCAGATTCCGATGCTCGATTTCCTTTTCGGCGAGAAAGACTTGGGCATTTCCGATCCGAATTGGCCCTTTGATTGCGTTTATGAGGATGATCTGGTCGCGGTCTATGACCTGATGGGGACATAAACCGGTTTTTCCTTGATCCGCATGGGTCATTTCCCTATACTCATGACGCTCAAAGCCCGTTTCATAGCAGTGTGTCCCGGAAATAGCTGTCATTATCATGAACAAATTCTGTGATATATGACAGGGGGCACGAGGGTCTCTTTTCAGTAGCGAGGAGTAAGGACTCGTTATCGTCAATCTATTTAAGGTGTATTCCGAATCAAATGGTAAACCATTATTTGCCCGTTACGCGTTTCCTCAATCCGTTTCTCATTCCGATCCATCTATGGCAATACCGTAGCCTGATATGGATGATGGGGTGGAGAGAGGTCGTTGGACGCTACAGAGGCTCTTTAATAGGCCTGGGGTGGGCCTTTATCCAGCCGCTCCTCATGCTTGGCGTCTACACATTCGTCTTTTCCGTGATATTCCAGGCGAGGTGGGGGTTAGTGGCGGATGAAAGCAGTACATCCTTTGCCCTGATCCTTTTTCTGGGACTGATTGGTTTCAAGATGTTCTCGGAAATGCTGAATATGTCCAGTGATATGGTGATACGGCATAGAAACTTCGTGAAGAAGGTCCTGTTTCCATTGGAAATATTGCCCATTGTACAACTGCTGAGCATATTGATCGAGGCGTTCCTGAGTCTGTTGATCGTCATCCTAGGGGCCTTCCTTATTCTGGACCATATCCCGGTGACCGCGTTACTCCTGCCGATTGTGTGGTTGCCGATGATCCTCTTTGCTCTGGCCTGCGGGTATTTTTTGGCAGGCGTGGGTGTCTTTTTCCGTGACGTCAGGACGACATCAAGTGTCTTAACCACGGTCCTTTTCTACGCTTCGGGCATATTCTATCCGATCAGCGCGGTGCCGCCTCAATATCAGTTTTTTTGGAGGATCAACCCCATTGCCGCTCTCGTGGATTACTCCCGAAGGGTCTTTTTTTGGGGTTCTCCGCCGGATTGGGGACCCTATATGATCTGGTTGAGTCTTTCCGTCGTGATGTGCGTTTCCGGATTCATGTGTTTCATGAAGATGAAAAGGGCATTTGCCGATGTTCTCTAACAACTGATTTACCCCATTATGATATGCATCAACCATACGTCATTCGCGCCCATCATTTGAGCAAATTCTATCAAGTCTACAGGCGACCCTTGGATCGACTAAAGCAGTCGCTATGGCGAGGGAAAAGGCGGTACTATTCTGAATTCTGCGCTGTTGAGGATGCCTCATTCAACATAGGGCGAAATGAGACCGTCGGCATTATCGGATCGAACGGTTCCGGGAAATCGACCTTGCTCAAACTGATTAATGGGATCTTGGTTCCCACAGGCGGTGGCCTGGAAGTCAATGGCCGAGTCACGGCCCTGCTTGAACTGGGGACCGGGTTCAATCCCGAATTTACAGGGAGAGAAAATGTCTTCATGAACGCGGCCATCATGGGGCTGTCCCGCAAAGAGACCGAGTCCCGTTTCGGCGATATCGAGGCTTTCGCGGATATCGGTCGATTCATTGACCAACCGGTGAAAACCTATTCGAGTGGAATGTACGTTCGGCTGGCATTTTCAGTAGCCGTTCATGTGTCTCCCGAAATACTCCTGATAGACGAAGCCCTTTCCGTGGGAGATATCCGTTTTAGACAGAAGTGCATGGCCAGGATAAAGGAATTCTGCGCCTCGGGCACGGTCGTGTTTATCTCACATGATATGGCGGCGGTGAAAGAACTCTGTCATCGCGTGATTTGGATTGAAGCCGGAAGGATACAAATGGACGGCGAGCCCAAGAGAGTGGTGGATAAATATCTCCAGTTTATGTACGACGGAGTGACGGGGTCTGATGGCCATATCGCCAAGACGAAAGACATAGTCGAGGTGCCGTCATCTCCCCTCAAAGGGTTCCACCCGATATCAGGCGGCACGATCGAGTCCGGAGATCGGCGGGTGATCATTGAAACGATAAGACTCCGATCAGGGGGGAGGGATCAAGGCGTCGCCCATTCAGGCTCTCCCTTTGAAATCGGGATCGTATTGCACGCCCACGAAACGATCCGGAATCCCATCATCGGCTATATCATCAAAGATCGGCTCGGAAGGGAGATCCTGGGGGATAACACGGCTTTAATGAAGAATAAGCTGATGCCTCTAGAGAAAAATAAGCGGTATGTCTTTTCTTTCAAATTTGGAGTGTGGCCCAATATTTTATCAGGTGAGTACACCCTTTCTCTGGCTGTGGCAGACGGCACATTGGATGAGCATACCATATGCCACTGGTACCAGGATGCCTCGATTATCGGAAGTATCACCATGAGAAACCCCGCCGGACTTTTTTCCCTTCCCGACACGGTCGTGAATTTGATTGAATTTGATGAATGACTTGCTTTATTCTTGGCATATCCGAACATATTATTTTGTCGTGACAGGCCATACAAGAGACTGACCACTTTGCGCTTGTCCCTTTATGCTGAGGCACTAGAGAAATTGATCGAAACCTATCCTTCAAGAGTTGACTTTCTTATCCCCGGAGTTCAAAAAGGAGGCACAACTGCGCTGCACGCCTACCTTGCCCTGCATCCCCAACTGGTTCCTCCAGAAGGGATGAAAGAACTACAGTTTTTTTCAGGAAGCGATAAGAATGTCGATTGGTATCATAGACAATTTCCCCAGATATCATATCAAGAAAAGCTCTGTTACGAGAGCACACCTGATTACATTTGTGGTTACAATTTCATAGCGGACATTGCAAAGTACAAAGCGCGTTACAGCCCAAAACTGAAACTCATCCTTATTTTCAGAGCCCCTGAAAAGAGGGCATATTCGCAATGGAATATGACGAGACATCTCATAAAGGAGTTGAGAGACCCAAATAATAAAAAAGGATGGACATTAAAAGAGCTGAATCCCTATGCTTACGACTTGTTCAGCTCGATGGCAGCCTTGCCGTCGTTTGAACGTTGTTTTGAAATCTTTTTGGATTCCTTTGAAGAGATAACTCCGGTTAAAGACCTGCGCCAATTAAATGAGGGTGGGCTGATAAATGAAATCCCCGGACAATTTTTTGTGAGGGGACTTTACTTTTTTGCCCTCAAGGCATTGTTTGAGTTTTTTCACAGCGAAGACTTATTGATATTAGAATCAACTGAGTTAGAAAACAACACAATTGAAACCCTCGACAAGGTCGTCCGGTTTTTAGATATATCTCCATATGAATGGCCTGAACCGGAGATCTCTGTGCCGCGCCATGTATCAATCTACGAGAAATCCATTGATCCCAATACTGAAAACCGGATCAAATCCTTCTATGCACCATACAACCAGGCGTTCTTCGCTCTAGCAAAAAAGAACTACAACTGGGCTTAGTCTGTTGTATCATCGTTTCTTCAGGTTTGACATGTCTTTCATGAGAAAACCCGCTGCGGCAAGGGGAGCTGTTAGTGTTTGACTGGGGTTATTCCACGAGAGGATGTCTTTATTCGAGGACCGGCGCGATTCCCCAGCGCTTTAACGGCAAAATCATAGTCAACCCCCTTGATCTTTGGAAGGCTTCCCGGATGTCTTTTAAAGGCCTCACCGTCGTGCGCCAGGTTGATGTCCCTTTCCTGGCAATATTCGTAAATTCCCGTCCCCGGGTATGGTGTTAGAAGGCTCGGATCTACCCAGTCGGGTTGAACCGTGTCAATCAGTTCAATGGTTTTTCGCACATCCTCTTCGGTCTCCCCAGGGATGCCGAACATCACGCTGACAATCATCTTGACCCCATATTTTCTTAATATTTTAGCGGAAAGGATATTTTGCTCCACGGTGGTCCTTTTGTTTAAGAAATCAAGAATACGCTGGCTGCCGCTTTCAAATCCGATGTTCAATTCTATCAGACCGGCTTCGGCAAGTTTCGCGATAAGCCGCTCTCTCTTGCAGATCAGGTCGGCGCGCCCCGCGATTCCGAATGTGGCTGAAAAATCGTTCTTTCGATACAGGTCACAGAACTCGAGAGTCCAGTCCCCATCCTCAATCATGTTATCGTCATAGAACCGAACATGGTTGAAAGAATATTTCTCACGCAGGACTTTGAGTTCCTCGATCACATGGGCGGGACAGCGTCGCCGGACCTTTTTGCCGAACATAATGCGGGAGGCCGGCGCGCAAAATAGACAGTTGAAGAGGCAGCCCCGGGAGGTGATCATCGAGACCCATGGGGGAGAACCAAACCAAATGGGGGTCATGGAATGCTCTTTTCCCTTAAAGACATCCCTGTCGACAAAAGGCATGCTATCGAGTACGGGCCTCTGTCCGTAAATGATCCGCTTCGGCGAGTATCCCCTATGAATCGCGTCGATGAGATCAACAAAAGTGATTTCTCCGTCACCGATGAGCAGGTGGTCGATCTCCTGGTTTGAAGCGACCTCATTTGTGGCCAAAGAGGGATGGGGCCCTCCGAGAATGATCTTCGCTTTAGGCAAGACTTGTCTGGCTATATGGACGCATTTCCGTGCCTGGTCATAGTCCGACGTGGTGGAGCCGATGCCGATGATGTCAGCCCGGGAATCGGAGAGCCTGTCTCTGAACAGGTCCCAGTCGTTAAGGCGTCTATTATCGATGAGAGGGATTTCATAGCCCATGCGGCGGGCGTGACTGATCATGAGGCCGAGGCCGTGAATCGTGAGGCAGTCATGGGTCGTGGGGTTTCGCGGGTCCTCCATGAACGGCGGATGGATGAGGATGACTTTAGGTCTTCTCTTGAAGCGAAACCAGGGTTTTCTCATTTTAGACGGTACCCCGATACGTTCATACGGTTCCTGGCCGGAGGCTGCATCCGCCCTGGCTTGACAGGCTGCCAGTGTTTCGCTACCTAAGGATTTATGAGGATTGTCTTCCATATTGGGGTTACTTCTTCAGTATGATACACCCTTCAATAAGGAGCTCTTCCTTGGCCTGTTCGGAAAAGCACTGATCAAATTGCTGAATGATTTCCCACGCCCAATCCGGCAAATCATCCCGTTCCATCCCCCCGAATAAGCGGAGGGTCGTCAGGGCATGATTCAAAAACTGATGTTCCGTGGGACGCAGTGGAAAATATATGCAGTCGGAATAGCCGTATTCTTCCGCCCGTACAGAAAAATATTTTTTATTGAATAACCATTTGTCATTCAGGCCGTCGAACCGGGGAGAGGATTTGTCTCTGACCATTCGAACGTCATAATCCCTTATCATGGTCTCCAGAAAACCCGTGGTCTTTTTGGACAGCGCTGTTTTCCGGGAATCGTTGAGTATGGCATGATACGCGGCCCTGATAATGATGTTTCCTTCTTCAAAAGGTTCGAAGAATATGGCGAATCCCCCCTTTTTCAGGACCTCGGCGCAACGGGCCAGGGTCTTTTCAGGTGAAATCATATGATGCAAAACCGAAGCCCCGACAACCATGTCAATGGACCCCTCGACAAAATCGAGTTCTTCCGCGTTGAGCTGTACCAGAAAGCAGGACCGGTTCGTGCCGGGATCGATGATGAGCTTCTCAAGGCCCATTTTAAGATAGACCAGCATGTCGACACTGAGATCACTGGCGATGACGTGGGCCTCAGGGCACAGGGAGAGCAGCGGGAATACGGTGTTGCCGGCCCCGGACCCAATGTCCAGGATGATCTGTTCACCTTGAGGAGTAAAAGAAATCCGTTGGAACGCCTTGGAGATCAGAGATTGGAAGATCTCCGTATCCTGATATCTTTCAATGTACACGTGGGCAGACTCAAAGAATTGGGATGGCACATACTGCTTGACAACGGTGTCATCATAAATCGGGGACAGGATTCCCGAGAGTCGATGGTCGCCTTTGCTTCCCAGATCAAACAGCGGAAGTTTATAGATGTCCGACACCAGACAATCCGTTACTCTCTTCAACCTTTCTTCTTTATTCCGGTCTTCCATTTTTGACGACATGGGTTTGGACAGGGCCTGAACCGACAGGATTTCCTTTTTTCAGGCGAAATATACGGAGTTTAGGTTTGAGTGTCAATGGCGAAACCACCCCTCTTTCCTTTGCCCCCTTTGATCTTTGGTCGATCCCAGCCATTAGGGTCGAATTGCGCCAATCAAGCGGTGTCGCCAGGCCTGTAGGCCTATCCTCAATCCTCAGATATCCGCTCCATATGATGATGAGGCGTTTTCAGGACTGGATGGGACGATACCTGAGCACAGCCGAAGTCAAGCCGGTCATATCCCGCAACCCCTTGACCGGCCTTCCCAACCATGGCATCGAGCCGTGCCGGTCCGCTCAGGAAAGATGGCAACCCCTCCATAACCATAGGTTTTTCCACTTCTTTGGAAGTATTCGATTCATCAATGGTTTTGAGGAAATGGGGGATTGGACTAATCCCTGATCACCAGCAAGGTATTAGATGTAAGGCGCTGAGGAGCGACAACTGAGGCGTATAGGTAATACGCCGCAAGCCTTTCGAGCGCCTCAAGGTCGAACGAGAGGAGCGATCGAAGGCAACGCAGCAGATGATGCCTTGATGGTGAATCAGGGGGACCTCTCCGGCTTGATTACCAACACCAGTTATGGTATCATTAGAGCGAAACATGCCGGATATATAGAATAAAAGTCCTGGGTGGAAAAGAACCCAGGCTTTGCGCTGGTATCCTTCTTGCATTGATTTTCGGAGAAAAGAAGCGAAGGCCGGCAGACGGGTCTGTCCACCCGAACGAGAAAGGAAGGTCGATGTCTCAAAAAACATCTAAAACGAAAACAATCTATAACGCGCTCCTATTTTGCGCGGTCATGACCATTTGCTGTTTCAACTCCCATGGTTCCGTTTTTGCTCAAGATTGGATCTGGAATGATTATCATGTAACATCACCCACCCTGTATCAGACGCTATATGATATCGTCTATGTGGACGGCTTGCATGTCGCGGTAGGAACTAATGGGATTATTATGACCTCGGAAGATACCGCGACATGGAATCAAATAGATTCGGGGACATCCGAGAGACTCAGATCGATAACGTACGGTTTCGGAAGCTTTTACGCTGTTGGGGATGACGGCACGATTTTATCTTCCGAAAACGGAGCGGATTGGTCAACCATCTCCACAGAGATTGTTGGCGATTTCTTTTCAATCACTTATGATGGTTCCGACCAATTGGTTGCCGTAGGAAGAGATAAGGACGATGCAGGAGCATTTGTCGCGTTTGTCGCTGTATCAGATGACGGCGTGACTTGGACGGAGACCCAACTGCCGACCATAGCCACGGGGTTAACAGGCATTACCTATGGGAACGGCCTCTATGTCGCTGTTGGCTATAAGAAGAAAGAGATTGGCGACGATCCTATCATCGCCACGTCACTCAATGGGGTGAATTGGAATAAGCAGGTCCCCTATGTCCCAGGCGGCGCTGGTGTTTTGGAAGATGTGGCCTATGGTAATGGAAAGTATGTCATCGTTGGCGCGCTGAATGATCACATACTCTTTTCACAGGATGCTTCTTCATGGATAGCATTTGACACAGGAGACTTGGTTGAAGAGTGGTTTGGAGTAACCTATACAGGAGAATTGTTTGTCATAGCCGGCCCGCAGGTATTGTCTTCACCTGACGGGCAGGATTGGACCCTTCGCAGAGACAATCAGGCCGATGACGCCTGGTCAAAAGGGATAGCCTATGGAAATGGGAGTATTGTGGCTGTCGGCTTCGGTGGATGGAAAAGTTACGAGGAGAGGGCCCCTGACGTGATGGTCAGCTCCGGCGGACTTCTCCCGGAACTCGAAAGGGGGGCCCTGATCGCCCTCTACAACAGGACGGATGGTGATCACTGGACGGATAACAGCGGATGGAAGGATGGTGATCTGCATACAGATGGCTTTGCCATGCCGGGAACGGAAGGGACCTGGTATGGAATAACCTGTGATTCTATGAATACATTTGTTCGGGAAATCGACCTCTCATCCAACGGGCTGACCGACAACGGGGTGGACGACAGCATTCCTGCCGAACTGGGCAACCTCGACAGCCTTCAGCTCCTTGATCTCTCTTCCAACGAACTGACCGGGAGCATACCGTCGGGGCTGTGCGTCATCGACAACCTCCAAGTCCTTGACCTCTCTTCCAATCAGTTGGACGGCGGCATACCCTACCAACTATTCAACATCGACAACCTCCAAGTCCTCGACCTCTCTTTCAATCAGCTGACCGACAATGGGGTGGACCCCGGCATACCGTGGCAGTTGGGATATCTGGCCAACCTCCAAATTCTTGACCTCTCTTTCAATCAGCTGACCGGGAGCATACCGTGGCAGCTGGGAAATCTGGCCAACCTGCAGCGTCTTTACCTCGATTCCAATAGTCTGACCGGGAACATACCGTCGGGTTTGGGAAACCTGGGCATCCTGAATTACTTATATCTAAACGGGAATAAGTTACGAGGTGAAATCCCGTCAAGTCTCGCCAACTTGACCCTCCTGACCCATACCGATATCGGTTATAACGCCCTGTACAGCAATGATTCGGCAGTGCGTACTTTTTTGGACACTAAAGACCCTGATTGGGAAGACACCCAGAC
>JAFGFY010000279.1 GCA_016930795.1 Deltaproteobacteria bacterium
ATAATGACATTCGGCCCTTTTTGACAAAAACCATGGCAACCTGTTGCCCTTATATCAAGCTTATTATCTAAGGACTGCGTGACTATTTCTTCTTCAAAGGCTCTGATAATCCTATCGTTATCGAGGCCTTGGCAGGCGGCTCCTGAACAGACCGCAATGCAAGGCTTATTGGGATCCCTTTTTGATAAGATGGTCTTTCTGAGTTCTTCCAATTTATCAGTTGAATTCATCCGTGGCATAATCATTCCTTAATCATAGCTTTTTAGTACTTCTTCCACCTTGTCTGGTGTCATCCTACTGTGGTGCCTTCCATCGATCACTATCTCGGGGCCGAGTGAACAGCAGCCGAGGCAACTCCCGCGCTCTAGGCTGAACTTTCCATCCGGGTTTGTTTCTCCGGTTCTTATGCCAATCAGCTGTTCTACCTTCTCAATGATTTGTTGCGCACCGCGGACATGACATGCCGTGCCCATGCATACATGAACTTCATGACGTCCTTGAGGAACTAAACTGAAAGTTTTATAAAATGTTGCTATTTGCATGACGCGATTCAGCGGTACACCTAATTTTTCGCTGACCTTCTCCAACACATCCTTGGGAAGCCAATGGTTTGCATGTTGAATCTCCATCAGTGCGTGGATGAGATTCTTGGCCTTCCCTTCATGCTTACTAATAATCTGGTCTATTTTATCCTTGTCCATAGCCACTTCCTAATCCTGTTGTCTCTTTCCTAAATACTGTGAGCCTTTTTCATTCACATGGCTGCAGCAATGAGGTTCTGTCTTTCATCAAACCTGACCAATCCTTGCCTTGCTGAATCATTAACGTATCTTGATATTTCAGACGGGCTTATGCCTAAAATCTCAGAGATTTCCCCGGTTGAGCGGGGTTTTTCTCGCAGAAGGTTCATAATCTGGCTTATTTCTAATTTTTCTACTATTAATTCTTTAAATAACCTATCGAACTCATCACTGGTAAAGAATTTGTTATACTCTCCTTCAGATTTAACGGGGACTCTCATCCTCTCCCTTTCCACCAGCTTGATGTAAGGGATGAGCTTTGTAACGGCTTCAAGTTTGGACTTTAATCCCTTTTCGCTTACTCCTTCGCCTTTGCCAAGAGGTCCAAGCTCTTTCAGCTTCTTGGAAAAATCATTCAGCACTTCGGCGAAACGGTTTCCTTCAGAAGCGGATATCCAATCAAGCCTTAACCTTTCGGGGTTCACCCCCACCAGTTCAAGCAATTTTCTACATAGGTGCATTCCGCTTAATGCAAGGTAATTTCCTTCTGTAATATAATGACATTCACCGGGCCAACAACCGCCGATAAACACTCCGTCTGCTCCATTTGAAAAAGCTCGGAGTATAAATGCCAAGTCGATTCTGCCGGTGCACATGAGGCGGATAAGCTTAATTTCAGTCGTATATTGTTGTCTGGAAACTCCAGCCAGGTCAGCAGCGGAGTATCCTCACCAATTGCATAAAAAACCTAAAATCTTTGGTTTAAACACAAGTCCTGTACCCATTCTTATCTCACTCCTTAGGCAGCTATCTTTGCTTTGTTCATTGGTTGGATATCTATAAGGGCCGCCTCCGCCTCAAGGGCTGGAAGCGCCGCGTCAATTTGGGAAAAGACCTCGTCATCGGTAAAGTGCTTTAGTGAAATAGCCCCTGTTGGACACCTCGAGTTACAGAGACCATCTCCTTTACAGAGGATAGGATTAACCCTGGCCTTTTTGCCTTTTGGTGTATCATGAAACTCTATAGCGCCATAGGTGCAAACTGAGATACATGCCCCACACGATACACAATCATTCTCATTGACCTCGCAAATCGCACCGGAGGCTACGACTGAATCCTTCGTCAGAATCGTTGCAGCCCGACCGGCCGCTCCATAAGCCTGGCTGATCGTTTCCGTTAAATGCTTGGGATAATGCGCAGTCCCGCAAAGGAAAACACCATCTGCACCAAAGTCAACAGGCCTTAATTTCACATGAGCTTCCTGGAAGAATCCATCCGGATTCAAAGTAACTTTGAATAACCGGGCTATTTCATTCGTTGTGGGTGACGGAATAACGGCGGCAGCTAAAGTCAGTAAATCGGCATTCAGAGCAAGCCGCTGACCTAAAATCGGATCGGACACGGTAACCCTTAGGATAGGCTTACCTTCCTCTTCTGCAGTTTCCACCTCGGGTTTATCATCCGGTTCATAGCGGATGAACTTTACACCTTTATCTGCCGCTTCCCGGTAATAATCCTCTTTAAACCCGTAGGTCCTCATATCCCGATAGATAATGGTGATATTCATCTCGGGGTTCAGCTCTTTCAATTTCAGGGCGTTCTTTACCGAATGGCTACAACATACCCGGCTGCAATAGTTTCTGTCTTCATTTCTGCAACCGACACATTGAATCATCACCAGGCTCGAGGCATTAATCACCCTTTCTTCTCCTTTGGCGATTTGCTCCCCCAATTCCACCGAGGTCAATACCCTGTCATCTTCCCCGTAAAGGTGTTCGGTGGGTCGATATTCTTCAGCCCCGGTGGCGATAATCGTTATGCCATGTTTGATCTCCCTGGCCATTCCTTCAGTCGTCAATTTGGTCGTGAAATTCCCCACATAACCGGAAGCCTCTGTGATGGCAGCATCAGTGTATACGTGAATTGAGGAGTTCCGATAAACTCTGCGTATCAGATCACCCAAATAAGCCTGAACATCCAGCCCTTCCAGGGTAAAATAGAGTCTTCGGGCCATTCCCCCCAAGTCTGGTTCCTTTTCCACCAGGTACACCTCAAATCCCTGGTCGGCTAAACTCAAAGCGCTGGTCATCCCGGCCGGCCCGCCTCCGACCACGACGCCTCTTTTGTCGACCGGCAGCTCGAATTCCTGTAAAGGTTCCAAAAGCCCGGTTCGAGCTATTGACATCCGTACGATACCCTTTGCTTTCTCGGTGGCATCTTTTGCCTCTCGAGAGTGAACCCAGGAGCAATGTTCCCTTATATTCGCCATTTCAAAGAAATACGGATTGATTCCCCCTTCACGAAGCGTGTCGCGGAATAGCGGCTCATGGGTCCTGGGGGTACAGGCGGCGACAACCACGCGATTGAGCCCTTTTTCCTTGATCGTGTCCGCTATTTGCTGGGCATTATCAGTAGAACAGGCAAAAAGACTTTCTTGAGCGTGGACAACATTGGGTAAAGTCGAGGCATATTCAACGACCGAAGGAACGTCTACCACTCTTCCGATATTCGCTCCACAATGACACACAAAGACCCCTACCCTGGGCCTCTCGCCTGAGACATCCTTTTCCGGCGGATAGGTTCTTTCTTTGGCCAGCTTCCCTCGCCGATAGGCAAGAAGTTGACTACAAAGGGCATCCGCGCCACTTGCGGTCATAACCGACTCTGGGATATCTATCGGACCCTGGAAGGCTCCACTAACAAAAATCCCAGGGCGAGTGGTCTCAATCGGGTTCTCAGGATTGGTTCCACAGAATTTGTGAGCATTGAGTTCGATACCGTACTTATTCGCCAATTCTTCCACTTTATCCGGAGGGTTCAACCCGACGGATAATACCACCAGATCGAATTCCTCTTCCTTTACTCCGTCCTCGGAAGTAGCGTATCTAATGGTCACATTCTTGGTTTCCGGGATCTCTTTTCCTATGGATACGTAGCTTCTTATAAATCGAACCCCGGGAAGGTTCTCCGTTCTCTGATAAAATCGCTCGAAATCCTTGCCGAATGACCGAATATCGTTATGGAATATGGTCGCCTTGGCCTCAGCATCATGGTCTTTTGTCAAAATCACTTGCTTCTGGGTATAGGCGCAGCATACGCCCGAACAATAGCTGTTGCCGCCTTCGAGAATCTGCCTGGAACCGACGCACTGAATCCAGGCTATATTGTGTGGATGTTTCAGGTCGGAAGGGCGCAGTATCTCACCTTCATACGGCCCGGTGGAACATAACAGCCGTTCAAAGTCAAGACTGGTGACCACGTTCTCAAATTTTCCGTACCCATAGTCGCCCCTCACCTTGGGGTCAAATATCTCATAGCCCGGAGAGAGAATGATTGCCCCTACCTCTATTTCTACCTTCTCCTCCCTTTGGTTGAGATCTATGGCTTCATTCTTACAGACCCCCACACAAATATTGCATTTCTCGTCTTTAAAGTAGAGGCAGGCTTCAGGGTCCACATAAGTGATAAGTGGAACGGCCTGAGAAAAGTATATATGAATGGCCTTATTATGCGATAAGTCTTGATTAAATGGGTCAGGAACATTGACAGGACAGTGCTCCACACAGGTCGTGCAACCCGTGCATTTGTCTTCTTTAACGTACCTGGGCTTTTTAATCAGGGTGACCTTGAAGTCTCCCGCTTCCCCTTCTACTCTATCCACTTCAGTATAGGTCAGGATCTCTATATTGGGATGCCGATCACATTCAATAAACTTAGGAGATTCAATACACATGGAGCAGTCATTCGTGGGAAAGGTCTTATCAAGCTGGGACATCTTGCCCCCAATGGCCGGTGATTTATCAACCAGGTAAACCTTAAAACCCGTTTCGGCAAGATCAAGAGAGGCTTGAATACCGCTGATCCCGCCACCGACAACCATAACGTCTCCGAAATTTTTGTCCTCGGCATGATTAACAAACCGTCCTTCGACTGATTCTTTTTCCACTTCTCTCCGTCCTTAATGAGGTTTCTTAAATCCCCTAAATAACTTCCTGGATAATTTCAGTGATGTCTTTAACCTCTATTTTTTCAACAACATCCAGGGTTAACCTGCTATCCTCAAAATTGCTGATGCAATATGGGCAGGCAGTAACCAGCACCTCGGCGCCAACCTCCATCGCCTGCTCTAATCTGAGGTCCGAGAATCTTTCACCCTTTGGAGTTTCCATCCAGATCCTGCCGCCTCCCCCTCCGCAACAGAGACTGTCTTCCATCGAATCAGGCATCTCAATCAGTTCCAAACCCGGTATCTTCTTTAAGGCCTCCCGGGGTTCGTTATAAATGCCATTATGTCGACCAAGGTAACATGGGTCATGATATGTCATTTTCTTCCCATACTCCTTGGTGATCTCAAGCCTTCCCTCATTAATCAGCTCGAATAAATATTGAGATATATGTACGATCTCAAAATTCACATTAAATTCGGGATACTCATTTTTGAAAGTGTGGTAGCAATGAGGGGAAGAAACAAGGATTTTATGAACCCCATGGTCGATAAAAGTTTTGATGTTTTCCCTGGCCAGGCGTTTGAATAATTCCTCATCGCCCGTTTTACGGATGCTTTCCCCGCAGCAGTTCTCCTCGGAGCCCAGTATCCCAAAATCTATCCCTGCCTTGTTAAGGATATTGGCTGTGGCAGCAGCCACCTTTTTTAATCTCGGATCATAGCTGAGGTAGCAGCCGGAGAAATATAAAATTTCCATATCCTCGGTAAAGGGTTTTACAGACAGCCCCTTTGCCCAATCTGCCCTATTTTTTCGTTCTTCACCAAAGGGGTTGCCTTCAGCAACGAGGCCTGCGGCTACACCGCGGACAGGCTTTACGGGAGCGGGAAAAACACCGAATTCGGTGGCGATTCTGCGTGCAGATACACCCACTTCTATCTGATCTACTCCCCTGGGGCACCGATCAGGACATCTTCCGCAGGTCGTGCAACGCCATATCTCTTCATTTTCTATCTCAGTCAAACCGAAGTTAGCCTGCCGGATTAGCTTGCGCATACTAAAGGTTCGAACCCTATTCCACGGACAAACGGTATCACATAATCCGCATTGATAGCAAAATTTGAAGGACTCTCCACCGGTCTCATTGATGAGATCCAATACCTCTTCTAAGGGTGCTACAGTCTCCACTGTCTTTCTTAGCCTCTTCTTTCGCCTAAATGTTTTAGCCCTTTCCTAATCGGGCAAAGGTATCCATGACCTTGTTCTTCCCATGTTTTTTCACTAATAATTCGTATGCTAACTCTAGGTCCCCCCGCTGCACCTGTTTTTCTTCCAGGACCTCCTCTTCCTTTTCTTCGTACGTCAAGGCATCAAACGTGCATGCTTCTACGCACATAGGCTCTTCCAGGGGCGGGACACTTTCACACATATCGCACTTGAGCGGGAGACCTGAATCCGGTTCTTTAAACGCATCCCTCGACGGGCAGGAGGCCGGGCAGAAGGTGCACTCGTCGTATTCCTTGCCGTCGATCACGTAACGGTTTCTCCCGTTACATTCCGCCTGGGTA
>JAFGFY010000001.1 GCA_016930795.1 Deltaproteobacteria bacterium
AAAGTCGCGATCAGAGGCGCGGAAAAGTAAATCAGGAGGAACAGCACCAGCCCCCTCAATACTGACACAGTCCAGGCCGTGTCAAGATAAGATGTGATATCCTCCTTTTTCTGGATTAGGGCCGCTTTAAACCCTGTTTGTGAGAAGGTTTCAAGCATCGACATGGAAAGAAGGGCGATGCCAAGAAGCCCGAAGTCTGTGGGGGAGAGCAGCCTTGCAAGAACAATCGTCCTGACAAAATCCAGACCTCGATTCGCGATTCTGAGCATGACGGCCCATGTTCCCGCGACAGCTACTTTCCTTGAAAGAGTTCCTGTCGCACTGGAATTACCAGAGGCTTGAATTTGAGCGGTAGACAGATCAGCCATAGAAAATCGCTGCCTCACGGATTCTCAAGAACCTTGGGGGAAGAAATACGATTATCTTCGTCATTTTTAAGAGGAAACGGGAGTGGACCATTTTGATAGATAGAAAGGCTTTGGACATCTGTCTCACCAAACCCAAAGAAATTTAGTATAGTATAGCTTACTTTTTCATATTTTTCAACTCATAAAACCGCTGGGAGATCTCATAATAGGGGCCTGGGAGACAATACAAAAAAGGAAGTTTCTATGCGTATCGATTGTTGGATGTGAAGAAAAGGAGGGATTATTGCTTTGATGTATTTGGAGGAGCGACGTCGTTCTTTCTTCTCGATTTGATCACGAAAAGGGTGATCACCGCGGCGATGAGGAGGAGGAGGGCAATGAGTTGTGTGATGCTCATTTCCGTTCCAGGGATCAGGCCCCTGTAATCTCCTCTGAAGCGCTCAATGAACAGCCGGGCTGAGCTGTGAAGAATGATAAGCCAGATAAAGACCTGCCCATCAAATCGTTTCTTTGCGGTGAGAAGCATCAGGATGGCAAAGATGATGAATCCGGCCAAGGAGGAGTAGAGTTGAGTGGGGTGAAGGCAGATATCGTGAGGGGCCAGGGATTTGGGATGGGTGAAGACCACGCACCATTTCACGTCCGTTGGTTGTCCATAACAGCAGCCGGCCATAAAACAGCCGATACGTCCTATGGCCTGGCCTATGGCCATGCCGGGGGCCCAAAGATCGGCTGTTTTCCAATAGGGAAGGTTATGGCGTTTGAGGTACCACGACATGACCAGGACGACAAGCACAATACCACCCGAAAAGACAAGGCCCCCTTCCCATGTCTTAAAGATATCAAGGGGTTGATTGAGATAATAGGAGGGATTCAATAAAACATAGCCCAGCCTTGAGCCGATAATGGCGCAGAGGATGATGATAAATCCCATATCCATGATTTGGGGAGATTCCAATCCATGAGCTTTCCCGATCCTTGTGGTGACGAGGAGAGCGACGGCAAAACCCATGGCCACGAAAAAGCCGTAGGTAGGGATGGTCAAAGGTCCTATGGAAAATAGTTCAGGGTGCATGATTCACACTCCTTCAGGGCTCTCTCGGGGAGTGAGAAAGAGCAGGCACAAAACGACCCAGATAGTCCCTATGGTGATGGCCGAGTCTGCCGCGTTAAAGGCAGGCCAGTGATACGGCCCTATGTAAAAATCAAGAAAATCAGTAACTTCACGCAATCTAACCCGATCGATCAGGTTACCGACGGCCCCGCCCAATATGAGAGAGAGTCCGGGCGTTATGATTCTCTCTCCCTGCCTTAGTCTGCTGAACCAAAATAAGAGTAAAATGACCGCGACGAAAGTGGCGGATAAGAGGAGATAGTAACCCAAATCAGTTCCCGGTCGATTGAATATGCCGAAGGCCATTCCGCGATTTCGTGTATGCACGAGATTAAAGAAGCCGCTGATCACTGGGATAGATCTGTGAATATCAATCCTTGTCATGACCATGTATTTTGATATCTGATCCAGAACCACAATACTCAGCGCGGGCCAGATCAAGAGATGGACGTTCCTTTTCATGCTTTTATAAGCCTCATCTCTTCCAATGCGTTCAGACACCTGCGGCAGATTGTGGGATGTCGGTCGTCATCTCCCGTCGTCGAATCGTGGACCCAGCAACGCTCGCATTTCTCATCTTCGGAGGGTGCCACCCGAATTTTAAGCCCCTCTAATCCTTCCGCTTTAGACCCTTCTTCCAGGTCGTTGATGGGGACGATGTCCACGGATGAGACGATGAACAAGGATCGAAGCTGGTCTCTATAGGGCCCCAGCTTATCCGTCCACTCATCGGAGAGCCCCAATACCACGGAGGCGTCCAAGGAATGCCCGATGACCTTGTCTTTTCTGGCGATCTCTAGGGCCTTGGTCACTTCTTTTCTCACTTTCATGATCTCGTTCCAACGTTCTCCCAATTCAGGGTCTCGGTATTCCTGTTTTACAGGGATAAAGAGATCGGCATGGACGTTTGAAGCCCGCGAATCATCTTTCAAATACTGCCAGATCTCATCGGCCGTAAATGAGAGGACAGGGGCCATGAGTCTGACCAGGACTTGCAGGATCTCATTCAAGGCGGTCTGCGCGGATCTTCTGGCCGTTGACTTCTGTGATGTGACGTAGAGCCTGTCCTTGATGATATCCAGGTAAAAGGAACTCAGGTCCAGGACACAGAAGTTGTGGAGGTTGTGGTAGACCAGATGAAACTCGAAGTTCTCGTATGCCCGCAGGATGAGTTCATTCATTTCCTGAAGTCTGTGAAGCGCCCATCGATCCAGTTCCTCCATTTTTTCATAAGGGACTCGATCCCGGTCAGGGTCGAAATCGGATAAATTCCCCAGGAGATATCTGCATGTGTTTCGAATACGGCGGTAGGCCTCGGTGAGCCTCTGGAGAATTTCCTCGGAGAGGCGAATATTGTCCGTGTAATCTTCCCCGGCGACCCACAAACGCACGATCTCGGCGCCGTACTTCTGAATAAGCGTCTCCGGTGAAATGACATTCCCTATGGACTTATGCATGGCCCTTCCTTTGCCATCCACCACAAAACCATGGGTGAGGACACTCCTATATGGGGCTTCACCTCTGGTCCCCAGGGCACAGAGTAAGGAGCTGTGAAACCAACCGCGGTGTTGGTCGCTTCCCTCCAGATAAAGGTCTGAGGGACTATCCAGATTTTCTCTCTGCTCCATGACGGCGGCATAGCTGGTACCGGAGTCAAACCAGACATCCAGGATATCCGTTTCTTTTACGAAGCGCCGCGCCCCGCACTGGGGACAAGCCGTGCCTGGCGGCAGAAGCGTCTCTGCTGATTCCGTAAACCAGACATCGGCTCCTTTCTGTTCGATTATTCCGCTGACATGATCGATGATCTCCTGGGAGATGACCGTACCGCCGCACTCCTCGCAAAAGAAAAGGGTTATGGGAATCCCCCATGATCTTTGGCGGGAGATACACCAATCCGGGCGCTTCTCTATCATCCCATAGATGCGGTCCCGGCCCCATTCGGGAATCCATGAGACTTCCTTGATCTTCTGAAGCGCGGCCTTTCTGAGGCCTGTTTTGTCCATGGAGATGAACCACTGCTCCGTGGAACGGAAGATCACCGGATTCTTACAACGCCAGCAGTGTGGATATTCATGAGAAATCTCTTGTTCTTTCAGGAGCAGCCCCACGTCGCTTAGTTTTTCGTTGATGACTCGGTTGGCCGCAACCACGTCCAGACCGGCAAAGAACTGAACCTCTTCAGTGAAACGACCCGCGTCATCCACGGGTGAATAGATGTCAAGTCCATATTGCAGGCCGGTTTCGTAGTCCTCCCGTCCATGTCCCGGGGCCGTGTGGACACATCCGGTCCCTGATTCAAGGGTGACGTAGGACGCCAGCACGATTAAGGACTCCCTCTCATATAGCGGGTGTTTCGCCCTGAGATGTTCCAGCTTTTTGGCGTCCAATTCGGTCACCACTTCATAGGTGTCTATGCCGAAAGTATCTAGGCAGATTTCCATCAGACCTCTGGCCATGACCATAACCTGGTTGGCGCCAATATCCACAGCCACATAGTCCAGGTCAGGGTGCAGGGCTATGGCGAGGTTAGCGGGAATGGTCCAAGGTGTGGTGGTCCAGATGACGATGAAGACATTCTTCCCTTTAAGGGCGGGGTATTCGTCGCTCAGATTAGAGATCATGGGGAATTTGACAAAGATGGAAGGGGAGGTGTGTTCCTCATACTCCACTTCGGCCTCTGCGAGGGCTGTCCTACATGACGTGCACCAGTAGATGGGTTTCTTACTCTTCACCAGGGCACCGTTCAGGGCGAATTTCCCAAATTCCCTGACGATGGTGGCCTGATAAGAGAAATCCATGGTGAGGTAAGGATTCTCCCACTCACCGAGCACTCCAAGGCGTTTGAATTCATTTCGTTGAACATCCACGTATTTTTCGGCATACTTTCGGCAGTGCCGCCTGATCTCCGCTTGAGACATATGGCTTTTTTGGTCCCCAAGCTCAACGTCCACGTTATGCTCGATGGGCAATCCATGACAATCCCACCCAGGGACATAGGGGGCGTCGAATCCGGCCATCTGTTTGGATTTGATAATGATGTCTTTCAGGATCTTGTTAAAGGCGTGCCCCATGTGGATATGGCCGTTGGCATAGGGCGGTCCATCGTGGAGCATGTAGTGCTTGCGACCCTTGGAAGTATGACGAATCGTGTGATAGAGGTTTTCCTTATCCCACTTGTCGAGGATCTCCGGTTCTTTTTTCGTGAGATTCCCTTTCATCGGGAAATCGGTTTTGGGCAGGTTGAGTGTTTTCTTATAATCCATTAACAGTGCCTCCATAGGGAGAAACACATATACATATCAAATTGGACATAGCAAGTCAATTTGATAGTCCGGCCCAAATCCACCATCAAGCTGTCATCTGCCATTCGACAGGCTCATGGCACTGAGTAAGTCGAAGGGCTGTGTTTATTCGCCTCAGGCGAATTGCCTTTCCGACAGCGGACAATCAATCGCTTCTCCTTGCGGCGTATATAAACGGCGTAAGGCGCAGTGCTCAGGGCGCAAGAAAAACACTTGAGCATATATTGTGGTGCCCAGGGATTGACCAAAAGCCTCAGTTATCATCATCCACCAACAAATTTGATGGTGGATTTTGGTCCGGAGTTGACATCAGTGCATTGAAAGAGTATGCAATGATCAAAGACTTCCATTTGAGTAAGGAGAATTCGAAATGATGAGAATGAAACAGATGATATGCGTGTTGTTCTGCTTGATGTCGGCAGGTTGCGCCGCGCTTGTTTTCTTGGGCGGAGCCGCGGCTGGTGTCGCCGGATACAAGTATTATGAGGGGTCACTAGAGGTCATTTACGAGTCTCCCTTTATGGAAACATGGGACGCCGCGTTGAGGGCTCTTGACCGCATGGGCATAGAGGTCACGAATAAGAAACATGACCTCACAGCCGGAAAAATCAGCGCGATGAGAGCAGATGATAAGGAGATTAATATCTCCTTTGAATACAAATCGCAAGATGAGACAATGGTGACTATCCGCGTGGGGATTCTTGGGGATGAGAGCGCTTCAAATACCATTAAGGAGGAAATAAGAAAGGAACTCTTTGAGTGATCACCCTGATGTTCAGGTCCGGGCATCAAGGGCGTCTATCATGGCTTGGAAAAAATTGTAGGTGGTGATCTTTTCCATATCTGAGGCGGATATTTCATCAAGCCAGTATGCTCTCACGGGCCGGTTCTCTCCTTACGCCCTGTTCCTCGTTTTTTTCCTTCATCCTCCATTGTTTGACTTGTGTCTCAAAACAAGTGTTTGTACAAGGCCTTTATAGAGGACCGGTGACTTGTTGGCAATCAGCGCTGGGCGAGACGCTATCCTTTTCGGCAGGGTCATTTATATTGAAATTTTGACTCTCATCGTCTAAGGTGTCCTAAACACAAAGGGATTTAGGGTGGCATATATAAATGACCGAGAATCAGAAACCCATACTCATGGATCATCCATTTCGAAAATCGGTCTCTTCAGCCGAAAAACATAAGAGGCTCCTGGAGGTGGCGGGTCTGGAAGATACGTTGGCCATTCTGATTAATGCTGATCCGGATGCGATAGGCAGTGCTCTTGCTTTGAAACGAATCTTTTGGAGAAAGGTGAAAAAGATCCTGATTTATCACATCAATGTCATTAAGAGGGCGGATAACTTGGCATTGATTAAGTTGCTCAGGATTGATCAATACCATATCAGGAATCTCGATAGGGCTGAAATCACGAAATGGGCGATAGTAGACTCTCAGCCCCATCATAATAGACAATTCGGCAAACAGCCCTTTGATGTGATTATTGACCACCACCCTCTTGGTCCTGAGTCCGTGGGGGTGTTTGTGGATATCAACGAAGACTACGGCGCCACCTCTACGATGATGACCGAGTATTTGAGGGCTGCTAAGATCAAGCCCTCTGCCAGGCTGGCCACGGCCCTATTCTATGGGATTAAGACCGACACAGAGAATTTCGTGAGGAACTCTCTGCCCAACGATGTGAACGCGTTCAGGTATCTTTACCCATTCGCCAACATCAACATCATCAAGAAGATTGAATCCTCTGAATTGACAAAGAAGACTTTGGATAGCTTTCGGATGGCCATGGAGAACCTGACGTTCTTCAGAGACACCGCCCATATTTATATGGGCAAGGTGAATGATCCGGATATATTGGTCGTTATCGCGGATTTCTTCCTGAAAATGGCAGAGGCTACATGGTGTATCGTCTCCGGGATCTATGGGCAAAAACTCATCATTATTCTTCGAAATGCCGGATTTCGCCTGGATGCAGGTAAGACGGCGGAGAAAATGTTTGGTCAATGGGGCTCCGCGGGAGGGCATAAAAGCGCGGCAAGGGCTGAAATCCCCATACAAAGACTCGATCTGGACCCGGATCGAACAGCTGAAATAGGAGAATTTGTACTGAGAAGAATAAAAGGGAACAGAAAAAGAAGATGAGCGGCACAGAATGACGAAGGGATTCTTTTTTGGATTGGCAAGATGACTCAAATCGTTGACGGAAAATTGGTCGAAGACGTCAAGGAAGCTATCAAAGAGAAGAAGCGAGATTTTCTCGTGAAGCTCATTGATGAGATGCGTCCTGCCGACCTCGCCGATCTTATGGAGCATCTCAATTCGGATGAGCGTCTCTATTTTTTTGAATTTATGGAGCCCAAGGGCGCCGGAGATGTCCTGGTGGAAATGGAGACCCCTGTTCAGGAAAGCATCTTGGATGATTTGAATAACGAGGCTATCTCTGAGATCGTCCAAGAGCTTGACTCTGACGATGCCGCTGACCTCGTGGGGGATTTGCCTGCCGAGCGGGCCAAGCAGATCATTGAGACCGTTGAAAATGAGGTGTCGAAGGACCTGGAGAAGCTTCTTCCCTATCCTGATGATACGGCCGGGGGTCTTATGGCCTTGGAGTTTGTCGCCGTAAAGGCCGGCGATACCATTCAACAAGCCATCAATACCATTCGAACCAAGCGGGAAGAGGTCCAAAACATCTATTATCTCTTTGTGGTGGACGATTTTAATCGGCTTGTGGGGGTCATATCCCTAAAGGACTTGGTTCTGGAACCCCCTCTGCGTCGAGTGCAGGAAATCATGAATCCGGAAGTGATTTCCGTTGATGTCCATATGGACCAGGAAGAGGTTTACCATCTGGTGAAGAAATACGACTTGGTCACCGTTCCCGTGGTGGACGAATACCATCGCCTGGTCGGTCGTATTACCCATGACGATATCATAGACGTCATTGAAGAGGAGGCGGATGAGGATATCTCTTTGATGGCCGGTGTGATTC
>JAFGFY010000064.1 GCA_016930795.1 Deltaproteobacteria bacterium
AATCTAAACTTTTTTCCTTTGCGATCATGACCACGGGAGACTGAAACGCTTACAAAAGTTATCCCTGTCTGTGTCATTCCGGAATATCTTGCATCTATCAATTCCCCTTGCCATGACGGGATACAAGGCTCCGGGAATGTCTATTCAAGACTGTCTTGGAATGCTTCATACTATTAGCACTCTTCTACTATTCATATCAAGTTGATAAGTTTACGCGTCCCCATTTATTTATTTACCAGTTACATTCTTTAACCCAGCATTGGCAATAAGGATGGAATAAACCGATCAAAATTCAATCGATGAAGTGATTTTATGTGCCACTTCATTCTCCCCTCTGTGGCACCTCGCATACACCCAGATAGGTTATCTTTGCCTTTATTGCCTATTCCTGACAGAAATATAAGGTCCTTCCTCATAAATCAGGGTTTTCCCCGATAGATTCTCCTAAAGCAAGCTTGTATACTGTTCACATCGGCATTTTTTGTGAGAAGCTAAGAAGCAATCCTATTCTCCTCAATATCGGGAATCTCCAAAATATAAGGGAGTTTTGTTACTGTAATTCGATCGTAAACCACAAATTAGACGATTTCCACTTAAATATAGTGCAATTCTATTTATTATGTCTGATTTCTAGATTATAATAACCTATTAAAGAAGAGTTACCATTAATGAAGACATTTTATGCGTACGTTATATTGATTATTCCCGCTCTCTTAATAAAATGACCCTGAAACAAAATAGGAACACAACTTTTGGAGGAAGGTTTTTATTAGTACTCTCTATTCTCTTGTTCTCCTTTATATTATTTGAGTCTATAGATGCAAACACCGATGATAAAGTCATAACCGTTGGCGTTTATGAAAACGCGCCGAAGGTATTTTTTTCTGATTCCGGTAAACCTGCGGGTATCTTTATTGATATTATCGAGCACATCGCTAAAGGCGAAGGTTGGAATATTCAATATTTTTCGGGCACATGGGCGGAAGGATTGGAGCGACTGGAAAAAGGAGAAATTGACCTTATGCCCGACGTAGCCTATACGGCGGATCGAGGGAGAAATTTCACCTTTCACAAAGTTCCGGTCCTTTCATCTTGGTCCCAAGTGTATGCCCCCAAAGGCAACGGGATCAAATCCATATTGGACCTGAATGGAAAGCGAATCGCGGTCCTAGAGGGTTCGGTCCAGCAAGAAACATTTACCCGACTTATAGACAATTTCGGCGTTGAAACCACCCTCATCTCCATGCCGGATTACAATACCATTTTTGAGATAGTCGCCGGGAAGAAAGCGGATGCCGCAGTCACGAATCGTTTCTATGGTTTGATGCACGCAAAAAAATGGGGGCTTGAAGATACACCGGTTGTTTTCGATCCTTCCGAACTTTTTTTCGCTGCATCAAAGAGCGCCACTAAAAGATTGCTGGACACCATTGATGAATATCTTTCGGAAATAAAAAAAACGCCCCAATCCATTTATTATGACTCTTTGAAACGATGGACTTCGGAAGAGGTAATATTTGTGTTTCCCGTATGGATAAAAAGACTCGGCCTTTTCGCAGGGGCTCTCTTGATTATGAGTATGGCGGGAGGTGTTTTATTAAAGCATCAAGTGAACAAGCGCACTCGAGAACTTAACGGGATAAACGAAGTCCTACACGCGAGTGAAAAAAAATACAGAGAGTTGGTCATGTTGGCCAACAGTATTATCCTACGTTGGTCGCGAGATGGGCGGATTACTTTTTTAAATGAATTCGGCCAAAGATTTTTCGGTTATACGGAACCGGAGATACTAGACAGACACGTGGTCGGGACCATAGTTCCTGAGAAAGAGAGTACAGGTCGCAGTCTAGGCCCGCTGATGGGGGAAATCTTAGCCAATCCTGAAAAATTTGAACGTAATATCAACGAGAATATGCGCCGTAATGGCGAGAGAGTCTGGATCGACTGGACGAACAAAGTGATACTTGATGAGCATGGTCAGATAAAAGAGATTCTGAGCATCGGCTCCGATATAACCGATAGAAAGAAAGCAGAACAGGAAATTCGTCGACTTAATGATGAATTGCGGCGTCACGCGGATGTCCTGGAGCAGCATGTAGCCGAGCGAACGGCCGAGCTGGCCACGGCCATGGAAAGGGCCCAATCCGCCGATCGAATCAAATCAGCTTTTTTGGCCACCATGTCTCATGAACTACGCACGCCCCTGAACGCCATCATCGGATTTACCGGCATTATGCTTCAGGAATTAGCCGGACCCCTGAACGAAGAACAGCGAAAGCAGATGACTATGGTTCAGAGTAGTTCCCGCCATCTTCTGGCCCTAATAAACGACGTGCTTGACATCTCCAAAATCGAGGCCGGTCAATTGGAGCTTTCCTTAACATCTTTTGAATTGGGACCATCCATAGAGAAAATGGTCGCGTTAGTTTCTCCACTGTCTGACAAAAAAGGGATCGAATTAAGAATGGACATCGCAGAGAATGTCAAAACAGTAACCGCAGATCAGCGACGTTTGGAACAGATCATTCTTAATCTTCTCAATAATGCGGTCAAATTCACCGAACAAGGACATGTTGTCATTTCGTGCCGTAGAGAAAATGACCATTACCTTCTGTCGGTCGCCGATACCGGTATCGGCATGCATCAGGATGAACTCCCAGGCCTTTTTCAACCTTTCCACCAGATCGATACCGGGCTTTCACGCAAACATGAAGGCACCGGTCTCGGACTATCCATATGTAAAAAGCTTCTGAATATGATGGGCGGAGACATCAATGTGGAAAGTCAGTGGGGGCAAGGCAGCACCTTCACCATCCGTTTCCCACAAAAGACAGGAGATCTACAATGAGTTACACACTGCTGATCATCGAAGACAATGAACAGAATTATTACATGATGCGTTTTTTGTTGGAAAAGAATGGTTTTACCGTCATAGGCGCGAGAACCGGCCGGGAAGGCATCGAAAGGGCTTTGCGCCATAAGCCGCAGGCCATACTACTGGATATACAACTGCCCGAAATGGACGGATACGCCGTAGCAGCAGAATTAAAAAAATGGGATGAAATTAGAGAAGTACCCATCATCGCGGTCACTTCTTACGCCATGGTCGGGGACAGGGAACGGATACTGTCTGCCGGCGCAACCGGCTATATTGAAAAACCCATTGACCCGGAAACCTTTGTCGGAGAGATCCGAAAATATTTGGCAAATGAGGAATGAAAATCTCTAGAGAAAAGACCGGAGGTATGTCATGAATGTCCTCATCGTGGACGACAAAGAAGAAAACAGGTATCTGCTGGAGACCTTGCTTAAAGCAAAAAGCTATAATGTTCTGTCTGCTTCAAATGGAGAGGAAGCGCTGGAAAAAATCAAGGATCATTCGGTCGACTTGATCATAAGCGATATCCTCATGCCCGTTATGGATGGTTTTCAGCTATGCAGAAAAATCAAGACGGACAAAGCCCTATGCCATATCCCATTCATCATTTATACCGCCACATACACCGGTCCCAAGGATGAAGAATTCGCCATGAAGATCGGCGCAGACCGTTTCATTCAAAAACCCTGCGAGCCTGACGTTTTCATGGAGGCTGTTCAGGATGTGATGGCTTCCACCACGCGCCGCAATAATGAATTCGTACCAAAAGCAGTACAGGAAGAGGAGATACTTAAGCTTTACAGTGAACGATTGGTGAGAAAGCTTGAGCAAAAGATGCTGGAATTGGAAAAAGAGGTGCAGTCGAGGAAGGAGGCTGAGGAGATCCTGAGGGAAAGTGAACGCAAATACCGTCTGTTGACCGATAACACGCTGGACATCATTTGGGTGATGGACCTCGAACTTACCTTCACGTACGTCAATCCAGCCATACAAAATCTGATGGGATACACACCGGAAGAATGGGTTGGGACCCGTTTGCAGGATCAGTGCGACGAGGAGAACTTCGCAAGAATAGTACGGGTTATCGCGAGTGAAAAAGCAAAGGGGCCGGACAGTGCGGGCATCATTTTGGAAACCGATTTGCTCAATAAGAACAGGGAGCCTATTCCATTTGAGGTCCATGGCAGAGTGATCTTTGATGAAAAAGGAGAGCCTATAGGCCTACAAGGTGTAGCTCGGGGAATATCTGAGCGCAAGCAGGCGGAAAAAGAGAATCAGATGCTACAGGAACAACTACTCCAGGCCCAAAAGCTGGAGGCTATAGGGCGTTTAACAAGCGGCATTGCCCACGACTTCAACAATGTCCTGACCGCTATCATCGGGACGGCCGAAATCATCCTTATGAGGATGCAGAAGAGCGAGAGTGATCGGACACGCAGAGACATAGAAGATATTAAAGCTGCCGGCAACCGCGCTGCAATTCTGACCCACCAACTACTAGCCTTCAGCAGGAAGCAGATCCTGCAACCCAGGATAATAGATCTAAATGAAACAGTCAATAACATGCAAAAGATGCTTCACCGAATCATTGGTGAAGATATCGAACTGGTAACAGTTCTGCCGCCTGACCTGGGAGCGGTGGAGGCGGATGAGGGACAGATTGAACAGATCATTATGAACCTTGCTGTGAATTCCAGGGATGCCATGTTGAATGGCGGCAAGCTTACCATAGAGACGGCAAACATGGACCTTGATGAAGAATATGCCCATCACCATATAGCTGTAACGCCCGGGCCCCATGTGATGTTGAGTGTGAGTGACACGGGAGTGGGAATGACAAGTGAGGTCCTGGAACATCTCTTTGAGCCTTTTTACACAACCAAGGAAAAAGGAAAGGGGACAGGCCTGGGCCTTTCCACTGTATATGGGATTGTCAAACAGAGCAAGGGAAACATATGGGTCTACAGCGAGCCGGGAAAAGGGACCACATTTAAGGTCTACCTCCCGATAGTTGAGAAACTGAAGGGGGCAGCGAAAAAGGATTTAAAGCCAAAGGTCCTCACGGGCTCGGAGACCATCCTGATTGTTGAAGACGATGAAAAAGTTCGAACTGTCACAGTACGAATACTGAAAGGATATGGTTACATCATTCTGATCGCAGCAGACGGACAGGAGGCCATTCGTCTTTCCGAGAATCATGAAGGGTCAATTCACCTTATGTTGACGGACGTGGTCATGCCCGATATGAGTGGAGGAGAGCTGGAGAAGAGACTAAAGGCCTCCAGACCGGACATGAAGGTCATTTTCATGTCCGGGTATACAGACAACGCTATTGTGCATCAAGGAATTTTGGACCAGGATAAGGCGTTTATACAAAAGCCTTTCACCCCTGATTCCCTGGCCCGCAAGGTGAGGGAGTTACTAGACAAGTCAAGCCGGTTTGTGAAAACAGAATATCCTTTCGTGGATCCATGATTATGTCGATTTTAACTCTTATTTTTTTATTTGAAACATATTCCTGGTCCCTCATTTCCTTTTAAGCTGATCTGGCAGGAAAAGCTGACAGCAATCATTCCTTGTTTCATTTTGACCAGAAAAAATTAGTGCTTGTGTTTGATATTGTTTACATGAGTGGATTGGTTGGTATTCATGAATAGGATAATAATCGTTGACTGCCCGCCTCTTGAACCATCCAT
>JAFGFY010000280.1 GCA_016930795.1 Deltaproteobacteria bacterium
AACACCTTCCAATTCTGAATCTTAATATTTCTGCTGAAGCAATCAGTTGACATAAGGGGTCGGGAGATCCGGTATCGGAATGATATAGGCCCCATTGGGGTCAGGCACCAAGATGCTTTTATCCGCAAATCCATGGGGAACGCACGCGCCAGCACGGATGTGGTGCTTTTGAAGGTTCGCACGGCATTGGATGATGATTAAACCTTTTCTTTGCTTGCACAAAAACCAATTCCGCAGGAAAGCGAAACGGGACGACCTTCAGGTCGCCCGGAGGGCGAAGGCCATGGATGGCCTGAGTCAAATTTTTAGGAAAGAAAAATCTGACTGCCGTCAGGCATCCCAAAGGGAGAGCTACTTGGATGTGCCGAATCAAAATTCGGCAGAACAGCCGAATTTGACTGACTTCAGTCAGCCCGTAGGGTGAACTCCATGGATGGAACGAATCACACATAACCCGCTTTAACCCCGAATTTTTCTGCATTCGCCCACCGGCTTCAAAGGGCCCCTTTTGGAAAAAAGTCATGATAGTCAAAAAACGAGAAAATATTTATGATAGGCTATATACCTTCCTTCCAATTTCCATATTTCACGGATGTCCCCTAAGCCCCTGACAAGTCGCCTGGAAAAGGACACTGGGGTCGCAGAGAAAACATCTGAGGAATATCCCCGGAGCATTTTCACAGGATATCTTTCATTTGCCAAAAAACAGATTTGGTAGTATATTCGCTACATTCTAATTTTTGACCACATTGAGAAAGCAGGGGCATTTGAAGGAGCTGACAACATTTGTTCAGGAGGTGTTCCCCGGAAACTATCCGGATTTCTTAAAGAATCCAACCGTCTTATCTGTGCGGCTCCGAAATCTTTATTACTTTAAAAAACAAAGGCTTTTATCCTTAAAAAACCATGTATGAGATTGCAGGATCAAAGCTTATGACACCTGAGCCGGAAATGATGCCGGATTTGGTAAAGTCAGCCTTTTCACTTCTGATAAATGTGTTTTTTACCCATGTGGACATTCGATCTAAGAAAGAAGATCAAGATATCGAGCACATGATTTTCAACAGAAAGGGATAAATTGTTATGCGTAAGAAAAAAGGAATCTTCGGTATCTGTAGTTGCATTGTTATGATGGCCTTGTTGATTGGATGCGCTGCCACATCGTCCAATATGGCAGACAGCACCAATTTAAGCGCTGAATGGGCTGGTGATGTTTATTATCCCAGGCTTCCATCTGATATTGAAACTTTTGATGCAGTTAAGAAAGATCTGACGTATCTGCTGGCAAGTGCCAAACCCGGCATAAAATACTACAGACAGCAGGGCATTAATCACTATGCGGAAGAAGAGGCGCTCAAAGCGCTTTTGAAAGGCAAAAAGGGCCCGATCTCTTTTTATTATAATTCCGATAAAGAACTGCTGCATATGGTATTCGGCAGCATCGATGTGCTGGATGACAGGATCGAAGTAAGCCGCAGCATTGCTTTTTTTTATTCCGATTTAATAGACCAGGATATTGCTGCCAGGAAGACCGACGAATCGTTTGCATTTGCCCGTGTTATTGTCGGGAAGTACAGGTCCTTCGAGTGCCCTTATAAGATCCATTTCCCGGGGCTGATGTCATTTATGTTTGAGAATCCGGGTGATGCACAAAGATTTGCCGATGACCTCTTGTTTATCAAGCAGGTGCAACTGGTGCAAAAGGAAAAGTATGATAAAAGACTTGCGCTTTTTGAAGCAAAAGCAGCGCACTATCGTGAACAGAAAATCAAGCCGCCGGTTTCGGAAGAACAGCGCAGGTTTATTGTTCAGGCCAATGCCCTGAGTAAGCAGAAAAAATACTACCGGGCCATCGATATGTACACCAAAGTCATTGAGATCGACCCTGTTTCGTATCCGGCAGCCTACTTCAACATGGCTTTGCTTTACGCCCAGATACACCGGTTCAATATGGCGATCTCTTCCATGAAACAATATCTGGTCCTCGAACCCGAGGCCAAGGATGCCCGCAGCGCACAGGACAAGATCTATGAATGGGAACTGATGGTGCAGGAAAATCAGCAGTGAAAATAAAGGTTGATAAAAAATCATGTCATTTTCATGAAAGGACAGGACACATGATCAGAAAAATCAGTTTGTTGGGCTTGGGAATCCTGATGCTGGCCGTGCTTTCCGGCTGTGCAGCACAGAACACCGGCATCGATGCTCCGACCGGAGCAGGCATGGAACCGGGGGTCGTGTATCAGCCGAAGACCCCTGACGGCATTCAGGGCCCGGAGGCCGCAAAGGCGGACCTGGCGGAACTTCTCAATCAAGGGGGAAAGTTTGCCATCAGTCTGGGCACTGATAAATATTATTCTGAAAAGGATATTACTCTCTATGACAATTATTACGACCTGATAGAACTGACGGAAGATGCACGCGGTCTGACCTCGAGACACTATGGTCAGGATCAGCGGCTTTCACACATGGTGTTTAAGCGTGTTGACGTGCTGGACGACAGGATCGAAATAAGTCCACGGATACCGCTTTTTTTTGCCGATCTGTTGGAGTTCCATATCGCTGTGACAACGAGCAGTGGTACATACGATTATCGGTATGCTATCCATCTTGGGAACCGGATCTCATTCATTTTCGACAACCGGGCCGATGCGCAGAGATTTGCCGATGACATCTTCGTTATTCAGCAACCATTGAATCAAGAGTATGAGGATAGGCTCGCCATTTTTGAATCAAAGGTGGCCGAGTACCGCGCCCTGAGTGTCAAACCACAGGTGAGTGAGGAGCAGCGAAAATACATTGTGCGGGCCAATGCGATGAGTAAGCGCAAAGAGTACGACAAGGCCATTGATATGTACAGAGAAGCTATTAAAGTGGACCCTGTTTCGTATCCGGCAGCCTACTTCAATATGGCCCTGCTCTCGGCCCAGATGCGCCGGTACAACCGGGCCGTTTCCTATATGAAGCAGTATCTCATGCTGGAACCCGACGCCAAGGACGCCCGCAGCGCCCAGGACAAGATCTATGAATGGGAAATGCTGGCGGAAGAAAGACAGTAGTAAAAACAAGTGTGCTGTATTTTGAAAAATCGATAAAAGGGTAATGAGCATGAACAAGAAAATAAATTTGTTTGTAGTGTGAATCGTGATGCTGGCAGTGCTTTGCGGATGTGCCGCCACATCAAACACAGTAACTGGATCAGGCACGGATGACGGCTTTTATCACCCGAAGCTGCCGGTTGGCATAGAAACCCTTGACGCTGCAATAAAAGACCTTGCAGGGCTTCTGGAGAACAGACAAGATGCATTTATGATCGATATCAATCCTGAATATTTTGCCAAGAATAAAATTCGTAAAACAGATTATGAGAACTCTCAATCCTGTTTAAAAGAGCTTCAAGAAGGTATCGCCGTCGGAAATGGCAAGTGGACCTTTTATCCAACCCCATCGGTTTTGATAGAAACAAATGGTATAGCTGTCAGGGATGACATGCTTGAAGTGAGCTTCCTCGTTTTTCTCCTGTATTCTGATTTGCCCGATTTACCGATCACGGCCAACCAGGCGGCATTTAAAGGTTTATCCGGTTCGATCCATTTGGGAAAGCAAATTGATCTCTTCATGGACCTTGAATGGAACGATGTACAGAGAGCAGCTGATGACCTTTTTTTTATACAGCAAAATATCCAGAAATATAATGATGAGCAGACGGCCCTGTTTGAAACTCAAGTTGCCCGATATCGCTCTATGGAAATCAAGCCGACGGTATCAGAGGAGCAGAAGAAATATATCGTTCAGGCCAACTCACAGAGTAAGAAAAAAGAGTACAAAACGGCTCTCGCTCTCTATCGGAAAGCCGTTGAAGTGGACCCTGTTTCGTATCCGGAAGCCTACTTCAATATGGCCCTGCTCTCGGCACAGATGCATCGATTCAAACCGGCCATTTCCTACATGAAGAAGTATCTTATGCTTGAACCGAATGCCAAGGACGCCCGAAACGCCCAGGACAAGATCTATGAGTGGGAGTTTATGTTGACGCCCGCCGAATAGGCAGCTGCCGGAATGAGCACATGGCAGGAAAAATCAAAGATGCGATCAGAGGTTACGAAGACATTACGGTTAGTTGGAGGAGTTAAAAAATCATGTACAGGCTGAATGATGTATTCAGATTACTGGTATGCATATTCATCGTGGCCTCATTTGCGGGATGCGCCACTACACCATCAAACACCGGAGCCGGATCAGGCACGGATGACAGCGTGTATCACCCGAAGCTGCCGGAGGGTATTACGACCTTTGACGATGCAATACAAGATCTTGCCCGAGTGCTGGAAAACAGGAAGAACACTATAAGAGTTCATCTTCCAAGGGATTATTATATACAAAACAATCTGAAAGCCTATGAAAGCCCGGCAGGCAAGATCGAGCTTCAAAAGGGTGCAGCTCCAGGGGGTACATATCATTATTTTCAAGACAGTATCAGGATCGATACACATACCGTCTTTGCGCGCGATGATATGCTCGAAGTGAGCTCACGCATTTTTACCCTCTATACCGATCTGGTCCTTTTCCCG
Organism: Deltaproteobacteria bacterium; assembly: GCA_016930795.1. Taxonomy (GTDB): domain Bacteria; phylum Desulfobacterota; class DSM-4660; order Desulfatiglandales; family HGW-15; genus JAFGFY01. The sequence goes on from JAFGFY010000280.1 coordinate 4,572, forward strand.
ATCAGTGTTCAAAAAGGAACAACTTTCAGGATTAAATTCAAGAATAATCTGATACTGGAATTCCCAAGCCAGGAGTGGACCGATGCTAGAAGAGTTGCCGATGATCTCTTTTTCATTCAGCAGAATTTAAGAAAACATCATGCTGATCAGCTCTCCCTGCTTGAATCGAAAGCAGCCGAATATCGCACCCTGAATATCAGGCCCCGGGTATCCGAGGCACAGCGAAAATACGTCGTTCAGGCCAATGCGGCAAACCAGAGAAAAGACTATGGTGCGGCAATTTATCTCTACCTTGAAGCTGTTGAACTGGATCCTGTCTCCTATCCGGAAGCCTACTTCAATATGGCCCTTCTTTCCGCGCAACTGAAACGGTATCAGCCGGCCATTTCCTACATGAAGAAATATCTTGTGCTCGCACCCGATGCCAAGGACGCACGCAGCGCCCAGGACAAGATCTATGAATGGGAGTATCTCTCGCCCACCATCCATGAGGCAGCTGCCAAAATAACCACCGATCCGCCGGACGCTTTCCTGGAAGTAAAGGTCTCTGATTCCGGCAAGAGATGGGTCTATATCGGGCGTGCCCCCGGGAATGCCAGTTTCTGGAGCACAGAACCAAAGGTGAAATATTGTCTGATCAGGGCCGGTAAGCCCGGATATTATAAGGAAGAAAAGTCATTTCAGTTCGAATCGCTTCCGAGTCAAGTACATATAGCGCTCAACAAGTCTGAGTCCGGTCAGGACAGCTACGGGTACCTCGGCGTCGCCTTTAGGATAGTAACTGAGGATTTAGCGAATCCTTTCAAATTGGATAAACCCATGGGTGTATTAGTGACCGAGGTAGTAAAGGACTCACCGGCAGATGAGGCAGGGCTGAAGAGTGGTGACATCATTCTCACACTAGCCGGCACGGAAATCAAAGAGCAGGTCGATCTGCCGCGAGTGGTGGCCTCGACACCGGTCGGGGAAACGGTCGATGTCACGATCTTGAGGAATGGCCGTGAGCGTACCCTCAAGGTCAAGATAGGTGAACAGCCGAATTGAGATCACGCTGCCAGACTGTAAACAGGAAAAACCAATGAGATACTTTATAAGAATATTTTTGTGTATGACAGTGCTGTTGAGCATCTTTGTCAGTCAGGTTGAAATAACGGGCGGGTCGTTGCCTGAGCCCAAAGCGGTATGCGCCTATTGCGGGTGTCCGTTGCCCAATGGGACGCATAAGCCCGGTTGCCCATATTACAAGGCTCCTTCAAAATCTGGCAAGGCAAAAGCGGCTTCCGCCAGGGCGGAGTTGAACGCCATGATTGTGGAGACCGTTTTTCAAAGCCTTTTGACGTCTATGTTTGCAGAGGATGCAAAAAACAAACAGGAGGCTCTGGAAGCGAAAAAGAAAGCGGCCGCCCTGGCCGCTAAGCAGGCGGCAGCACAACAAAGAGCCATGGCTGCGGCAGCCCAGGCTCAATACGAGAGGATGATGAAGTCATACAAGCGGCTGGACGGCTCTGGTGGGGTAGCCTTCAAAACCCTTTCAGATTCAAGTCTCGCCATGAAAACCCTGGACGGCGATGCAGAGACGCTTGCGGCCAATGCCAGAAAGCCATTTGACACCGCTGGAGACCTGAAAATGCCCTCAGAGGATACGATGTTCAATCCGACCCCTTTCTTCGGTGATACCATGCCGATCGAGGATATCCGGCTGCTCGTCAATCCGGACAATGATCCCAGGGTGGTTGATCTGAGGGATGCCAAGACCTTTGTCGTCGAGAACATAAAGAATGACAGCGACAAACTCGCTGAAAGTACCAGGCCGTATGAGGGCGATGGAAACGGCGAGCCCATCAACCAGCCCCCCGATTGCGTGAAACTTGCTCATATCTTGAAAGGATATATCAATCAGAGAAACAAGTTCAACAAAACCATAAATCTGGCTTCGGAACAGTACACTACCTGGAAGACCGCCAATCGCAATGCCTTGCTCAACGCAGCCAAAGACGGACTGGAATATTTTACCGGGCAACTGCTCGATGATCTTTCCCGGAGAGGAAAGTATGCTGACCGTCTGGAATCAGTTTTCAAGAAGAACGCCGCGCAGATGGCACAAGAGGGCCTGGACATCGCTGATATCGAGGCCAGGATCACGCGATTGAAGATGCTTTCATCAGCCGGCCATATTGCCGAGCTCACCAACAACATGGGCGAATGGCAGACCTTCATGAAGGACGGGTTGTCAAGCCTGCTGAATCAGCTTACCTCTTCGAATAACGAGATACAGGAGATGTTTGACGACCCGAAAATTCAGAAATATTTCCAGACAGAATCACCGGAACTCTCCGCCCTGCTTGACATCTCAAAGATCGCGGCGGCCAACAAGGTGTTTGGAAAATGGGTGGCAAAAAAGGTGCCGCTTATCGCCGGGATAGAGCTTGGGATAAAAGAATCCTATAACGCGCTTGACTGGTACCTGAGTTTTAAGCATATTGTCGAGGCCAATAAAATCAATGGGGAAGTAATGAACGCGGCCAGATCCCTCCAGAAACATATCGATTACACATACCTGGCATTGAGAGAATGCCCCTGAAAATAGAACAGCCGCCGGGAAAAAGGGGTCGTCCCCAATACTGTTCGGAATAGAATTTGCTTAGCAACTGGGATAAATTTTCACTGGACTCGCAAAATCATCTTTGCTATAGATAGTACGTGGAGTCAGTAAAGATAACCATAAACGGACAAAGTAAAAAGATTTCAATCGAATCAATCAGACAGTTCATAGAAGAGCATCCCGGTTATCACAGGACCCGACTTTCCCAAGAACTCTGTGAAGTATGGGGATGGTGCGGTCCCAACGGACAGCTCAAGGACATGGCATGCAGGGACTTGTTGTTGAAACTTAAGCGCTCCGGGCATATTGTCTTGCCGCCCAGGCAACGCAGGTCTACGAATGGATTTCGGAATAGACAACAAACCCTGATTTTCCATGATACCGAAGATGTCGTATGCAGTCTGAAGAGCTTGACGCCGATTCAGGTTATTCGAGTGAATAAGGGCCCTGACAACGATCTTTTCCGTCATCTGGTCTCCCGCTATCACTACCTTGGCTACCGCAATACCGTTGGCGAGAACATGAAATATCTCATCAGGGATAACAAGGACCGCCCACTGGGGTGTCTATTGTTTGGATCCGCTGCATGGAAGATGGCACCAAGGGATGGATTTATCGACTGGGCAGATAATGTGCGCATGCAGAATCTTTCTTGCCTGACAAACAATACCCGATTTCTTATCCTGCCGTGGGTCAGGGTTGATCACCTGGCTAGTCATATCCTCTCGCAGGTTACCAGACGGATCTGCAATGACTGGAAAGACAAGTACGGTCACCCCGTATACCTGCTGGAGACATTTGTTGATACAAGCCGGTATCGGGGCATCTGTTATCAGGCAGCCAACTGGCAGCTTCTGGGTCAGACAAAAGGGCGGACACGAAATGACAGAGCGTCTACAATCAAGGCACCGGTGAAGGATATTTATGTATATCCTTTGGATAAACATTTTCGAAAGAGGCTTTGCAATGGGAATACAGGAGAAGGATCTCCAGGGATTTAAATATCTTTCCGGACTGTTCGGTACTTTGAAAACATTCCATACCGTTGAGGATCATCACCTGCGAAAATTGCATTACGATGAGTACATCTCTCTTCTTTTGTTTTACTTCTTCAACCCCATCCTCACGAGCCTGCGAGGTATTCAGCAGGCATCCATGCTGGGGCCCCATTGGGGTCAGGCACCAAGATGCTTCAAAAAGGGGGGGGACCATTATTTTTCAGACGTTCTGGAAGGGGAAATGTATCGCAGTTAGTTGCACTTATATTAATAGCATAATGGAGGCCTCATTACAATAACTTATTGAATTAAGATCTTAGTTGTCTAATGCTTCAGGAAATAATTTTCTTACTTCTCTTATTCCAATCATACGGGAAAATATTCTATAGTTTTTTCTCTCCCAGCGCAAACGACCGGCAACTATAGCTGGATGAATATTCAAAGAAGATGCAAAAGATCTAATTTCATCTCGCGTATTCATGGCCGAGATTTTTTTCCAATATTTTTGAGGGATGAGAGAGTTTCTAGCAAGTTCATCAGCTTTTTCCTCTAACTTATCACCAACGGCATCTAGATCATCTATAAAACAATCAAATGCCTCGTTTCTAAGATGAAGATGAAGATGAGCCAATTCATGAAATAAAGTAAACCAAAAATTGTCAATACGATCATAACGAAGAGTTAAGGCAACAACAGGTGTTCCATTATGAAGACGCATGGCAGCACCATCAAGGTGTGTTCTTGTAAGGTGCCTTAGAATGATCAAATGAATACCATGGTTATGAAGAAATTCTCTTGCAAGTTTAGGACCCTCATTGAAAGTGCTTAGTTTCGAGAGGTCATTAAAGAATTCATTCTTTATTAAGTCATCTGTATATTTATTTGGTAAGGGATTGCGCTGTGCAATAATTGAGACTCTCGCTGCCCAAGCAGAGAGAGCATTATAATCCATTGTTGATCCAGCTCGTATATTTTGTCGACAAAATGTTGGCTGAAGTCTTGCTTCATGGAAAAAATTTTGTATTAATTCTGCGGAGCGCTCTTTTGCTTCTACTACACTATCATTAAAATTTGAAAACCAGCGCCTTTTTACCATTTCGCCTATAGGAAACCTAGAACTGTTACCCAATGGATTCTGGATGGTTAAATTCATCGAAGTATCTACAAGAAGACTTTCGGCAGGAATCCCTAATTCCCTATTTAATGACTTGATCATATTAAGTGTTAGTGGGCGTTTTCTATTGAGCACTTCAGAAACCTTACTCCTGCTGCCAAGATAGGGTATTAGATCCTTTTGAGAGAGGCCCACCTGTTCCATTCGAAATCTAATTGCTTCAATTGGATCAGGCTTATTTATTGGAAATCGATCTTCTTCATATTTTGAAACGAGAAATGTCAAGAGTTCGAGTTTATCACCCTGTTCTGTACCAAGGGGAGGATCCAGATCCACCAAGGCCTCGATATCTCTTAATGCTTCTTTGTATTCAGCATCGGTCTTAATTAATTTAACCATAGCTAACCCTCCTTGCTTTAGCCCTTTTCTAAAATTGCTGCTTATCATATTCTGCGTGTGTTCCAATCCATTTAATCAAAACTGTTTTTTGCTGATATGCAATCTTAACTACTAGCCTGTAATTATTCCCTTTAATGTTAAATATTACTATATTACCTCCTAAAAAACTTACTGTCCTATATCTTTCTTTTATGTCCTTTGGCTCTCTCCAGTTTGCTTCAATTGTCTCTTGCCACCAACTCTCGATAGCTCCCTTTGCGTCTGAATGCTTCTCAATAAACTGTAAGATTTGCTCTCTAGAGACTATCTTCATTTATGAATACCTACCATATGTGCATTCAGCACAGATGTCAATACAATATGTTCCCTCATTGGGAGCAATATAATTTATCCTTAAATGGGAACATCGTTCATTAGAAACCCCTTGGGGACATTGTCTAATTTGTTAAGTTAATTCATAAATCTCGCGCCATCATATGCAATTGATCCTCTGGAAGGATAACTTTTCATAATCATTATCTTCTTAGAGTCCTCGCATCTATACTATATTTAAGGTTATTCTTCCACCTAGCCTATAGGGTCCCCTTGGCGCCGGTGAGCGAGCGCTGGGAAAATCCGGGGAAAGCGGGTTCTGTTTGACTCGGGTCGTCCATAACCCTCGCCCTTCGGGCTGCCTTAAGGCAGTCAAATTCTGCTGTCCTGCAGAATTTTGAGCGGAGTGAAACGGAGCGAGTTTAGCCGCGTCCCGAATTTTTCAAATGAGCGAACGAACTCCGTCAGGAGTGGCTTCTCGGG
>JAFGFY010000065.1 GCA_016930795.1 Deltaproteobacteria bacterium
GTGGGATTCGAACCCACGTGCCCCGCTATTAACGGGACAAGTCGATTTCGAGTCGACCCCGTTACGACCACTTCGGTACCTCTCCGGTTCACACCAATTTACGTCTTTTCAGAACTCCTCAAGAAGACAACTAAAGGGAAACATGATCATTTGCCACAGACACACACAGATCTACACGGACATTTCAGTTCCGCGACTTGCGGGACTGAAAGGGTCATCACACTCCCGCGTGAGAAACCCTTCTCATATGGCTTCTCCCGATCGGGTGGCTCATAATAAATCTTGCCTCATTGGGAGCAAGGCAAGTTTATCTCTTTCTAGTGGTTAACTCAAGGTTGGGTCCTCAGACCTCGGTTGTTTCTCGTCGGGAACGGAAAAAGTCCTGCATAAGCCGGCGACATTCTTCTTCCATGACACCGGGGATGACCTCAATCCTGTGATTGAGACGCTCGTCTATTGCGAGATTGTAGACAGAACCGGCTGCGCCTGATTTGGGGTCGTACGCCCCGAAGACCAATCGTGATATTCTGGCCTGAAGGGCTGCCCCCATACACATGGGGCAGGGCTCAATAGTGACCACCAGGGTCGCATCCGAAATCCTGTAATTCCGGAAAAAGGCCCCTCCCGCTCTGAGGACCAGGATCTCCGCGTGGGCAGTGGGATCTTTGAGAGTGATCGGCTGGTTATGGGCCTTTGCCACAATCGTACTATCCGCGCCGACCAGAACCGCTCCGACCGGGACTTCTCCCTCGTCAAAACCCTTTTCAGCCTCTCTAATGGCCTGTTCCATCCAGAGGTAAAGATCATCGCCCATTGCAGAGGTGCTTAGCATTTTTTTGTTCCAGTCGTCAACAGGTTGCTGCTCAACCCTGAACTCTTTGAACGACAGAGGGTCACATTTAGGATTGTTCCCTTGAAGAGAACGGCTCTAGGGTCTGAAGGGATTCATAATGTTTACATCATTGATGATCTGACCATCTTGGAGATCCTCTGATAGCAGGACTCCGGCGCCGCCCGCGATCGCGGCTTCAATGATCATCGAATCCCAAAAAGAATAGTTGAATTTCTGAGAGATATTGATCGCCTCTATGATAGACTCTCCGGTGTTAACGACAACATGCCACTTTAAGAAATCTCTGATAATCTCCTTTGCCTGTTTTTTGTCAATGGGGTTAGGTATCTTCTGAACTACATTAACGAAAAACTCTTGAAGGACCTGGGTGCTAATCACGCCGAGTCCCGAATTCCAGAGATCAGCCAGAATATTCTCTGCTGCCTCGTGCTTCTTTCCCGCTGTCACATCATAGGCGTAGATAATAATGTTCGTATCAACAAAAGTCTTATCATCTGGCATGGAGTTCATCCCTGGTAACTGTCATTTGTCCCCTGGTTCCTAAATCCAGCCCTTTTTTGAGAAGCCTGAATTGCCTTTTTCGGGCTTTGTCATAATCAGCCTCTTCTCTCACCTTCTCTTCAAGGGATTCTCTCAAAAGCTGACTGAGAGACTTATCCTGGCTGGCTGCGAGAATTTTAGCCTGTTTTAATAATAGCCTAGGAATGGATAGTGTAATATTCTGTTTTTCCATTGGATCGCGCTCCCTTGTTCTTTTCACGTAAATATGTGTAGCACATTTTAATGGGGATATCAACACAAAACTAGGACCTTGACAAAAGTCGGGATATTGGGCCTAATTCATGCGATGGAGCGTTCTGGTAAGGTGAATCCTATGATTGATTCGTATGAAGAAATCAGCGAAGAGGCCATAAAGCGGGAGAAGGAAAAGGCTCGACAGATGAGGAAATCCGCCTGGTGGATGAGGAAGGTCCAACAGGGAGAATGCCATTACTGCCACCAAAAGGTCGGGAAGGCCAATCTGACAATGGATCACATACTTCCTTTGAGCAGGGGAGGAAAGAGTAAGAAGGGGAATATCGTTCCGGCCTGTAAGGAATGCAATAATAAGAAGAAATACCTGTTACCCGTGGAATGGGAGGAGTATGTGGGGACGATAACAAAAGGCTAAAGGCGCAGGGCTCAAGGTACAGGATTGAGGATTCCTCTTCGCCAAGCTCAGGGCAGGCAGTGTTTCCTCAACTATGAACTCGGAACCATTGAACGGTCACATGGTTACAAAGGTTCTCTTGCCTTCTTGACCCTCACTTCGGCTCCAATGATTTCCTCTTTGCCCAGGCCGATATACTGGCTCGCCCGTCCCATGTGGACCGCGATCTCCAGCCAATCCGAGCTGTTGATCAAGGCTAAGGGCTCTCCCTGTTCCACTTCCGCATAAATGGGACTCAACTTCCCAATGACAAAGTCTCCCACCTCAATAACCGGACGAGAGGATTTAAGAAAGGAGTCCAAATCTTTTCGGCGGATATTGGTGATGAGATTGCCGAAGTAATCCACATGTGTGATCTCTCCATACAATATATCGTCCTTCTCTTTGGGTTTTGGATAACGGAGTCTCTGGGGGTCATTGATTCGAGCTCCCATCTTTTCGAGATCAACACCCAAAGAAAGATGGGCGGCGACCGGAGCAAAGATGTCGCGTCCATGAAAGGTGGGGCTGATGCGAGGGCGGAAATAGACCCTATTCGTGAGATGGATGATTCTTTGCTTTTCATCGTCCTCTATGATGGGCCAGAAGATCCCGTTATCCGGTCCCACAAACAAGTGCCCGCTTGCTTCCAGGCCGATGAGGCGTCTGTCTGTCCCCACACCCGGGTCGACCACAGCCACATGAATAGTGCCTTTGGAGAAGAAGGAGAAGGCCTCGTGCAGAAAGACGGCCGCTTGAATGATAGAACCGGCCCGAATCTGATGGCTGATATCCACGATCCGGGCATTTGGATGAATGGAGAGAATAACCCCTTTCATCATAGCCACATAAGGGTCGTGAAGACCGAAATCGCTGGTGAGAGTGATGATGCGAGAAGGCTCCATGACCTTTAAAATACTAAAGAAATGGGTTTTTGTCAAGCAACCCTTGATCTGCTCCCTGATTCACCATCAAGGCGTCATCTGCTGCGTTGCCTTCGGTCGCTTCTTCTTGCGGCGTATTATTTATACGCCTCAGGCGGCACTCCTCGGCGCCTTACATCTAACACCTTGCTGGTGCGCAGGGATTCTTCAAAATCCTTCATTACCATTGGTGGATTTTGGCGCCTTGGCCCAAGTTTACAAAAGAGTTTGAAAATACGCTTTATTTATGTTATCCCCAAATGAAAAGAGATAATTATCGGTTTTCTTATGCTGGAAACCCTTGGAGAAGGACGCGCAGCAGAAAAAGATCCATTTCTAAATGAGAACTAGAGGACTATATCAGAAAAGGAGAGAGAACGATGAGTGCAACATTGATCAAAGGGACAGTGATTCGAGACCAGATTATAGAAGAGATCAAGGCGGATGTAGAGAAGATCAAAGCGGAGCATGGTGTGGTACCAGGACTTGTCACGATCCTCGTAGGGGAGGACCCTGCCTCCATCTCCTATGTGACGGCAAAGATCAAGACGGCAAAAGACCTCGGTTTCAAGGAGGTCCAGGACAGCCAGCCGGCGACGATTTCAGAGGATGAGCTCTTGGCCTTGGTGGATAAATACAACAGGGATGATTCCATCAATGGCATCCTGGTTCAGTTGCCTCTGCCAAAAGGGATAGATGATAAAAAGGTGCTCAATGCCATTGACCCGGACAAGGATGTGGACGGGTTCCATCCGGTCAATGTGGGCCGGCTGATGATCGGCGGCGATGAAGTCAAGTTTCCTCCTTGCACACCGGCAGGGATACAGGAGATGATCGTACGCGCCGGGGTCGAGACCAGCGGAGCGGAAGTGGTGGTGGTCGGCCGCTCAAACATCGTGGGGAAACCCATCGCCAACATGATGCTTCAAAAGGGGGCCAAAGCCAATGCCACGGTCACGGTTGTTCACACCCGGACAAAGGATCTGGCTTTTCACTGCAAGCGAGCGGATATTCTGATCGTCGCGGCCGGTGTTCCAGGATTGGTCAAACCCGAATGGATCAAACCGGGCGCCTGTGTCATTGATGTGGGCGTCAATCGGGTCGGCGAAAAGATCAGTGAAAAGACAGGGAAGAAGGTTGCGATTCTCAAAGGTGATGTGGATTTTGAAGAAGCCAAGGAGATCGCGGGATTTATCACCCCGGTCCCGGGCGGCGTAGGCCCCATGACCATTACCATGCTCATGAGGAATACACTGAATTCCCTGAAGTTCAAACTGGGGATTGCCTAAAACCCTTCATCATAATTGCCGATCGACAGAATTAATGATGGATTTTAGTACAAGAAAGGGGTTGATGAGTAAAAGACTCAGCCCCTTTCTTTTTTCTGCCATGTTTCCATCTCTTGTCCCAAAGGATGAGGATTCGAAAGGGGTTTTGAGTAGACATTATGAATATTCCTTTCATCCTGGAAAAGGCCCTGAGTCTTTATGCCGACAAAGAAGCGGTGGTCAATGGAGATAAAAGGTTCACCTATGAAGCGTTTGCTGAGCGTGTCTATCGCCTAAGCCACTTCTTGCGTTCTGAAGGGATCGGCAAGCAGGACTGTGTGGCTATTCTCCATCAAAACAGCCATGAATTCCTGGAAGCCTATTTTGCCACGGCCCTGCTGGGGGCTGTTCTCAATCCTCTTAACTTCAGGCTTTCTCCAAGGGAATTGACCTTCATTCTCAAGGATTCCGGGGCATCGATACTGATCGCCGCGGAGCGTTTTGCCCATTGCGTGGATTCCGCAATGGGCAAGGAGAAGACGGTAAGTCAAGTCGTCTGGACAGGTCTCGGACAAATATCCTCCGCATTCAAGGCCGTTCATTACGAAGAGGTGATCAAAGGCGCACAGGCTGTTGCACCACCCGACCCTCGAATCTCCGACGATGATCTGGCCCACCTCTATTATACCAGCGGTACCACGGGACGTCCCAAAGGGGTGATGCTCTCTCACAAAAACGTATGCGCTCACGCCCTCGCGACCATCGCGGAACTGAAACTCGATGATCGTGACACCTGGATCCATGTGGCGCCCCTCTTTCATCTGGCGGACGCCTGGGCCACCTTTGCCATCACCTGGGTGGGGGGAAGGCATGTGATGGCAGGGGATTTCGACCCTCATATCATCCTCTCCACCATGGCTAGAGAAAGGGTCACCATCACCAATATGATTCCAACAACGCTCAACGAGCTGGTCAACACGCCGGGGGTGGAGACCCATGATTTTTCTTCTCTGAGGGTGGTTTTGAGCGGGGGCGCACCCATAGCGCCCGAGGTCGCAAGACGGATCATGCAGACCTTTCAATGCGACTATATTCAGACCTACGGCATGACTGAGACCAGTCCCTATCTGACCCTTTCCGTACTCAAAGAGCATCTGACCCGTCTTCCGGCTGAGGAGCAGTTTGTCTTCAAGGCCAAAACAGGGCGACCCTTCATGGGGGTCCTTCTTAAGGTGGTCAGGGAAGACGGGACAGAGGTCAGGCCGGACAATAAGGAAGTGGGAGAGATCATTGTGAGAGGAGATAGTGTGACCAAGGGGTATTGGAACCAGCCCGAGGAGACCGAGAAGGCCATCAAAGATGGATGGCTTTTTACCGGGGATATGGCTGTTTTGGATGCAGAGGGTTATGTGAATATTGTGGATCGCAAAAAGGATATGATTATCACGGGTGGCGAGAACATCTATTCGGTGGAAGTGGAAAATGTCCTTTACGCCCACCCCTGTGTATTTGAAACAGCGGTGATCGGGGTGCCGGACCCCAAATGGGGTGAGGCCGTAAAGGCCGTGGTCGTATTAAAGCCGGGGCAAACCGTGACGGAAGAGGAGATCATTCAATACTGCAAAGAGAATATAGCCCGTTACAAGGCTCCAAAATCCGTCGATTTTGTCTCCGAGCTGCCCAAGACCGGTTCCGGTAAGATCTTTAAGAAGGGACTGAGGGAGAGATATCTTAATTAATATCTTCCCCCTCGTGCATCCAGGCCTTGAGGAGAGGGGCTAGAAGAAGACAAATACCTCCGGAGATCAAGGCGGATACGGCAATAGCCTTGAATACGGATCCATAGACGAGGACGGTTTCGATGGGAACAGGGATCATGTCGCCATTGCCGTCGCCGGATTCAACGCCTGTGAACTGGGCAATGACCGCGGCCAGCAAATTGGCTGCGGCGGAGCTGAGAAACCAGCAGCCCATCATGGTGCTGACAAGACGGGTTGGTGAGAGTCTAGTGACCATGGAGAGTCCCACGGGGGAAAGGCACAACTCTCCTGTGGTATGCAACAGATACCCGAGAAGGAGCCAAACCATAGCCACCATGCCCCGTTCATCCGCCATGATCGCGCCATACCAGAGGGCTCCGAATCCGAGACCCAGTTGCATAAGACCGAGGGCGAATTTCACAGGGGTACTGGGCTCCCAGCCTCTGGCGCTGAGAAAGGCCCATAGAGCGGTGAAGATCAAACCAAAGATCATGATGAAGATGGGGTTGACGGACTGATAGGTGCTTGCCGGAATAACATCATCCATGCCTTCAGCAATCCCCATACCGACATGATCGGCTGTGATGGTCCACTGGACCATGCTGGTTCCGTTGTCCCGGGCCCTATCCACGACATCGAGGGTGATCAGCTGATCGCCGTTCCGATATCCCACCTGCTCTTGAGAGAGGTAAAGGTCGAGGGTTTTTCCAACATCAGCCTCTGTGACGGTTCGGTCCTCGACGACGCGATCAACGTTTCTGTCCGTGAAATTGTTGATTGAACTGCCGGCCTGTTCAAAGAAGGACCAGAAGAGAAGCGAGAAAAATATGAGAATGAGGGCGACGAACATTCGGTGTCGTTCGATAAGCGTGGACCTTATGGCCACGGTCAACAGATAAGTAATGGCGGAGATCAGTGTGAGGATCAGCAACAGTCCGGCCGGTGTGCTGCATTCTTCGAGAAAGACGGTAAGGACCTGGGCAAAGCCGCTTTCAATAGCCGCGAACTTGGCGATTATGGCTTCCGAGATCAGCTTTAATCTGGCGTTTGCCCAGACCAAACAGGCCAGAATGGGGATGGCCGAAAGAGTCCCCATATAGACATGCCGGAAAAACCGCAGACGATCCGGCTTCGATGGCGCCCCGGCTTCAACCGGAACCCCCCCCCGGTTCAGCGCCATGACCGCTATGATCCCCGCGGCGATCAAGGCGACTCCCACCAGGATATTCAAGACCATCAAATAGACATTGTCGGTAAGAAAGAACATGGTGATTCCGGTGAAAAGAGCTCCGACCAGAATGAGGCCCTGGGCGATCCTTGTGGGGACAATGAACACAGCCAGTCCAACGAGCATGCCGATCGTGGCGAGTCCAAAGCCGTAATGCCAACCATAGGTCTCACCGATATAGCCGCACAAGAGGGGAGACATGGCGGCGCCAAGATTGACACCCATGTAGAAGATAGTGAAACCGCCGTCCCGCTTTGGACTGCACTTTGGATAGAGGGCACCGACTATGGTGGAGATATTGGGTTTAAAGAACCCATTACCGCTGATGAGCACGGCCAAGGCGATGAAAAAGACGATGCTGTTTTGGACAGTCATCAACAAATGCCCGAGGGCCATCAATGTTCCGCCGAGAATGACCGCCCGTCTTGCTCCCAGGAGTCTGTCGGCGATGAGTCCGCCAAAGAAAGGGGTCATATAGACGAGTGCGGTATAGGCACCGTAAATCGCATAGGCTTCACGATCACCGAATCCGAGAAATCCTTTGATCATGTAGAAGAGAAGCAGGGCCCGCATTCCATAATAGGAGAAGCGCTCCCACATTTCGGAAAAGAAGAGAGTGAAAAGCCCGGTGGGATGACCGAAGAGTGTGGCCTGTTCAGACGGGGTCTTTGATGTCATTGGTCAGGTTCCCTCCTGAAAGTGAATCTCTATGAGTGTGGCGAAATATAGGGGATTTACAGTCGTGTGTCAACAGGGATGGATTTCGTTAGCTCAACTTGAGGCGTATAGGAAAGGCGCATCCGCCTTCGTATATAGGCCTCAGTCGTCGCATAAAGCCATGAAGGGAAAAGATGGCGGGACAAGCGGCACACGGCTCAAGGTATAAGCTATGATGCTTTATGCGTACAGCACCCTCTACGTTCTTGGGTATCCAGGTGCCATAGACCTACTATCGTCAGTGCGTAAACGGCAATCCGGATCTGGATTATCTCTGTTTGGCTCCGCCAGTCAACTCATCCATCTTTTCCATCAGTATCCTGAGATACTTGGCCAATTCGCCCGCGGTCTGGAATCTTTTATCCGGCGTTTTTTCAAGGCTCTTATCGAGAATTTGTTCCACAGGTGTGGGAACTCGAGGATTGAACTGTCGGGGAGAGGGGTGTTTGCCTTGTGTAATCCTATAGAAAAGATTTGCCAGGCTCGACCCGCCGAAGGGGAGTTGCCCTGTTAATAATTCAAAAAAGACAACGCCGAGTGAGAAGATATCCGAGCGGCCATCGAGTTCATGGCCGTTGATTTGTTCCGGAGACATGTAATTCGGTGTTCCCAGGACGATACCACTCTTCGTCTTGGAATCGGATATGGCCTTGGCGATACCGAAGTCGGTGACCTTTATCTTGTCATTTTCCAAGAGCATAATATTGGCCGGTTTAACGTCTCTATGGATGACCTCATGTCTATGGGCGTAATCCAGGGCGTCAGCCGTCTGAGCCAATATGTTGAGGGTTCTTCTTAGGGATAATAGATTCTCTTTCTTGCAGTATTTCTGGAGGCTCTCTCCAGTGAGGAACTCCATCACCAGGTAGCTCAGATCATAGTCTTCTCCCACATCGTAGACCGCTACAATGGAAGGGTGTGACAATTGTCCTGAGATCCGGGCTTCTCTATAAAAACGGTCCTTTATCTCTTTGAGGCGAGTCTCTTCGAACTCATCGGAGAAACGGATGGTTTTTATGGCCAGAAGACGATCAATCTTTGGATCCCTTGCCTTGTAGACAATACCCATGGCGCCCTGACCGAGCTCTGATATGACTTCGTATCTTCCCACTGTTGGCCTGATTTCCATGTCATCCGAAATAACGATCCTCTCTGTTTTCTTTCCATCATAACCTCCTAAGGCCACTGAACCGATGACCTTCTTCAGCTTAGGAATTCGTTCTTTCAGATCTCGGAAGTGTTTGTCTTTTTGTAGAATATACTCATAAACGGCAATGGCCTTGTTTGCCATTCTCTTTCGTTCGTAATCAAGACCGAGGTTGTAAACGACATCCTTCATTGCGTCATCAAGGGGGACCTTTCGAAATTTTTCAAAGGCCAGATCAAACAGCCCTTGACTCTGCAACGTGAGTCCCAACATCCTATTGGTTTCTATAGTCTCTCTGAGTCTGAGCTCTTTTTGTTTGGCAAGAAGGTCTCTGAAAAATTGCACCGCATAGATTGCTATTAACGACAGAATAATATAAACCGTGTTCAGCCAGATGTTCAGGGTGGCAAAAGAGATCGTGCCGATGAGAAGTACCAAAAAAAGGAGCCCCACCGTTACACCCGTCCGGTTGATAAGGCTCAACCGGGATTGGAAAGCAGATGCGAAAAGACAGAACAGGAGGATAAGGAGGCACTCAACGTAGATCATCATGGGAGGGCGTCGCAGATATCGTCCGATTATCAGATTTTCTATGATATTGGCCCTCAGTTCGGAATAAGGCATCCGGGGATCGACGGGCGTGTTTACCTTAGGGGCCCCTTCTCCGGAAAAGCCGATCAGGACGATCTTGTTGCTGAAAACCGCGGGCACTTTTCTTACATTCCAGATATCAACGAAAGAGTAATAGGGGAAAGAATGGTTTCCTCCCCTGAATTTGATGTAGATTTCACCCTTAGCGGTGGGCTTGATGGGTTTCGTCAGTCTGATCTCTCTTTCTGAAGTGATCGCCTGCTCGGGTTCTTTGTCTAAGTAGTCCATGGCCAATCGAAATGGCATGGAAGGAATGATGTGACCCTTATAATCGATAAAAAGGAGGTGGGATCGGCCCTCCATACGTTTGAGGGGAGGGAAGTTGATATGTCCCAATCCCAGGGTATTTTCTGAAAGCTCCGAAAAGGGCATGGTCAGTTGGTTAACAGACTCAAGATCATTGAATCCCCGTCTTATCTCGGATAGTCTTAGTGCGTTTCTGTCCAGAGATGATCCCTCTATGGGCAGCACTTCAGTGCTATAATGGCCGAACCTTCCTTCAACGGGTAAGATGACATTCTCACTCGCTTTGACGGCTTGGCAGAGAATATGGTCGTTATCCAGCTTCTGCTCCGCTTCTCTCAATCTTTCGAGCATCCAAGCCTCTTCTTCGGATAGTCTGTCTTTATTCATAATGGCTTGGCGAAGATCCCTGACCTCTTCTAATCCCTGGGTCTGTTCTTTGGCACTGTAGAGCATATCAAGGCCGATCAATTTCGCCCCGTTATCCTTTAAAATGCTGATCATTTCGGCAATACGATGCCTCGGCCAGGGCCAAGATCCCATCTGGTCTATACTCTTGTCATCGATGTTGACAATCGCGATATGGTTCTCAACGAGGTTCGTCGGGGAGTCCAGTCGCATTTCGATGCTATAAATAATCCTTTCAAGGGGATCAAAGAGTCTATAGGAGTTGAAAGAGAAGAAAATGAACACAACGGCAGCCAAAACGCCCATTAGGATGTCTTCTCTTTTGAATTGATTTATTTTCATTCGAACGAATTCCTATGTTATCTTACGAACTTACATATAATATATACCTACTGAGCCGAAGTCAAAGGAATTCAGCAGAGATTAAAGAGTTGTTCACTATCAAGAACAGGTTTATCCTTTTTGATTCCGGCTTATTATGTGTTATGTCTTCTAGGTGACTCCAAATTCGGATTTTTTGAGGACTCATGGTTGCTTGCATGGAATATGCTTAGTCTCTGATGTGACAAGAGGAACAGCCCCATGATATTTAGGAGCAGAAGAGATTCTTATGTTTTATCTTGAAAATGCGCACAAAAAATATTAAATTTGACATATTGTTGTAAACGTATCCGGGCGTTCCGGGGTGAATGGTTGGAAGAACCGCGAGACACTACGGCGTGATGAATATATTCGAAATGGCAGACAAAAAACTCAACAAAAACGGTAAGAATAAGCAGAAGAGGAACGTCACGCTGAGGAGAAAACTGGGAGACCTATTGGTTGAAATCGGGCTTTTGCCGCCTGAGAAGCTTTCTGAAGCTCTTAACATTCAGAGGCAAAGCGGAAAGAGGCTGGGGCAGATATTGATGGAAATGAATTTTATTTCAGAGGATGAAATGGCATTTGCCCTGGCTATGCAGCTGAAAATTCCTTTTATCGATCTCGCTACTTATGAATTTCAAGAGGGTGTGGTGCAGTGTATCCCCGAAGAAGTCTCTCGAAAGTTTTTGTGTATTCCCGTCGCATTGAAGGATAATATTCTTGACGTTGCAATGGCTGATCCTCTTGATCTTAATATGATTAAGGACCTGCGATTTGTGACCGGATATAATATCCAACCGGCGATTTCTACTCCCTCTCAGATCATTGATGCCCTTCACAAGTATTACCATCCCGAAAGGACCCTCGGTGAAGTGGCCGACGAGTTGGGTGAAGAAGAACTCATGGAATTCATACCGGAAGAAAAGGTCGAGGAGGAAGAGGAAGAGACTTTTGACGCGGGTCGGAATTCCCCCTTTGTTAAGATGGTAGACTTAATTATCAAAAATGCCATTAAGAAGGGCGCCAGTGATGTTCATATTGAAGCCCAGGAAAACCAGGTTCGGGTCAGGAACCGTGTAGACGGAGTCTTACAGGATTCCATCAAATTGCCCAGGTGGACACAGCCCATCATCATTTCTCGCATCAAGGTTTTGGGAAGCATGGATATCTCTGAGAGAAGACTTCCCCAGGATGGTAGGATAAAAGTCAGGGCCAAGAATGTGTCTGTCGACCTTCGAGTCTCAACCCTGCCCACTTACTATGGAGAGAAGGCGGTCATAAGGATCTTAAACAAAGAATCCAGCTTTCTATCCATGAAGGATCTTGGATTCAGCGACCAGGCCTTGGAGTATATCAATAAGTTCATCTGTCAACCACAAGGAATGGTTTTGATCACTGGGCCGACAGGGAGTGGAAAGACATCAACTCTTTATGCCTGTATGAGGGAAATCCAGTCGGAAGAAGTCAACATCGTTACGGTGGAGGACCCGGTAGAGTATGAACTCGTTGGGATCAACCAAGTTCAGACAAATGAAAAAGTAGGCCTGACCTTTCCCTATGTATTACGTGCGATTCTGAGACAAGATCCGAATGTCATCATGATCGGTGAGATAAGGGACGTTGATACGGCAGAAATCGCGCTTCAGTCTTCTCTGACTGGACATCTTGTTCTTTCGACACTTCATACGAATGACGCCCCTTCGGCCGTTACACGCCTCATTGATATTGGTATGCCACCCTACATGATTTCCTCTTCTGTTATAGGGGTGATTGCGCAGAGGTTGGTTCGGGTGATCTGCCCCGAATGCAAAGAAGAGTATGTGCCTGAACCGGATATGCTCGATCGCCTGAATCTCAATAAAAAAGATCTTCCCTTCAAATTCTATAGAGGCGCAGGCTGCTCTAACTGCGGTCATTCCGGTTACAGGGGGCGTACCGTAATCGAAGAGGTGATGGTCATGGGACGTAAAATCAGAGACTTGGTCCAAGCAAACGCCTCGACCGATGAAATCAGAGACGCGGCCATAGCTACGGGGATGACCACCCTAGGAGTCAGCGGCCTTAAAAAAATAGAAGCTGGGGTTACAACAATTGATGAGGTCTTACGTGCGGTTCAGGAAAAGGCGGAGCTGACGACCATTTGCCCTTATTGTGGAAAAGGGGTCAGCCTGGATTTCAGGGATTGTCCTTTTTGCAACAAAACAATGGTCCCTACTTGCGAGTCTTGTCAAAGAATTGTTCAACCTGACTGGGTTATTTGCCCCTATTGCCGACAGGAGTTGGAAGAAAAGGGTTAGAAGGAGAGGGGGGGTCTGCGATTGGCCGGGATTCTCCATTGTGGTTAAGGTCTTTGCCAAACTCAAAAAAGGGTTGCTATTTTCAGACATATAGGGTAAAAAGCCTAGCAGAATATAGGAAGTAAGAGGAATTTATTCATGTCAAGAGTATGTGAAATCTGTGGGAAAAGCCCCCAAACGGGGTATAACGTGAGTCACGCTCACAACAAGACTAAAAAACGCTGGTATCCGAATCTCCAGAAGGTGAGAGCTGTCTTGAACGGACAGACGCGAAGGATGCGGGTTTGCACCAGTTGCATCAAATCCGGTCTGGTTACAAAGCCGTGATTATATCCTTTCTACAAACAAGACATCTCTCAGTTTCTTTAAGGCCCCAATGATATCCTGGAGTTGTTTATAGTCCTCCACCTCCAGTGAAAACTGACAGATCCCCTTTTTATCCGTCGTGGTTCTCACATCCGCCTGGACGATATTGGCATTTTTCTGGGCTATGATAGCACTCATGTCAGCCAAGATGCCTTTCTTATCCACTGTTGTGACCTTCAAGTGGGAAAGATAGACATCCTCCTTTGGGGGATCCCACGTAATCTCTACGAGACGATCCGGGTCTGAATCAGCGATATGCCTGCAGTCTTGTTTGTGTATGGTGACCCCTCGGCCGTGTGTGATATAACCGATAACCGGTTCACCGGGGAGGGGGTGACAGCAGTTCGCAAAACGGACAAGAATATCGTCCAAGCCGGTCACCTTGATCCCGTGAGGAGGCTTTTTCCGCTTCATTCGGGAAACGACTTTGTCGACAATGCCTAAGGGTTTCTCCTCATCCATTCCCATCTTGGACGTCAGTCGGCCGACGATTTGATTGGCTGAAAGCTTGCCGTATCCGATGTTGGCAAACAGGTCTTCCAAGGAATGCAGAGAGAGATCCTTTGAAATGCTCAACATCTCTTCGCTCTTGAGTATGTTGGAGAACCGTATACCAAATTTCGCAAGTGCCCTTTCCAAGATGTCCTTTCCCAGTTCAACACTTTGGTCTCTCTCCTGCTCCTTTACCCAGTGTCGGATTTTTGTCTTGGCGCGAGGGGTCTTTACAAAATCGAGCCAGTCCTTGCTAGGGTGTTGTTTGTTTGAAGTAATGATCTCAACAATGTCTCCATTATTTAACTGATATCGCAGGGGAACCAGTTTTCCTTTGACCCGGGCACCGGTACATTTGTTGCCTATATCCGTATGGATACTATAGGCAAAGTCGACGGGCGTTGCTCCTTTCGGGAATTCTTTGACTTCTCCTTTGGGTGTGAACACATAGACCTCATTCTGGAACAGGTCCATGCGGACGGTATCCAGGAACTCCTTGGGATCATGAAGATCTTTTTGCCATTCCAGAAGCCTTCTCAACCATGAAAATTGCGATTCATCCGTTTTGCTCGCGACTTCACCCTCTTTGTATTTCCAATGGGCGGCGATACCTTCCTCTGCTACCTTATCCATTTGCCAGGTTCGGATTTGGACTTCCATTCTCTGCCCCATAGGGCCAACCACCTTCGTGTGGAGTGACTGATACATATTTGCCTTGGGTAGTGATATGTAGTCTGTAAATTTTCCCGGAATGGGTTTCCACATGGCATGGATAAGCCCCAGGATTTCGTAGCACTGCTTGACGGAATCTACAATGACTCGCAATGCAAGATTATCGTAGACCTGATTAACGGTTAGATTTTGGTCTTTCATCTTTTGATAGATACTGTAAAGATGTTTTTGCCTCCCCTTAATAGTAGCTTGTATTCCGGATTCTCTGAATTTTTTATCCAACAGCACCTTTACATCCCGGATGTATTTCTCCCTCGCTCCACGTCTTTGCGCAGTTTCGGTCTTGATCTTCTCATAGATTTCCGGTTCCAGGTAATAAAGACATAGATCTTCCAGCATGGATTTGACCCAATAGATGCCCAATCTCCCAGCCAATGGGGCATAGATTTCAAGGGTCTCTCTGGAAATGGTATTTTGTTTCTCAGGGGATTGGAAGCCTAAGGTTTTCATGTTGTGCAATCTGTCAGCAAGCTTGACCATGATGACACGGATATCCGTAGCCATGGCAAGGATCATCTTCCTGATGTTTTCTGCCTGGCGTTCTTCATGATTAGTGAATTGGATTTTGCTGATTTTTGTAACTCCATTGACAATATTGGCCGCTTCTCGTCCGAATAGGCGTTCTATATCAGGTAGTTGGGCGTTCGTATCTTCAAGGGTGTCATGGAGAAGACCGGCGACCACGCTGATTACATCCATTTTCATTCGTGCGAGCGTAAAGGCTACCTCTAGGGGGTGTGAAAGATAGGGTTCCCCGGAAAGGCGAACCTGTCCCTGGTGGACCTTGGCAGAATAGACATAGGCCTTCTCCACAAGGTTCAAATCAGCTTTTGGGTGATAGCTTAGGATCTGGGTTGTAATGTCATTTAGTCGAATCATTTATCATTGACGGCTTTGTAAAAAGTCCAACTGCTGTTCTAGAGGCTCATGGCTCTGAGTAGAGCCGATGAGCTGTGTTACGCTTCATCTTTCGTCATTGCGGCGTACTATAAGTACGCCGCATTCCTAAAGCTTCGCAAGCCATGCATTTGGAGCTTTTTACTTTGCCGTTCCATTGCTGACTTTTTACGGAGTTATCAACATTCA
>JAFGFY010000066.1 GCA_016930795.1 Deltaproteobacteria bacterium
AAGAGCAATACTTGATCCCAGCCTCAGTGTTCAATCGTTTGCTCTCTTTCCAAATCCTAGACTTCTCACCTGTCCATCTCCCGGTCAAAGTCGCTGATTTGTTCTTGGGAAAGGAGAATATCCTTGAGACTGAAAATTTGAAGTCTGCAGGCCTGAGTGAACAATCGATTCACCAGCAGAAGTGTTGAGATCTCCATTTGTTGTACTTGGCCGGTTGAAACCGCATTCATGGTCTCATGGATGAACTGCCTATCCGCATCTTCGATCTGTGAAAAGCTTGTCAGCAGTCCCCTGTATTGCTCTTCCCTGCTCTTCATTTGACGAATCCGATTCATGACATGGTAAAGCTCCACCAGGCGTTTCCGGAATAACTTGTACTGGACGTTGAGGTAAGAATTATCCGAACCATCGAATTCATCCATATTGTGGCGTATGCTTTTGAAGTTTTTTAGTGAATTCATGATATTTCTGGAAGCATAGATGATCCGTTCCAATTCCTTGGCTTCGGATTCCTCCAGTTTCTGGTTTTGAAGTCTTGAATAGAACGAAAAGATCTCCGCGTGGAGCAACTTCAGATTCTCATAGAGATGATCAAGTGTAGGCTTCTTCTTCATGCACTTTTCAAAGTGGAGGTCATGATCGAACACCAGCTTTTCATCGATTCTCAACAAGCGGAGGTTATAGAGCTGACATTCCTCAAGAAGATGGACAATCTCTTTTCGAATGGCAGCGGTAGCGGCGTCAGGAACTTCAGTCGGAGTTTTATCGATATACACGGTCAGAATCTCTTTGTAATCCGGATAGAGCCTTAGAAGCACCTGAGACAGCAACCCCATAAGAGGCAAAAAGATAATGACGCCAAGGACATTGAAGAGTGTATGGAAAAGGGCCAAAGCCATAACACTGTTCGTATGGATGTCGAAGAAGATTTTTATACCCCAAACCAAAATGGGAAGCGCCAGAAAGGCGACCACTGCCGTCAACGCATTGAAAATCAGGTGGCTGAAGCCGACCCTTTTTTTCGCCGGCGCCCCCCCAATGGAACCCAACAAAACGGTAATGGTCGTCCCCACATTGGCTCCAATGACCATGGCAGCACCCATCTCAAAAGTAATCAGCTGACTGTTGAGAGCAGTCAAAACAATGGCGATGCTGGCTGCGCTCGCCTGCATAACTGCCGTAAGAAGGATTCCAATCAATAGGTAAAGCCAGAGTCCGTAATCAGGAATCCTGCCCATGTCGATAGTTTGGGCGATATTTTCGACACTCACTTTCATATAATCCAGCCCCAGAAACAGGAAACCAAAACCTATAAGAAGTCTGCTGGTATGGGTAAGCTTCGTGGAATCCCTGAAAAACATAAGGCCGATTCCACCAATGCCTATAAAGGGCAAGGCAAAGCTCTCGATTTCTATTTTGAATCCAAGGGTAGCAACGATCCATGCAGTAAAGGTGGTGCCGATATTGGAGCCCATGATCACACCGACTCCGTTCTGTATACTCATGACGCCCGCACCTACAAAGGCCAGGACCATGAGAGAGACGGCTGAACTGCTCTGCAAGATAGCGGTGACCAGAGTCCCGCTTCCGATGGCCTTCATCCGGGTGTTTGTGTAAAGGCGAATCATGTGCCTGAAAGCTCTCCCGGACAGGGCCTTAACCGACTCTTCGAGCAGAACCATGCTGAAGAGAAAAATGCCGAGTCCGGCCATCAGTTTCCACAAATCAAGATTTCCGATCATAGACTTTCTCATAACTCACCAGGCTTTTCGTTTTTCTCCAACAGGTGACCCTCACATCTTATTTTCACAGCGCCCCAAAAAGGCCAAGAGGGCTTTGAACAGCCTAGTGATCAGCAGAAGATAACAATCCCCATGTGGCTTGTAAAGCTGAGTTTTTAGTACGGAAAAGGGTGAGTCATGATCGTTGTGTTGCATCGCCTCGATTCAGTTGTAATGAGATAAACAACATGATATATAAGATTTTATAGACTTCCCACCCGTGAATGGGTTCGAAGACAGAAGAGGGAGAAACAAAGATGAATTATGACACGGCTTTACGGGGCTATACATCCAAGCGTATTGAGGAGATCGATTCCGCGGATATCCTCATCGGGATTCCCTGTTACAACAATGAAAAAACCATAGCCCACGTGATTCAGATGGTGTCGCATGGATTGGCCAAGTATTATAATAATCAGAGGAGTGTCATCTTTATTGCCGATGGAGGTTCTACAGATGATACGCGGGAGGCGGCCAGAGATTTCGAGATCAAACCATGGCAGGAAAAGATCGTCTCCATATATCGGGGACAGGCGGGCAAGGGCACGGCTCTAAGATCATTGTTTGAGGCGTCTGATCGATTAGAGGTCCGCGTCTGCGCCATGGTGGACTCAGACCTCAGAAGCATCACCGCGGATTGGGTAAAATACCTTTTGGATCCGGTTTTGGAAAGAGGATACCAGTTCGTTGCCCCGGTCTATATGAGGCACAAATATGACGGAACCATTACCAACAACATCGTCTACAACCTGACCCGTGCCCTCTATGGAAAACGGATAAGACAGCCCATAGGAGGCGATTTCGCCATCTCAAGGGATGTGGCCAAATTCTACACAGAACAGGACGTATGGAACACAGATGTGGCCCGGTTCGGTATTGATATCTGGATGACCACCAACGCGGTGACACAGGGTTTCCGTATATGTCAGTCTAACCTTGGGGCCAAGATCCATGATGTTAAGGATCCGGGGCAACACTTGGGCCCCATGTTCCGCCAGGTCCTCTCCGCCCTCTTTTCCCTCATGGAACGCTTTGAAAGCTACTGGAAGGGTATAAAAGGGAGCGAGCCTCTGGAGATCTTTGGCTTTGAAGGAAGTCTTGACCCCGAGCCGGTGAATGTAAATCTGGAGTTGATGATCGAGCTTTTCAAGAAGGGATATTGGCAATTCTCTCCACTTTGGAAGGATGTTTTTTGTAAGGACTGCTACGATCAGATTCGCGAAACAGCAGAGATGGATTCTGACCATTTTCATATTTCAACAGATGCATGGGTGCAAATCCTCTATGAATTAGCGTCCACGTTCCACCTATGGACCATTAACAGATATAAACTCCTTGATATGATGACTCCCCTCTACTTCGCCAGGGTAGCCTCATTTGTCCGGCAAAGCTGGGAGATGTCCTCCCGAGAGGCCGAAGCCCTGGTTGAAGAACAGGCCGTCAAATTTGAGGAACAGAAGGATTATTTGATAGAGGTGTGGAACCAAAAATCTGTGGAAAAGGCCAAAGCATAGAGCCAA
>JAFGFY010000281.1 GCA_016930795.1 Deltaproteobacteria bacterium
AGGTCCACGACCGCCGCGTAGAACTTTGTTTTACGGGCGATCTCCAGGGCCTCTTTGCCGCTGGTGGCCTGAAATGGCTCAAACCCCTTCAGACGCATGCGTTCCGCGATGGAGTCAAGAAACTTTTTCTCATCGTCCACCAACAGGATATTGGGCCCTTTTGTCCCCATGCCTGTGAGGAAACTCCAGAACCTCCCCATCTCATCCTTCTCGAAATAGGCCGTATCTAAGGCTTCAGCAGCTTCTTTGATTTTTTCATCGCCGAATCCTGTCAGGAGGACGGTCTTTATTTGGGGATGGATTTCTTTGAGTTTGGTAATTGTGGTCAATCCGTCCATGTCGGGCATCTTGAGGTCCACGACCGCCGCGTAGAACTTTGTTTTACGGGCGATCTCCAGGGCCTCTTTGCCGCTGGTGGCCGGGAATGGTTCAAATCCCTTCAGACGTATGCGTTCCGCGATGGAGTCCAGAAACTTTTTCTCATCGTCCACCAGTAGTACGTTGAACCCTTTTTCTTTCATGACGTTGAACCCTTCCTTTTTGGGAATGAAGCCCGTCTTCTAGTGGCCACCGGCGCCCAAGAGGCCGGAGGCGGCCAGAGACAAGACCGCGACTTCAAGTATGGCTATTGCGAAATAGGTCCAGTCTCTTCTCTTCTTGTATCCTACGATCAAAAGGAGATAACAGATTATTGTCAGCAGGGCAAGAAGGACCACCCCGATGAAGTTGATGAAATCTCCTTTGCTCAGGAGGGTCAGCCATCCCCATCCGTGCGGTGAATGGGTGATCTCCAGAAATTCATCAACTCCTTTGTCCCAGTGCTGTGTGATTAGGGGGAGATCCACGTGTGGCGGCAGGATACCTCCTAGATAGATGATGTAAGTGATGATCATTAACACGATTCCTGTCCACGCCCCAATAAATAGAACATTGGCATAAGCGATCTGCTCAGGCATGGGTTTCAGATTATTAGGTGTCCCATTACTCATCACTCAACTCCTTTTCTCAGCCGAGAATTCCGAGGCCAAGCCCCTTGTCTATGGCCTTGGCCCCGGCGAAAAACAAGACAAGAATGACCATATAGCGAATGAATTTGGGCTTAGCGATGCTTAGGAGTTTTACCCCGACAAATGATCCAAACATCAATCCCAGAATGGAGGGGATGGCAATTAAAGGAATCACACAGCCCTTGTTCATATATATCCAGGCCGCGGATGTGTCAGTGATGGAGAGGAGAAATTTGCTCGTGGCCACGGATACCTTTAAGGGCACGCCCATGATTAGATTGAGCACCGGAATATTGGCCCATCCTGCTCCCAAGCCGAACATACCGGCAAGTATCCCGACCAAGATGAACATCGCGAGCCCAAGGGGGGTTCGATGAGTCTTCCAACTGACCTCTTCACGGGTCCCCTCGTCAAGATAGGCGCCGTGAACGCTCAGGGCGAGACCCAGCGCGTCTTGCCTTTCTACAATCGGCTTTTCAGTGTTCTTTGAAAGCAGCAGAAGAATCGCGATGCCCACGATGGTAGTGCCTAGGCAGACTTGGACGATGTCCGGGTTCAGTTTAGAGAGATAGAGTCCAAACATGGCTCCGACGATGGAGCTCGCGGAGGCGATCAATGCCACCGGGAGGGCCAGGCGAAGACTCGCAAGATTTCGTCTCAAAAGACCAGGTCCGGCTGCCAGCGCGCCGGCCAAGGCCACCATGAGTCCTGCGCCGCGGACAAAATCGATGTGGAAGGGAAAAAAACCGCTAACCAGAGGAACGTAGAGGACCCCCCCGCCCACACCTGCCAGGACGGCGATGATACCGAGTCCAAAACAGAAAATGAACAATATCAAGGGCCAGAACCACCAGGGCTGTCCCGACCCGTGAGTGCCTATATTTTCGGCCGCCGAGGCTGTCAGGGGATGGGCAAGCAACATGAACAGCATCAAGTTGATGAAGAAAAAGGAATTTCCCAAATATTTCGGAGACATGGCCTCAAGATCCTTTCGCATTGCCTATTCCCATAGTTCCTAATCTATGCCTTACCACTCCCCTCGAACCAGAAAGTATGTATTTAGATATGAAACACATGTCTATTAAATAATTATCTTGATGTCAATCCCTCCTTATGTTGCAATATGGCGCATATGAAGATTCTTGTCGTTGATGACGAAAAGAAAATCGCAGACGTTCTGTCACAAAGACTGACACTCAGGGGGTTTGATGCGACACCGGTCTATGACGGGAGGACTGCTCTTTTACTGCTGCGAAGCGATAGTTTTGACGGCATGATTTTAGATCTCCGCCTGCCGGACATCGATGGGGTCGAGGTTCTCAGAAAGACACTGCAAGCCCTCCCTCACATGAGGATTGTGATCCTATCCGGCCATGCGGATGAGCATACTTTTGAGACCTGCCTTGAACTTGGCGCGATTGCCTGTTTCAATAAGCCCGGAAAGATCTCGGAACTTGAAGCAGCACTCACCCAAAAGTCTGAGAAAAGAGATGAATCCAATTAAGAATTTCGCGACTCACTTTAAACCGAGGTTTTGGCATGCAGGGACATCCATGGATCAAGCCCAAACCCTTTTTAATTATAGAAGATTTTACCTCATTTCTGTCTCGCTTCGGGCGTTTGTCTCTATTGCCCCAATGGCGATTCTGCTCATGTTTACCTATATGCTCCAAGACACGGCCATCGAAAATGAAAACCATCTTCGAATCGTCCGTCTTACATCCAACACAAGACGGACCATCACCTATTTTTTGCAGGAACGCCTCGATGCCTTGAAGTTCATTATTCAGCAGAAGAACGTCGAGGCACTCAAAGCCTCGGATGAGTTGTCACAGGTGTTGCACAATCTCAAGATGGGATTCGGCGGCTTTGTAGACCTGGGGTTGATCGATAATTCCGGTTCACAGATTGGTTATTCCGGCCCATTTTCTCTCATAGGGAAAAACTACAGGGATCAAGAGTGGTTCATAAGATGCGCTGAAGACGGCTCCTATGTCAGTGATGTGTTTCTGGGTTACAGAAATCTCCCTCACATGATCGTTGCCTTAAGATGGCCAGTGGAGGGTAGTAGCGCGATTTTTATACTCCGCGCGACCCTAGATATCCAGAAGCTCATTCAAATCCTGTCTTCGCTGGAACTCACTGAAAAGAGTGAAGCCTTTCTATGCAGCCGCGATGGGTTGCTTCAGACCCCTTCCGACTATTATGGGGAGATGTTGGGGAGAATCGATTTACCTGTACCTGAATATTCCGTCCATACTCAGGTCGTCGAGACCGTCGACAAGACAGGCGATCCTATTCTGATCGGGTATGCCTACATAGAGAACTCCCCTTTTATCCTCATGGTCGTCAAACGGAGCGTGGAGATCATGAAAGGCTGGCGTTCCATACGGCAAAAAATCAACTGGTTTTTTGGGGTAAGCGTTGTCATAACTATGGTGGTCGTCCTGTGCATATCAATATTGACTATGAACAGGATTTATGATGCGGATCAAACAAGACTGAAGGCTATCGAGCGCCTTGAAACCTCCAGTAGGCTGATATCTGTGGGTCGGTTGGCCGCCGGGGTGGCCCATGAGATCAACAACCCGTTGGCCGTCATCGGAGAGAATGCGGGGCTGATTAAGGATCTGTTTACCCTAAGAAAGGAATACAAGGGAGATGAACGTCTAATGGAACTCATCGATGCTGTGCTGGAGTCGGTGGAACGATCCGGTGAGATTACCAAAGAGCTTTTAGGGTTTGCCAGACAATTTGAGCCGAAGATTACGCCGATCCAGTTAAGCAGGGTTCTCTCGGAGGTCCTCTCTTTCCAGAGAAAGGAGGCGGCATACCGGAATATAGACATCCAGGTGGATGTCCCGGAAGACATCCCTATGATATATTCTGACCGTGGAAGGCTGCATCAAATCCTTCTGAATCTTATCAACAACGCCTTCCAGGCCATGAAAAACGGGGG
This sequence comes from Deltaproteobacteria bacterium, assembly GCA_016930795.1. Taxonomy (GTDB): domain Bacteria; phylum Desulfobacterota; class DSM-4660; order Desulfatiglandales; family HGW-15; genus JAFGFY01. Next base: position 3,967 of record JAFGFY010000281.1, read on the forward strand.
ACGTCTTGACATTTCAGTGAAACGAGATGGGGAGAAAACCGTCTCCATAAGAATAAGAGACACTGGACCCGGAATATCACCAGAGGACCAAAAAAGGATTTTCGAGCCCTTTTTCACCACCAGGGGGTCCGAGGGCGGGATAGGCCTCGGGCTTTCCATCACGTTTGGGCTTGTGCGAAAACTCAAAGGCGATATTTCTGTGCAAAGCAAGCTTGGGGAGGGAGCTATTTTTGAAATTCATCTGCCGATAAACACTCAAGGGGAGATCTGAAATGAAGGTCCTGCTTGTTGATGATGAGGAGAAGTTTGTTTCCCGTTTAGCGGAACGGCTGGAGATCAGAGGTTTTGAGGCCGACTGGACCACGACTTCTGATGGGGCCCTTTCTAAGGTCGAACACAATGAATACAACATCGCCGTATTGGATGTGAAGATGCCGCGTTTGAGCGGTATCGATCTGAAAAAAAGGCTTGAGAAACTGGCACCAAAAATGAAGTTTGTCTTTGTTTCAGGCCACGGTTCTGAAGAGGACTATGATATCGGGATAAGGGAAGGGGCTTCCTATCTCATAAAACCGTTTAAGATCGAGACTCTTGTCGAAAAGATCAAGGAAGCCCTGAGCGCATGAAAATCCACATCTCGCCCCGTTAAATTGCGTCGAGCACCCGAAGGGATTTAACGGGGCAAGCGCATTCCCCGCGGCTTGTCCATCCTCCGTAGCAGGCTACTGCGGAGGACGGGCCGCGGGGGCTTCAATTGAAGCGTCCGGAGGAACGCATGGAAAATACGGTCGGAAGAATCTGTGCCGAGGGTTTCTCATTCTTCGGAATGACCAATAGACTCATATCTCACGAAGTGAAGAATGTCTTGGCCATCATATCCGAAACATCGGGTCTGATGTATGAATTGGTGGAACTGTCCGAAAAAGGCATGCGATTACCACCTGATAAGCTTCGCTCGCTGAGTGGAAGCATGATTGAGGATGTTGAACGGGCAAACCGGATTATTAGAAACATGAACACCTTTGCCCATAGCGTCGACGACTTCATTAGGGAGGTCGACATCAGGGAGATTGTGGGCCTTATGATGGAGGTTTGTCCATTGGACTCGGCCTTAAGGAGGACTGAACTGAATCTTGTAGGCGGTGATTCCCGCGTGATATACACGAGCCCCCTCTTTCTGGAAAACCTCCTTTTTCACGTCATCAATTTTTCTCTACGCCATCCAGGCCCGGGGAAGAAGATTCATATTTCAATTAATTCCAATGAAAGCAGGACGAGGATTGCTCTTACTGGTCTTGCCTCTCATATCACTGGCGAATTTCCAACAAGAAAAGAGGCCTTGCTTGCCGAGGCATTATCCGCGGAGATAGCATTCGATACCCACAGGGGGGAACTGCATATGGACTTTCCTGAAAGAATAGAGGGAAGCCCTATTCAGAGTCTTTTGCCCATCGACTAAGAAGGCGATTTCGAATTATTTTCTTTCGGCTGATTCTATTTGAGATTGAAGTCGATTCTCACAAACTCTTGTTTACTGATTCCCCATTCCTTTCGAATTTCTCTGTGTCAAAAGAGAGACACATGATACCCAACAATCTGTCTTCTTTAACGATTGGGGCGCCAACGACCAAGACGTTCTATTCCTTTTTATGTCTTTGGGTAATCACTTATATCTTCATGTGAGCAGACACCCCCGCCACAAAGAGTGATGGGAGATTCTATAACGTTGTTCCACAAAAACACAACGATATGGATTAACTTGGGATTGATTCCCTGGCAGATTTACATATCTTCCTCAAAGGTGATATGGTAACGTCTGACTCATTCACACTGAGTGAAGAACGTGGATTCTGTCAATATCTATGCGGATTCAAACGGAGTCAGTTTATGGAATACAAGACGCTGTTCACGACCTTTGCGATGATCTTCTTGGCTGAATTGGGTGACAAAACCCAACTGGCGACCCTTGCCTTTGCCGCTGAAAGCAAATCCAAGGTAGCAGTATTCCTCGGCTCTGCCAGCGCGCTCTTATTGACTTCCCTGTTGGCAGTCGCCTTCGGATCTGTCCTGAGTAGGTTAATGCCTGAAGCCTATATCAAGACGGGGGCCGGCGCGCTCTTTGTCATGCTGGGTCTGTGGATGATATTGTTACCGGGAGGGAAATAATCGATAAACAGAAGAGCCTCAAAATCTCTGATGAGAGAAAATCCTTTTCGCACGAATCCCCGCGGCGAGCATCAGATCTTTTATATCTGCTCCAAACCATAATCCCATCCGAACACCTGAAGGGCTTTTTCGAGACTTATTGAAAATGCACAGCGAGCGCATTCCCCGTAGATTGTCCATCCATAGTCCCGCTTCAACGGGACGGAGGACGGGCTGCGGGGTTAGCGAGCGAATTACAATAATAGAAAGATCCTTACATTTGGAAGATTCCCCGCGGCTTGCCGCGGGGAGCTTCAAGAGAACCCCGCAGAATACCCCGCCATAAATGGCGGGGATGAATGCGGCGCGGGGGTAAGGGGGATGCAATCCCCCTCATTGCCTTCC
>JAFGFY010000282.1 GCA_016930795.1 Deltaproteobacteria bacterium
ACCTTTAATTAAAAACCCCCGCTATATGCTGTCCGCAAGAAGGGCAAACATTGTTCTTGACCTGGTTCTGTTCTACAATATAGCCCTGCCGTCGAATGAGGAGTCTTCTGCATTTTGGGCAGACGGTTTCTGTTGCTTCGCCGGGCACATTCCCAATATAGATATATCGCAATCCCTCGTCCTTTCCTAACGAATAGGCGTTTTTTAAAGCCTCCATGGAGGTAGCCTCTACGCAATTAAATTGATAGTCCGGATGAAACCGGCTGATATGCCAGGGAATATCGGGGTCAACTCCGGCGATAAATCGAGCGATATCTTTCAATTCTTCTTCGTCGTCATTCTGGCCGGGAATCACCAATGTGGTGATTTCCACCCAGATCCCGAGATCCTTCATGGTGCGAATGGATGCGAGGACCGGCTCCAAGCGACCTTGACAGATCTTCTTATAGAAATCATCCCTGAAAGATTTCAAATCAACATTACACGCGTCAAGATAAGAGCGGATCGTCTTTAAGGCCTCGGTGGTCATATAACCGTTAGTGACGAAGACATTAAACAGCCCTTCTTCCTTTGCCAACCGGGCCGTGTCATAGGCATACTCAAAGAATATGGTAGGTTCGGTATAGGTGTAAGAAATACTTCGGCAGTGTTTCTCTTTCGCGTTCTTTACGACTTCATTAGGCAGAAGATTGTATCCACCCATAACCGTTCCATCGCCGGGAGAGACCTGGGAGATCTGCCAGTTCTGGCAAAAGCCGCAATGGAAATTGCATCCTATCGTGCCGATGGAAAAGGAAGCTGTCCCGGGGAGGAAATGATAGAGCGGCTTTTTCTCTATGGGGTCCGTATTCACTGCAATTGCTTCTCCATAGGCGTGCGTGTACAATTTGCCTCCTCTATTTTGCCTTACGCCACAAAATCCGAATTTTGAATCCTTGATCCTGCAGTGGTGGTTGCACAGGTGGCAATGGACCTTCTTATCATCCAGAATCTCATAAAGCTTGGCTTCCACTATCATGGTTCAGAACGGTGCCCCCTATTTTAATCCCGCTACTCTTATGGTTTATTTTGATAGTTCTGATGCGACAGCGGCAACGGATTTCCCCTTACTCAAAAACCTTTGAGCTGTTTGTTCAAGGTCCTTTATCTTAAACGGCTTGGGTATGATCAGGTCCACAAGGCCTTTCTGAATATCCTCTGATTCGCTTCCCGTTATCAATACAACAGGTGTATGCGGGTATCTCTGCTTGATGGAAAAGGCGAGAGTCAGGCCGTCGATCTCAGGCATATCCAGATCCGTTAACACCAGACTGAATGGATTGTCGAAGAAAAGCCCCAATGCCTCCTTTCCGTTGTCGGCCGCAACCACCGAATATCCCATATGCGCAAAAAACTTTGAAATGATATCCCGTATCGCTTTAAAGTCATCTATAACCAGTACACGCTGTCTGCCCTCCGGAAGAGTGCCCATTATCAAACCTCCGCTGTTTTTAGGATGTAATCAGGATTTTATTAAAGCCTTGATGCGATGGTAGCAACATGTTTTCCCTGAAATCGAGCCGCGGCCAGTTCGTTATCACTCGGCATCCTTTCCCCCCGTCCTCCCGCGATGGTTGATGCTCCATAGGGTGACCCGCCTGTCATTTCATCTATCCGCATCTGCCTCTGCAAGTTCGTCGACAGTACAGATCGGAACATCGACCATGGCCTTCTACGCCTCGATAGCGCCAATTTTAGTTAAAACCTCCTGGGAAAGGGTTTCGGGCACGCGTCTCAGGCCCACTTCCCCTTTTCTTACTTCACGCCCTCCTTCAGCAACAGCATCAGCCATACGATGTATGTGACCATACATAGAGTATTAAACAATCAATACTTTCTTTTCACATCTCCTTTCGACTACAGATTAAATCCATGAGGGCATGATCACTTTGTCCTGAAAATTCCCCGACCTGTTTATGGGTCCCATTATGAAATCATCTCCCCTTATCCAAAACCCAGAGTCTCTATTGATGTTTCTGATAAGGCGTTGAGCCCTTGAATTGTCTGCAATAGGCAACCACCTTTGAACGCTATTTTTATTTTCAATCAGATAGGGGTAATCGTTTCCCCAAAATTTTAAGTATTTTTGGGGTATCATGGTTTTGTCTCTATTTTGAACGAAATACATTTCTTCCTCCTTTTGCCCAATTCACTTCTCCAGATTAAGGGAGGTAATGCCTATCCTTTTCATTTCAAGATCTGTCCCAGACAGCATTATTGCCTGTGTAAGAATAGATATTCGATCATCAATAGCCAGATCTTTTCCCATCCTTCATGATTGATGAAAGCCATATCGCCGCTTTCAACTTCAGAATATGATTCGCAATAGTCAAGGAGTTCCGGCTTATCTCTTTGGAGTTCCTCCCATATCTCATGGGGTTGATCGGAATTTGTTATTGCTTTTATAGCATCGATTACCGAGACCTTACCGTCCTCCGTGAATCGCACCGGATCATCATCCATCATTATTGTTAAGACTTCTTCCATGATATCCATACAAAGAATTAATGAGCTATCCCTTTAGCCCCCAAATCCTATCCTTCTTTGATCCTTATTTTGAGGGTCTTGGTTGATTCTTTAGACGGCATAACAAGATTCAACACCCCATCCTTGAAATTTGCCTCCACCTTGTTTTCATCCACGGCACCAGGTAACTTGAAGGAACGTGAAAAGGAGCCGTATGAAGACTCCTTAATATAATAGCTGGCATCGGACTCCTCCTTGGTGGATTCTCTTTTCCCTCTAATAGTCACTAAATCATTGTCTATGTTGATTGAAATGTCTTTCTTGCTGACGCCGGGAAGATCCGCCCTGATATGATACTTACCTTCCTTTTCATAGAAGTCCATAATTGGTGAGTATTCCTCTCCCATCATCCGGGGCCACTCAAGCCAGATGCGGTCGGACCAGATATCTCCCATGGGTTCTCGTGCGAACGGCGTCATCCACCATGGTCTTCCACGCTTAGTGGTTGAAAGTGACCTCTCCATAATAACACCTCCTTTGATAAGATTTTGTTTTTACAATACGGCTTAATATAAGGATTAATACAAAAATATTATTTTATTGTTTATATGGGAATAAGGTCTATCCAGTATTTCATCATAAGAAAAGATGGGTTATTACAAAAACACAACAATAGCCCTATTAGGGCATCAATCAACCGCTTCAAGACATTTCTGCTCCAGATGAGAAGATACCTTGTCCACTATCACGGTTGACTTTTTACTGCCTTCCTGAAAACGAAATACATCCGGGCAAGTCTTCACGCACACACCCACGGTTTCGCATTTATTGTGAATAACACTTACTCGCATGGCAAAACCCCCTATAGGCTTATTTCTTCGATGGGTATTGACTGAAATCATTTACTATTGGGGCTCGGCATCTCTACTATCTCATAGATGTCTATACCCTACTGGATTATCGTGGGGCAGGGAATAAGGAGAATCCTGTATTTTTCATTCACATAACCTGTACGGATTGTTTATAATGCCCATGATATTTCCGCCACCATTATTTCAGTGCTATTTCATTGGATGGATGCTATATTCATGATTCATTAGGGGCTGTTTAAAATTAGAATAAATTATCATTTTCAATCATAAAAGTGTGAAAATTGGGATGGATGATCTATCGGTTATGATCCTTCTTATAGAGGATGACGAAGATGATTACGTGATTATTCGAGACATAATCTCCGGGATCCATACATGGAGGTGTCAATTGGATTGGGTGTCCACGCCCGAAAATGCGTTGGACATGATTTCTTCCGGACAATATCAAGTGTGTCTCCTAGACTATAGGCTTGGAGAAAAGAATGGTATCGAATTGCTCAAGGTCATGAAGCAAAAGGGTTTTGATGCACCGGTCATCATGCTCACAGGTTACGGTGATCATGAAACCGACCTCGAGGCCATGAAAGCCGGGGCAGCCGACTATCTGGAAAAGGGTAACTTGGAGTCTACAACACTGGAGCGTTCCATTCGGTATTCCATGGATAGGGCAAATGCACTAAAAGCTATCAGGGAATCGGAAAGTGCGCTTCGAGCATTATCCGGCAGGCTTGTCGAAGCCCAGGAGCGAGAAAGGACACGTATTGCCAAAGAACTCCATGATAGTATAGGGTCCAACCTGACCGCAATCAAATATATCCTGGAAGATAAGCGCTACCGTATGGGGGCGGCTAATATCCCGCAGGATGGGCCGACTTTGGAGAGGATCATTGAGCTTGTAAAAGAGACAATGGAAGAGACCCAGCGGATGTCCACGAATTTGAGGCCGTCTGTCCTGGACGATTTGGGGATTATCGCTGCGATTCAATGGGCGGTGAGAAGGCTTCAGGAAGTGTATTCCACGATATCCATAGAAACTCGAATGGACATCGCTGAAGATGATGTGCCGGACAATTTAAAGATAGTAATCCTACGTATGGTCCAGGAGGCGCTGAACAATAGTCTAAAACACAGCGGCGCCGATAAAATACGGCTTTGTTTGCAGAGAAACAACGACAACCTGGAACTGATAGTGGAAGATAACGGCAAAGGATTTGACCCGGAAGGGATACGATCCAAATCGGATGACGGCGGGGGTATGGGCCTGATGGGAATGAAAGAGAGAGCAGAGGTTTATGGGGGCAACTTCCGAATTAATTCCGGAATGGGCAAAGGGACAATCATTCAGGCGGTCTGGTCTTTACATCCCGGGGCGTTCATCTTGTGACCAAACCTTTCTCGATTGCATAGGCGGTGAGTGCCGATGCGGTGTGAAGATCCAGCTTTTCCATGATGTTAGCCCTGTGCTTCTCTACGGTCTTGACACTGATGCACAGATAATCCGCAATTTCCTTATTTTGATATCCCTCTCCCACCAGTTTCAGGACCTCCTTCTCCCTCCTGGTCAATGAATCAAAGGAGGATTCCTTCCTGATGGATTTTTTGCTCTCCAGGTAACCCTCTAGGATCTTTCCTGAAATCTCGGGACTAAGGTATTGTTTTCCACTTAGCACCGAGCTAATGGCCATAAGGAGTTCCTCGTGGCCGGCGGTTTTGAGACAATACCCATCCGCCCCTGATTTGAAGGCCTGTAAGATATTCTCTTCTCCCTTGTGCATGGTCAGGGCCAGAATCTTTGTTTCCGGACAACGGCCCTTGACCTCCAGGATCACCGATATCCCATCCATTTTCGGCATGTTTAGGTCCAGCAACACTAGATCTGGCTCAATGTCAAGAACAGTGCGAATAGCGCTGAGTCCGTCTTCAGCCTCACCTACTACTTCAAGATCACTGCTATGGCTTAAGAGGGAACGGAGTCCCTCTCTGAGGATCTTGTGGTCCTCCACAAGCACTACTCTCTTTTTAAGTTGCATCACCACTCTCCTCTTATATTGGGGAAACTCGGCACTCGAATACATTTATACATAATATGCTAAAAGACAGATATAAGTAAATCTATAAGAACACTCAAATAAAAAGTCTTGAGGTAAAGCGGTCAACCATAACAGTGGAATTGATTGTAGAAGATAATATCGTGTTTCGGAAGACACTGAAATCCATATTGACCTCTCGATTCCCCGATATGGAGGAGGAAGAGGGAAGGACAGAGAAGGAAGCCCTAAAAATGATCGAAGGGCGGGAGTCGCGATTCATCTTCATGGACATTAAACTACTGGATACAAACGGTCTGGATCTTACGAAAAAGACAAAGACTCGTTACCCGAAGGTATTCATTATTGTCTTGTCCAGTTTCGATTACAGAGAGTATGTTGAAGCGGCCTCCGACTGTGGAGCTGATTTCTTTATATCAAAATTACGTCTTCACTTGAAAACGTTATCGACACGCTGGAGACATTAATAGGAAGTATATGCGCTTTGGATATTCCATAAATAATCAGAGTTCTTTGGAGATCGACATAAATATCGTTGTGCCCCTTGGGGTGTGGGACTCAGCCCAAACCTCACCTCTGTGTCGGTTAGCGATCTCCTTCACAATGGCAAGGCCAAGACCTGTTCCATTCACTGTCTTGTTTTTGATATCGTTTTCGCGAAAAAAGAGACCGAATATTTTCTGGGGATCCTCACAAGTTAGGCCGGAGCCGTTATCTTTAACTGCTATAACATGATTCTCTTTCCCATTTAAATAGTTGATTTCTATCCGGCTCAGCTCATCTCCACCGTATTTCAAGGCATTATCCACCATGTTACGAAGAGCCCTCAATAAAGAAAGTCTGTCTGCACGCACCTCTGGATTTTCATAGGGTTCCGACAAATGAATCTCCCGTAAATCAAGCTGTGCTGAGAATTCATCCCTGATGATTCCGCAAAGTTCTTTTAATTTCACATTCTCAAATAATATAGGGATCTCTTTTGACGCGATAAATATGTTGATATTCTCCACAAGGGCAGCAATCTGCTCAGAGGCACGCAATATTTGTTCGCAATGCCGCTTGCCTTTTTCATCGAGTCTATCCGCGTAACCATCAAAGAGGCGTCGAGTAAGTCCGTAGATACCGATAACAGGGCTTTTGAGATCATGGAAGATCGAATAGGCAAAACGTTTGATCTTCTCCGAGCTTTCTTTCAACTGTGCATTCGCCTCAGCTAGGTTGGCTGTGCGTTCGATGACCTTTTGTTCCATCTTTTCATAGGCCGCCTCAAGAGCTCTCATGGATTTTGACCGATCTATGGCATATCGTATAGATCGCTCCAGTAGCTGAGCATTGATCTGGTCTTTGACAAGATAATCAGCAACTCCGGCTTGCATAGCCCGAACATCTAAATCATATTCCCCGTGCCCTGTCAGAAAAATTATAGGGGTTTTCCAACCCTTCATTTTAGCTTTTTCGAGAATTTCAAATCCGTCATGATAGCCGAGCCTGTAGTCTAGGAGACAGACATCATGACTCTCATCCTCAAATGTTTCCAGGGCCTTTTTGTATTCCTGAATCCAGTCAAGAGTGAAATCACAACCCCTGATCTCTGATAAAAAATCCCGAATCAAAACAAAATCATCCTCATCATCCTCAATGAGAATGATTTTCAAAGGGGGTAAGGATGTCTCCACCTCCACTGATTCGTCTATAGTGTCAAAGGTCTCCATGGCCACCTACTAGAAAAGGTTTTTGCATTTTAAGTGTCTAGAACAGTTCTGTGTTTGGCTGTCTCCCATGAATATCGTCACAATTGTACACGGTCATGATAAAATATTTTCGGAGTTTATTTAGAATTAAATAGAATATAAATAAGGTCTATCATGTATTTTATGGACTATGTAAGTGTAATATTTTAATGCTCTTTATGCCCAGAATCGTACCCACTTTTTATGATCATTCGCATCAAATTCTTACCTTTTTGCACTGACAGTATGCTAAGTGTTTTATTCTATTCACACCAGACACAGCATGCACGGGCAGGACAACAGAAGCAGAATGAAGAAGATACGCCGTAAAATTAATAAGTTATAAAATCAGGTAACCATCGGGTTGGTATGAATGGCATTGAAGCTTTCCAACGGGCAAGAACTTCCATTGAACCCCAATCCACAAGCCATAGCCCGTAAATGCGGAGGATAGTGAAGTTAAAAGGAAAGCTCCGAAATATAAAGATTTCTTTCTGATTATCTCGATTCTCTCACTCACCCCGACTTACAGGTGGGAAGAATACGCTCGCTGTACATTTTCAAAAAAAGGATTGGGATAAAAGTCTTAAAAATCTTTCATTAGCAGAGTGGCTATGTTATTAGAAACTTTAATCAAATAGACTTATTATCATGAAAAATCTATTCCACGATTCTTCTTTCGCGCCAATGATCGATCCAGAAGTCCGGGATTGGTACGAGATCACAGAAGCAGAACGTTTTTCTCAATCACTCCAATTGTGGGACACCTTCGTGCTCCTCGGAGGAGAATATGACTCTGAGCCCGATTCCCAAAGTCCTTTCAACATTTTTAAAACATCATATTAAAGCCTTTTTGATCGGTGGACAGGCCTGTCACTATTACTTATATCTCTGTAAAAAATTTTCCAATATTGCAATGGAAGTCTCTAAAGATAGACTACTCATATCATTGGCCCTAAGTAGTGATATGGCAGGACTCCAAAGGCTGTTAAAGGATGAAGAAGACCGGGAAAAAGAAGCTGACAGGCAGTACTGGGAACCGTTAAGAAAACAACTTGAAGAATGGCGTTTGAAAAAGGAGTCTTGATATTGGTCATTGCACGGATCAGTTGGAAGAATGATTTAACCCTCGTCTGCCTTTGGTGGATTAAAGACCTGAGAGGAAAATGAGACCTGTACTTTTCTCATGATTTCACCAGAGGAAGCGAGTGGCTATCGCAGTTGAGATTATTCTTGATTTGTTGCCCGGATGGGATTTTTTGTATATTTTTATAGTCACATTTTCGGCATATTGGAACGAAAATACGATATCTCTTTAAAATGGAGCCCCACGGGTAAACCCGTGGTTCCCATTACATGACCCGCCTTCGCACAAGGCTTCGGCGGGTTCATCCGCCCCGGCGT